>NZ_JAMWZB010000001.1:0-176124 GCF_024305035.1 Algoriphagus sp.
ACCAACATCCAGAAAATACAGGAACTTCTGCCCAATTATTATAAACTTTTCATTAGTAAAAAATCAAACTAAGCAAAGACGGGGTTGCTCGGGTGGATACGTTCAGACCGAAGCGCAACGCCCACCAAGCTCTAGAGAAATGTAGGAAGTACATCACAGAGGGCTATGTATACGCAGTTGACTTGGACTTAGAGAAGTTCTTCGACAAGGTGAATCATAGCAAGCTGATAGAAGTGCTCTCCCGCACAATCAAAGACGGCAGGGTAGTATCGTTGATACACAAATACCTGAATGCTGGGGTGCAGATGGGTGTCCAACTCGAAGCGAGTGAAGCAGGTGTTCCGCAGGGAGGGCCATTAAGTCCTCTACTTAGCAACATCATGCTGAATGAGCTGGATAAAGAGCTGGAAATCAGAGGTCACAAGTTTGTTCGATACGCAGATGACTTGGTTATTTGGTGTAAGAGCAAACGAGGAGCGGAGCGGGTAATGGGCTCTATCATCCGTTTTATTGAGGAAAAGTTGTTCTTAAAAGTGAACAAGGAGAAGAGCCAAGTAGCCCACTGCACTAAGGTGAAGTTCCTAGGCTACTCGTTTTACAAAACGAAGGGCGAAGGGAGGCTACGCATACACCCCAAAAGTGTGGCAAAGATGAAAGCTCACATAAAGGAGCTGACATCGCGTAGCAATGGCTGGGGTAACGAACGCAGGAAGGAATCGCTCCGCCAATACATCATTGGCTGGGTTAACTACTTCAAGTTGGCGGATATGGAGAAGCTGCTAAAGAGGGTAGATGAGTGGTACAGACGAAGGCTTAGAATGGTTATTTGGAAACAATGGAAACGAATAAAGACCAGACTGAGGAATCTAATCAAGCTTGGGGTTAAGAAATCCAAAGCTTGGGAATGGGCGAACTCAAGGAAGGGCTACTGGCACTTGGCCAATAGCTTTATACTTGCTACGACCATTACCACTGAAAAACTACGACAAGCCGGGTTTACATTTTTCTCCGACCACTATCTAAAGGTTAGAATCAAAACTTAAAGAACCGCCGTATACCGAACGGTACGTACGGTGGTGTGAGAGGACAGGTAGGGAAATAATCCCTACCTTCCTACTCGATTGTTAATAACCGGCAGCTTATCCGTCTTTTCGGGATTCGGTAGATCCATAATATACTTTTTGGACTGGGTTATATTTGATCGCTTGATATCCTCCGTATGGACCGAGACTAAATTCTACCCGATGGCCTTTTTGTTCCAAGTCTGGAATGACCTCCCATGAGAATCCACTTTCCAAATTTAATGCTCTCCCTGAGATCATTTTTGAACCTGTGGGTTGAGAAAAGCCAACATGCCGCATCCGCGGGGCATTCCCAGCTTCTTGGAGATTAATCATATCCACGATAATTTGGGTGTGGTCTTGTGGCTGTACGGCCCCACCCATCAAGCCAATACTCCTAAAAGGCTTACCGTCTTTGGTAACGAAAGCTGGAAAAAATTAACTTAAGATTCAGAAAGGGTATTTTCAAAGTTGATTGATTTAAAATCCTGGGACATTCTCAAAACCAGTTTTCTAGGCTGTTAGAAATCCCTCTCCTATGAGCGCTACCTTTGTTGGATTTTTCAGTAAAAAATAAGTGTAAAGGCTGTTTTGTTTCAGTGATCCCTCTTAAATCAGTGAGGCGTTTACCAGCTATAAACTTAGCCGACTTCTGGGATGAACCTGTTCATTCCGTTCGGATGGAATGATTTAGGCTAGCTATCCAATAAAACTAATGGGATTAAAACAAAAAAGCCCCGAAAATCGGGGCTTTAATGCGGAATGGACGGGACTCGAACCCGCGACCTCCTGCGTGACAGGCAGGCATTCTAACCAGCTGAACTACCACTCCAAATATCTTTATAGTACTGACCATGAGCTGAGGACTTTCTCAGTAACAGAGGAGCTCTTTACTTCTCAGTCAGCTACTTTTTTTGTGTTGTCGTCTTTTTGTGCTGTGCTTCTCGTTTGAAGTGATGCAAAGGTAGGTATTTCGGGTTTTTCTGCAATAGGTCACTAGAAAATTTTTTCTAGATATACGCTATCTTATTCTATTTCAGTTAAATAATTTTTAAATAAAAACTACCTGATTTGGTTTTCCACCAAAGGGTTTGCGGCTGCAGGATATTCCTTATCTTTGTTCCTTTCAAAATTCACCACAATGGTACTAGAATTCGAGAAACCCATAGCTGACTTAGAGCAAAAGCTGCAAGAAATGAAGGATCTGGCAAAAGGTCGTAACATCGATTTAAGTTCAGATATTGAATCTCTGGAAGATAAAATCCTTGCTTTGAAAAAAGAAACCTTTGAGAATCTGACGCGCTGGCAGCGGGTGCAGCTTTCCAGACATGCTGATCGACCTTATGCCTTGGATTACATTTATGAAATCACCAATGATTTTATTGAAATTCACGGGGACCGTACAGTAAAAGACGATAAAGCCATGATTGGTGGACTTGGAGATATCGATGGTCGCACGGTCATGTTTATCGGGCAGCAAAAAGGAAGAAATACCAAGCAGCGGCAGGAACGAAATTTTGGTATGGCTAATCCAGAAGGGTACCGAAAGGCCCTTCGGTTGATGAAGATGGCCGAGAAATTTGGAAAGCCGATCGTGACCTTAATCGATACTCCGGGAGCATTTCCAGGTTTAGAAGCTGAAGAACGGGGACAGGGTGAAGCCATCGCCAGAAACCTCAAAGAAATGTTTATGCTAAAAGTACCTGTGATTTGTATCATTATCGGGGAAGGGGCATCTGGAGGAGCATTGGGAATCGCTATTGGTGACAAAGTATTTATGCTTGAGAATACCTGGTATTCAGTGATCTCGCCAGAATCCTGCTCTTCGATTCTTTGGAGGTCTTGGGATTACAAAGAACAAGCCGCAGAAGCGTTAAAATTAACTGCTAAGGATATGAAAGGAAATGGATTAATCGATGATATTATTCCCGAACCTTTAGGAGGAGCGCACAAGGATCTCAAAGGCATGGCAAAAACACTAAAAGAAATTATTGCTGCCTCCTTGAAAGAATTAGATAAAATTAAACCCGAAAAGCGGATTGATCAGCGAATTGATAAATTCTGCAAAATGGGGGTTGTCGTCGAATAAAATAGAATTGAAAATCGTGATAATGATTTTCTTTTACCTGTAAAATCAAAAGCAATCTTTCGTCAGATAAGGTTGCTTTTGGTTTTTAACCCAACATCCCAAAATGGAATTATATACTGTCAATACCGGATTTTTTAAATTGGATGGAGGTGCCATGTTTGGTGTGGTACCAAAGGTCCTATGGTCTAGAACCAATCCTGCAGACCAAAACAATCTCTGCACCTGGGCGATGCGTTCCTTATTGGTTGTGGAAGGGGATCGGTTGATTCTCATAGATAATGGAATTGGAGACAAACAGGATGCTAAATTTTTCTCTCATTACTATTTACATGGAGAGGATTCGCTGAAAGGATCGTTGAAAAAATTGGGCGTAGGTTTGCATCAAATCACAGATAATTTTTTGACTCATCTTCATTTTGACCATTGTGGAGGAGGAGTAAGCTACGGCTCCCATGGTCAGTACGAAATGACCTTTCCGCGCGCTACCTATTGGTCCAATGCCGCACACTGGGAATGGGCCACTGAACCTAATCCAAGGGAAAAAGCTTCTTTTCTCAAAGATAATATCCTCCCCATGGAGGAGTTAGGTCAATTGAAATTTGTTGACCTGGAGTCAAAAAGTCTGGTGCCCAACTTTGATTTTATTACCGTAGACGGTCACACAGATAAGCAAATGCTTCCAAAAATTCAGTACAAAGGCAAAACCCTGGTTTTTGTTGCAGACCTTTTGCCTTCCGTCGGGCATATTCCGATTCCATATGTCATGGGATATGATACCAGGCCTTTGGTAACCATGGAGGAAAAGGGAAGGTTTTTGGAAGAAGCGGCGCGTGAAAATTACATTTTGTTTTTTGAGCATGATCCCGTAAATGAATGCTGTACGGTAAAAATGACCGAAAAGGGAGTGCGTGTGGATCAAACATTTAGGCTAAATGAAATCTGACTTGAAAATCGGGGTCGCACTATCCGGCGGAGGTGTGAGGGGGATTTCTCACTTGGGGGTACTTCAAGCCCTCAATGAATTGGGGATTTTCCCGACCAAAGTCAGTGGAACTTCCGCTGGTGCGATTGCCGGAGCGATGTATTGTGCGGGTTATGAGCCAAAAGAGATTCTTAAAATCATTGTTGAGACTAATTATTTCAAGTTTCTTCGTCCGGCGATATCGCTGACTGGAATTTTGAAAATGAGTAGCATTGAAAGTTTGTTTCGCACTTACCTCTCCCACAATGAATTTGCGCAGCTAAAGACTCCTTTGGCTGTAGCTGCTACTGATATTAATAAGGGTAAGGTGATTTACTTTTCAGAAGGTGAGCTTATCCAGCCGATCATGGCATCGAGTTGTATCCCGGGTATGTTTGAGCCAATCAAAATCGGAAATAAATTTCTCGTGGATGGCGGAGTACTCAATAACCTGCCTGTGGAGCCGCTAGATGGTACCTGTGATTATGTCATCGGGGTCAATTGTAACCAATTGCCAGAGGAAAGCAATATCCGAAATATGAAAGGCCTGATTGAACGCGCGGTGATCATGTCGATGAATTACAACGTGTACAGTAGAAAGGCCAAATGCGATTATTTCATCGAGGCCCCAGGCCTTGGAAAATATGGGGTATTTGATATCAAGAAAGCCCCGGAACTTTTTCAGGCGGGTTATCAGGAAACCATGCGCTTCGCATCGGAAAATCCATCACTTGCTGATTTGACAAATTCACCTCAAAACCAACCTTCCCTATGATGAAGTTTCTTTCCCGAATTGTATTTTGGTTGAGTGGCTGGTCGCTCAATGCGAATTGGCCCGAAGGGCTAAAAAAAGCGGTTTTGATTGCGATTCCGCACACGTCAAATTGGGATTTGCTTTATGCAAGAGCTGCCTTTTTTCTAATGGACATTCCGGTCAGGTTTACCATCAAAAAAGAAGTGATGGTTGGGCCATTGGGATGGTTAATTAAAGGTTTAGGCGGGATCGCCATTGATAGAAAGCGTGTCCCGGGAGGAAGAAAACAAACGTATACCGAAGCCATGACTTCGATGCTCAAGGACTCCAAAGAGTTGGTCATTATGGTCACCCCTGAGGGAACTCGCGATGCGGTCAAAAAGTGGAAATCCGGATTTTACCATATAGCCCTTGGAGCAAATGTACCCGTAGTCATTGGGTATTTGGATTATAAGAAAAAAGAAGCCGGAATCGGTCCCTGCATTTACCCAAATGGAAATATGGAAGAACAAATCGAAGCGATGAAGGAATTCGGCAGAACTGTCACTCCAAAACATCCTGAGAAAGGAATACTGTAATAAAACAGGATAGGCCTTTTGATTCAGCAAAACTTCTCTTCAGATTTTCTAAAATCGGTTTATAAGCTTATTTTTACTATTCTTTTTTAAAATCCATACTTACTGAATTAATGCAATAGCGGATGCCTCCTTTATCATCTGGCCCGTCGGGAAATCGGTGTCCTAAATGTGATCCGCATTGCCCACAGAGGATTTCTTCACGGACCATAAAGTGGCTGTAATCCATCTGGACTTCAATTGCCTGCGGGGAAATTGGTTCGGTGAAACTTGGCCATCCACAGCCGCTGTCATATTTTTTGGAGGAATGAAAAATGTCATTTCCACAGACTTTACATTCGTAGATTCCAGTTTCTTTGTTGAGGTAATATTGGCCGGTAAAAGGACGTTCGGTACCTTTTTCTCGGAGTACATGATAAGATTGAGGGTCTAGTTTGTTTTTTAACTCCTCTTCTGAAAATTGGATTGGAAATATTTTTGAGCTTTTCTTATTCATAGGTTTACTCTTTTTTTAAGGAAATTCCATCGGACTTAAACTTAAAATTCCAGCGGCTTAAGAACGAAAGAGGTGACCTTTGATCGGATATTTTATTCTCTAAGGTTAACTGAATTATTGAGCTTTGGGTTTATTCATCCATCGATAAAAGTAAATCGTACCCATTCCGTAGCATAATATATCCCAGGGATCACTGATATACTGAGGGGATTGTCTCGGTAAAAACCATTCGAAGACAAGCGAAACATAAACCCAGGAAATGATTATCGGCGTTTTGGCGAAAATATAGGAGTTTTTGGCTGGGTGCATCCATCGAAATAGTTGAAGGGTAATTCCCAAAATGACCGGCATGGCCAATAAATCGTCCAAATAGGCATGAATAATTGGGATGAAAATTTGGAAGGCTTTCTCTAATAGTTGATTGAGCCCAAAAAGAAGTACAGGAAAGAAGAAAAAGGGATTTTTAAGTACTGTCATCAACCTGGCATTACTGCAATCAGCCAAAGGAGGAATGATAGGATGGCCATGAAAATCGTGTAGAAGGAATTCCCGATTTTCTTGAGAAAAACGAGTAGGGAAGAGTCTGTTTTCTTAATGGTAAAGAGCCAATTTTCTGTATTTTTGAGTTGCTCTTGCTCTCTTCGTTCTTGATTTTTTAAGTCTTTACCACCAAGAGGTTGACCGCAATGCTCGCAAGGATCGGTTAAATTCATATTCCAACGCGACCATTTTTCACAGTGAGGGCATTTTTTTTGACCCATAGTTGCTTAGTTTGTGCTGTCTTCGATGGCTTGAATGATTCGTGCAACAGCTTCATTTATTTCCCTTTCAGTAATCGTTAAAGGAGGAGCGATTCGCATGGAATCGTCACAAAATAAAAACCAATCTGTAATCACCCCAAGTTCGATTGCTCGATCAATAATCGGTTTTAAACTCTTAAAGGATTCAAACTCCACAGCCATCATCAAACCTTTATTTCGAATCGCTTTGATTTTGGGATGGATTAATTGCTTTTTGATCAGTGCTGCCTTTTGCTCCACTTGTTCGATGAGCGACTCTTCTTTCAAAATTTCAATCGTTGCTAAGCTGGCTGCTGCACTAACCGGATGTCCACCAAAAGTAGTAATATGTCCCAGTAAGGGATTATTTTTGAAAACGCTCATCCTCTCTTTACTAGAAATAAAAGCGCCAATGGGCATACCACCGCCCATGCCTTTGGCGCAGACCAAAATATCAGGAATGATTCCAAAATGCTCAAACGCCCAGAATTTTCCCGTTCGGCCAAATCCCGCCTGAATTTCATCCAAAATCAACAAGGCTCCAACCTCATCACAACGCGTTCGTAAGGCTTGAAAATATTCCGTACAAGCGATCCGGATTCCGGCTTCACCTTGGATGGTTTCCACCACCACTGCGGCGGTTTGGCGGTTAATTCGGTTCAAATCTGCAAAGCCTCCATAAACGATAGTGGATACGCCGGGCACTAAAGGCCGATAGGCTCGTTTGAATACCTCATTTCCTCCAATGCTTAAGGCGCCATGTGAACTTCCATGATAGGCATTGATACAGGAAACTACCTCCGGTCTTCCAGTGTAACGCTTGGCCAGCTTTAATGCTCCCTCTATCGCCTCAGATCCGCTATTGACCAGATAGACATTGTCCAAGGGTTCTGGTAGGGTGTCTACCAACGCTTTTGCGAGTTTGGCTTGAGGACTTTGCACGTATTCTCCATAAACCATCAAATGAAGGTAATGATTGAGTTGGTGCTGAATGGCTTGTATTACCCTGGGATGTCGATGACCTACATTACTTACGCCAATTCCTGAAATCAAATCCATGTATTTTTCGCCTTTTGGTCCATAAAGCCATACACCTTCCGCTTTTTCGATTTCGATCATTAAGGGAAAATCCGTGGTTTGAGCCAGGTGGGAAAGAAATAATTGTCGGTTATTCATGATTTGAATTCAATTCAAAAGCTGGAAAATCGAAAGAACACACCCAAGGGTAGTTTTTTCTCAAAGCGGTCTTGCAGATAAAGTTCACCATGTTGGGCATTTGGGACATTGCCAAAGGAAGAATGAATTAAATTCGCCGCAATCATGGAGGAGAAGCTTAGGGAGTACATATTGAGCAAAAGGAAACGATCTTTTGGATCCAATATTTCTGCACAAGTTTTGAGCATTTCATTGATTTGTTCCTCCAATATCCATTTTTCTCCATCAGGACCGCGGCCGTAGGCAGGAGGATCAAGGATGATCCCCTGATAGCTATTTCCCCGACGCGCTTCCCGCTTGATAAACTTCATGGCATCATCAACCATCCAACGGATATTATCCAAGCCGGAAGATTCCATATTGTGCCTGGACCAGGTCACTACTTGTCTGACCGAATCCAAATGAGTCACCTCCGCACCGGCTGCTCGGGCTGCTACCGAGGCTGCACCGGTGTAGGCAAAAAGATTAAGTACTTTTGGATTTTTGACAGGAGATTTTTTGAGGGTTTGATAAATGTAATCCCAATTGACCGCCTGCTCGGGAAAGAGTCCGATGTGTTTGAATGAGGTTTGTGCTAAATTAAGTTTAAGGGATAATCCTTGATCATTCGTATACGAAATGGACCAATTGTGGGGCATTTTTTTGAATTGTTCCCAGTTTCCTTTTTCAGGGTTGTTTTTTTCTTTTGAAAAGTGTGCATGGGTGAGCTTTCTCCATTCTGAGTCTGCTAGACTTTTATCCCAGATCGCCTGAGGCTCAGGTCTGCTTAGAATGAAATCTCCAAATCGTTCTAATTTTTCAAATCCACCGGTATCGATCAGTTCGTAGTCGCTCCATTTTCCCGGACTCAGGGACACTATTGTTTCGTTCATTACTAAGCTAGGTTTCCTTGACAAAAGTAGTCAATTTATTAGAGACCTAAATTTTTCAAGGCTTCTTCACTTTGATTCCATAGTTTGGTGGAAAGTGATTTAGATTGGGCAAGTTTGGAAGGTTTTTTAACTTTTTTTCTCACATAATAGGCTCCAGAGTCTAGGTTTTTAATAGGTGTTTTGGTCAAGAAAATAGTGGTTTCCGCTCCTTTTCTTGGCGAAATGAAAAAAAGTTGCGTAGCGCGTATAATCGCTTTACTGATTGGGTCGGTTTCTGCCCCAAAAGCAGTCTTTACCGCTCCGGGATGAAGGGAGTAGGTTTGATATCCAATATCCTTTAAGTATTTGGACGTAAGGATATTAAATAGTTTTACCGCACCGTATGCTGTAATCGTGCTAGTGTAATTTTCCAAGAGTAAATCATTTAGGTCTAAGCCAGGGATTCGGTGTGCTTCCGAACTTACGTAGATGACTTTTGAATTTTCTTTGGAAAGGCAGGGCAGGAGCTGCTTGGTCAGGGTAAAGGGACCAAGATGATTTACCGCAAAGGTCATATCCAGTCCTTCTTGAGTTTTCTTTCCTCCAGGAAACATACCTCCTGCATTGTTGATTAGCACATCTATGTTCGGGTGATTAACTTTGATCTGTTCAGCCACTTGATGAGTTTGCTTGATGGAGCTGAGATCCATGGGGTATAACTTCAACCGATCCTGATCAGGTAATTCCTGAAAAAGCGACTCGGCTTTTTTGAGGTTTCTTAGCGGGAGAATCCATTGGTCTGCTTGATCATAAAGTGTCTTAAGCGTTTCCCATCCGATACCGGAGGTACTGCCTGAAAGTAGTATTGTCATGTCATTTTTATTTACAAGACAAAAAAAGTACTCACTTGGTTTTCAGCTTGCTGGAATAGCCGTGAAATACATCATCCAAATAAATGCAGAGAATTTGTAGTTTTGGACTTAGATTAATCCAACATTCAAGCAGAATCCACCCCTTTTTCTCTTTGATTGATCCATGCCAAAAAAATTTGTTGATATAGAAAATGCAATACAGTCCAAGAATCCTAAGCTCCTCAAATGGCTTCCTAGGTTTGTGATTTCCTATATCAAAAGGATCACCCATGAAGCTTGGCTCAATCAGGTTATGGCAAAAATCGGGCATTTGCGAGGGCTTGAGTTTGTCAATGCCATCATTGAGGAGTTTGGGATGGAGGTTGTACTCACCGGGGCTGAAAATATTCCCAAAGAAGGAGGGGTAATTGTAGCATCGAATCACCCTTTGGGTGGATTGGATGGAATTGCGTTGATGTATGCCATCGGGCGGATTAGACCCGATATCCGATTTTTGGTAAATGATCTGCTCATGGCATTTGAAAACTTCCAGCCAATTTTTGTACCGGTGAATAAACATGGGAAAAATTCGGTGAAAGCCTTGGATACAATTGACGGGGTATTTGCGGGAGATTTTGCGGTAATGATTTTCCCGGCTGGGCTGGTTTCTAGAAAATCCGATCATGGAATTAAGGATTTGGTTTGGAAAAAAAGCTTTATTGCAAAGGCTAAGAAGTATGAGAAAGAAATTTTACCTTGTTTTGTGGAAGGTCGAAATTCCAAGTTCTTTTATAATCTTGCTTATTGGCGAAAGAAACTTGGGATAAAAGCTAATATTGAAATGTTTTTTCTTGTTGATGAGATGTACCGACAGATTGGAAGTAAAGTAACCATTCACTTGGGACAGCCAATAGGACCGAAGGAGTTGGATGCAAGTAAAACCGATATGGAGTGGGCAGCATTTGTCAAGGGAAAAGTGTATGAATTAGAAACGAAAAATGAATAGGTTGGAAGAAATCATTCCGGCGATTGACCGACAATTGCTAAAGTCAGAATTGACAGAAGAGCGTTTTCTTCGATATACCAATAACGGAAATAATCTTGTGTTTTTGGTAAATCATCATAATGCTCCAAATACGGTTTTGGAAATCGGAAGGCTTAGGGAATTGACTTTTCGATTAGCCGGAGGCGGTACCGGACTGGCCCTGGATCTGGATGAAAATGACATCGGAGAAGTATGTTATGATCAGCTGGTCACCTGGAATCCGGAAGATGAAGAAATCGTAGCTGGCTATCGCCTGATTCATTGTCGCAAAGCCATGAAAGCAGGCGGAGAAATCAATTTATCCACCACTCATTTATTTGACTTTTCAGAAGAGTTTATTCAAAATTATATCCCGTATACCATTGAGCTGGGGCGCTCTTTTGTGCAGCCCAAATACCAGCCAGGAATCGATAACCGAAAAGGTATTTTTAGCTTAGATAATCTGTGGGATGGACTAGGGGCTGTGGTATTACTCAGTCCTGATGTTAAATACCTTTTTGGGAAAGTCACAATGTATCCACATTATCACCGTGAAGCCCGTGATCTGTTGCTCGTTTTTATGAATTATTATTTTCCGGATCATAAAAAACTGGTCACACCCAAAAAAGAGCTTGAATTGGGATTTGAAACTGAAATTGGCAGAAGTCCAAATCCTTTTTTAAACCTGGATTACAAAGAGGGATATAAATTATTGAATAGTAAAATTAGAGGCTATGGGGAGAATATTCCTCCACTTATCAACACGTATATGAATCTTTCTCCAACGATGATGACTTTCGGTACTTCGCTCAATGATGAGTTTGGGGCCGTGGAGGAGACGGGGATTTTGATTACACTGGAAGATATCTACGAAACCAAAAAACACCGACACATGGATACCTTTGAGCGGGATAGAATTTATGGAAGCAGAGATGTCAACACCTAAAACGCTGATCGTAGGGGCCACCACGAATCCAGGAAGGTATGCACATTATGCGGCCTCCCTCTTTTTTGAGCGTCAAATGGAATTCATTCCCATTGGCATCAAAAAGGGGAAAGTATTTGGGAAGGAAATTTTGGATTTGAAATCCAAACCTGCGCTTAGTGATATCCATACCATAACGATGTATATCGGGCCGCAACATCAGGAGGAATGGATGGATTATTTGCTTTCACTAAATCCGAAACGGATAATTTTTAATCCTGGAACTGAAAATCCTGATTTTTTTAATAAAGCAAAAGCCAAAGGAGTGGAAGTTGTTCCGGCTTGTACCTTGGTTATGTTGAGGACGGGACAGTTTTAGACGACTTTTTAAAAAAGCTATCCATGTAAATTACATGGGGGAAAGAGATAAGCGATATCAAGACGAAAAACAGGAGCATCAATTGTCCCATTTCCAAGGCTTTGATTCCCAAAAACAGAATAATAGCAATTCCGACCATGCTGATGAGACTAAAAGGTAGAAGCTGAATTATAAATTTTTTTGCTCCTCGAAATTGTGGAAACCGAGCCAAATAGTCGTATTCGCTAACCATACTGGGAAGAGCATGCCAAAACCCAAAATATACCGCAAAGCTGATGAATAAGGGGCTAAAATACAGTAGGAAGGGTAGGAGGAATAGATCTAAAAGGTCATTTCGGTTGAATGAGATTTTTGAAATAAACTGGATTCCAATCGATAATCCAAAAAATGCAAAGATGAAATAAAATTGATACGGCCCAAGATACCTAATGGACAAAATAGGAGAGAGGATTTCGGCGGTGGTTTCAAAACTTCCAAATAGAATCAAGCTCAGGAAAAAAAATCCTCGGCTGATGAAAAGGACAGATTCAATCCACACCGCGTTTTTTAATCGATTGAGGTAGTGAGTTTGCCCAAAATGATAGGCTGAAAAGATTAAAAAAAGCAGGATTGCCAATTTTGGTGCAATAAACCAAAGTCCCATGTAAATCAAAATTAAGCCTAGATAAGTGATTAGGAATCTGATAAGTGATTTTTTAGTCAATCTGGGCTGGGAGGTGAGGTGGTCGATGGCCCCATGTGGAATTCCGATACTGACTAAAATAAGGCCAAACATTGTCATTTGAGCCAGCATATTTTCTGTTTCAGTCCAGATAAAAATTAAACATATTAAAATGCCTAGGGCCTTAAAATAGGCTTCAACGCTTTTCATAGGAAAGCAGGCTTTTGATGAAAATAGCAAACCGAAGGCGAGACAGGATGCGAATTTCCTCCCAAAGAGAAGTCTCCTCATTCAAAAAGCGAAATAACTGGTCGGTTTGGGTCTTTTGGAATAAATCTTTAAACAAAAGCACTAGTTCATTTGGCCATTTGTGTGCTATATTCAACAGAATATTGTCGTAAAACTTAAATCGCTTGGGGGGATTGTAAGGCGAAATTGATTTGCCTTGTACCAATTCAGAAACGATTCGTTTGGTCTCCAATTGGATCTTGTGAAAGGTATATCCGGTCGATGCTTTGGTCCATCCCGCGCGTGTTCCGATGGGGTAAATGGTTTTACTTGACTTGATTTCTCCCACTTGAGTGCTCATCGGAATTACACCACTTTCTTGAAAAGTTATAGAGAAGTTAGCAGCAGGGAATTTTTGATCAAGGTAATCTTGAATTTTATTTTCGAGAATATCTTTAGAAATGGGTTTTTTAGAATACGTAGTGTATTCAATTAAAGCGGATTGGTCGGAAAAGGGTAAGATGTAAAAGAATTCAAAATCCTCGGCAAAAGTCTGGTTCCACTCCATCAGCGTCAAGGATTTACTGTCAAATAATGGCGATTCCGTTTTGACCACCCATCCAGCAAAAAGTTGTTTTAATACATTCGGGGGAAAATCTTGGTCGGAAATACGGGAATCAAAAACGGTCTTCGCTTGGACCGTGACTCCTTTTTGGCAATGGACTAAAGAATAATTTTCCTTTTCTTCCAGACCTATTACGGGTGAAGCAAGAGTTTCAATTGTGTGGTGGCTATTGATTTTTTTCCAAATGGATTCATAAAAGTCAGTGGATTCCAAATGGAAATACTTCAGTTTTGAAAAGGAATAGTGTTGTTGTTGGTCTACCGAAGAAAGCTTTAAGTTCTCCCAGAAGTGAATGGCATGTGAAGGATGAATTTCTAAAGGACTTTCTGACCAATAACACCAAGTTTTGGAAGGAATTCGATTGATATCTGGATCGATTAACAATATTTTTGAATGCCGAAGTGGGCTTTCCAAAAGGTAGTAAACCATGCTCAGACTCGCACAACCTGCTCCTGCAAATATGATGTCATATTCCTTCATGGTGAAAATAGGGATCGCCGAAAGACGATCCCCTTTTTTGGTTGTTATGCAGTTGCTGTTTTGACTTTGGATTTGGCTGATTCTGAGATGGCCACAGAATAAATTACCAATCCGAATCCGATTTTGTTGATGGCGTCAGCCAGGTTGTAGAATAAGTCAATGGAGCTGACTTCGAATGCACCTGAAAGTAAATTTCCGGGGAGTACCATGTATCCAATTGGATAGATTGACCATCCCAGTGTAATGAAGATTTTAAGCAAAAACATGGCTCTTCCTAAGGCAGGACTGTCTGATTCTTTGGCTAACTTAGCCACGTCCCCAGCAAATACTTCATACACGATATACAAGTAACCCACTGTAGATAAAACCCCCCAGAAGATATTGCTATCGATTCCGGAAGTCTCTCCAATGTAACCTGTAACCAGCATCAAAAGCGATGCAACAATCAACTTGAACAACGTAGATCCTTTGGCTCCAAATGGCTTGGTCAACAAATAAAATTCCACACACATCAAAGGTACCGTCAAAGTCCAGTCCACATACCTAAAGGCTGTGGGACTAGTGCCTGTCTGCAGGTAAAAATCCCGCATGTAGTAGTAATGTACTGCCGCAATACCCGTAATGAGACCGGATACAAGAAGTGAAGTTTTCCACTTTCCGTCAACGGAACCTCTTTCTACGAAAAAGAATACCGCTGAAGCAAACATAGCCATGTACCCAATGAAGAAGGTAATGGCAACCGGATCTGAATTGATGATTCTGTCTAAACCAACTAATTCAGCTAATAAGGTGAGGTTCATGTGTTTTAAAGGTTAGGTGTTAATTGATTGATTTCAAGCATAAAAGATTTTCAGAATAATATTTGTTTAACAAAAAGGATTAAAAAATAAACAAAAGTGTATAAGGAGTTAAAAAATAGGTACATATAGGTATATTTTGTCGATAAAAAATTGAAGAAAAAAATTAAGATATTGGGATTTACACGAATAAAATTTTGAATTAAGTGTGATTTTTGATCTCAAAATTTGATGTAATTATGGTTCTTTTATTCTCGCTTGACTCACTTTTTTTAATTAACTTGCCGAATCATTGAAAAATAAAAAATCACCGTTTTAGCCCGATTTGAAGGGCTTTTTTCCAAAAAATATGAGCGAAGAAAAAGCGAAAAATCCAGCAGAGTACGGAGCTGGGAATATCCAAGTTCTCGAAGGTTTGGAAGCTGTAAGAAAGCGACCGGCTATGTATATCGGAGATGTCGGGGTCAAAGGGCTTCACCATCTGATTTGGGAGGTAGTAGATAACTCCATCGATGAGGCTTTGGCTGGTCATTGCGATACGATCCATGTGACGGTTCACGAAGATAATTCGATCACCGTAGAAGACAATGGGCGGGGCATTCCTACCGATATGCATGAAAAAGAAAAGCGTTCTGCCCTGGAGGTAGTGTTGACAGTACTCCATGCGGGGGGAAAATTTGACAAAGATACCTATAAGGTTTCCGGTGGCCTTCACGGAGTTGGGGTTTCCTGCGTGAATGCGCTTTCTACTGATCTCAAAGCCACCGTATATCGAAATGGAGTGATTACCCAACAGGAGTTTAAGATTGGCGTGCCTCAATACCCAGCCAAGCAAATAGGCACTACAGACAAGCGGGGAACGGTGATCCATTTCAAGCCTGATTCGAGCATTTTTGCCATTACCGAATTTAAATACGAAACGATTGCCAACCGTCTTCGGGAAATGGCATTTTTGAATGCAGGGATTCGGATTACACTCAAAGACTTACGCGAGATAGAGGATGATGGCAATCCGAAATCAGATGAATTTTTCTCAGAGGGTGGCCTTGTAGAGTTTGTCCAATACTTGGATGAAACGCGAGAAAAAATCATTGCGGAACCCATTTATATCGAAGCATTGGACCAAGAAGTACCGGTCCAAGTGGCAATGAATTACAATAATTCCTACACAGAAAATGTAGTGTCTTATGTAAACACCATCAATACCTATGAAGGGGGATCTCATGTCACTGGATTTAGAAGGGCACTTACCCGAACTTTGAAATCTTATGCGGATAAATCCGGGATGCTGGACAAGCTCAAAATTGAGGTTTCCGGAGATGATTTTAGAGAGGGGCTAACCGCAGTAATTTCTGTTAAAGTAGCCGAACCACAATTTGAAGGTCAGACCAAAACCAAACTTGGAAACTCCGATGTTGTCGGGGCGGTAGATTCAGCAGTTTCAGAGACGCTTCAATCCTGGCTTGAAGAACATCCCAAAGAAGCTAAAATTATTGTCGGAAAGGTAATTCTTGCCGCTCAGGCACGTCATGCTGCACGGAAAGCGCGAGAAATGGTCCAGCGAAAGAATGTTCTCGGAGGGGGTGGACTTCCCGGGAAACTGGCAGATTGTGCCAATAGCGACCCTACAGTATGTGAGCTTTACTTGGTGGAAGGGGACTCTGCAGGAGGCTCTGCCAAGCAAGGTCGTGATCGTGATTTTCAAGCGATCTTACCTTTGAAGGGAAAGATTCTCAACGTAGAAAAAGCCCATGAGCATAAAATCTACGATAATGATGAAATCAAAAACATCTTAACGGCCTTAGGGGTTAAATTTGGAACTGCCAATGACGATAAGGAACTTGATCTGTCCGGTCTTAGGTACCACAAAGTCATCATCATGACCGATGCTGATATTGATGGATCGCATATTCGTACGCTGATTCTAACCTTGTTTTTCCGATACATGCGAAGCTTGATTGAAAACGGTTACGTTTACATCGCACTTCCTCCATTGTATTTATTGAAAAAGGGGAAAGATGAACGCTACTGCTGGACCGAAGAGGAGCGAAAAGTACTCGTTAAGGAAATGGCAAAAGACGGAAAAGAAGACTCAGTAGGTATTCAGCGTTACAAAGGTCTTGGAGAAATGAACCCCGAGCAGCTTTGGACGACTACCATGGATCCTAATATGCGAACAATCAAGCAAGTCAATATTGAGTCAGCAGCTGAAGCAGATCATCTTTTCAGTATGTTGATGGGAGATGAAGTGGCGCCTCGAAGGGACTTTATCGAGAAAAATGCCAAATATGCTAAAATCGATACCTAATAGAAATGAGGCTGTCTCATTAGCCTAAATTATTACCTTGATCAGCTGACCAACAAGAGTTGGAGTCACAAGGGGGCCTAATTGTTAAAATTGGCTCATTGATTCGCTCGGTTTGGCCAGGATGGATTACTTTTGAGACAGCCTTTTTTCTTTTGCCAATAAACAGCTCAGCAGCTTTTACCTCAAGCCTGATTATTTAAAATTTGAGACAAATGAAACTGGAAGTAGGAGACAGATACGATTCGGTAATTCAGAATAGTGACTTGGTCAGTAGAGACCTGAGTTGGTTGAAATTCAATGAACGAGTCCTCGATCAGGCAAAAAAACATCACCGTACCGTTTTTGAAAAGCTGAAGTTTTTGGCCATTACGGCCTCCAACTTAGATGAGTTTTTTATGATTCGGGTCGGTTCCCTCTATAATTACCTGGATTACGATAAAGAACGAATCGATTATTCGGGTTTGCGAGAGGAGCCTTTCAAGTCACGCTTGATGAAAGATTGTCAGGTTTTTCATCAAGATCAGCATCATCATTTCACCCAACAAGTTTTACCCCAACTTCACCAAGAGGGTACGCTGCTTTGCAATACTTCGAAGCTTTCAACCGAAGAGCAAGAAAAAGTCACCCAATATTTTCAACGGGCAATTTATCCGATGTTGACCCCGATGGTTTACGATGGATATCGAACCTTTCCGATTTTAATGAATAAACTACTGGTTTTTGGGGTAGTAACCACCAGCCCAGGGGAACGAAAAGATATGCGAAAGCTTAGCTTTGTTCAGATCCCGGCAAATATTCCACGGTTTTTTGAGGTTGAGCGGGATGGGGCCCTTTTATTGATTCCTATCGAAGAAGTAATTCGGGAAAATATCGTTTCCCTTTTCAGAAATGTGGAAATCGAAGCGGTCAGCCTGTTTAGAATAACCCGAAACGGGGATTTTACCCTGGAGGAAAGTGAGGATATGGATGCAAACTTTCTGGAGGAAGTGAAGCGGAAATTGATGGAGCGAAAAACTGGGCGGGTAGTTCGGATAGAAATTGAAGAAGGATATAGCAAATGGATGCTCAATTCCCTGCTGGAGCGCTGGAATCTAAAAATGGATTCGGTTTTTTTAGTAAAGCGAAGCAGCATGATCGATTTTACGGGTTTATGGCAAATTGTTGGAAACAAGAAGTTTCGGGATCGATTGCCACAGATTCCTGAGCCGGTAAAACCCCTATCTTATCAGGAGGAAGGGAGAGCTGACATTTTTGAGATTCTGAAGGAAAAGGATATTCTCCTTCACCATCCCTATAACAACATTGAACCGATCTTGGATTTGATCGAAAAAGCTGCCGAAGATCCCGACGTAATGGCTATAAAAATGACCATTTACCGTCTGGCAAAGGAAAGTCGAATCACTAAAGCTTTGCTCCGGGCAGCCGAAAATGGTAAGCATGTCTCAGTTTTATTTGAGGTAAAGGCACGGTTTGATGAGGAAAACAATATTCGGGAAGCCAAAAAACTTCAAAAAGCCGGTTGCTTTGTGATTTATGGGATTACCCATTTAAAAACACATACCAAGCTTCTTTTGATTGTGAAAAAAGATAGTAACGAAATTACACGTTTTGTGCATTTGGGATCTGGGAATTACAATGAAGATACCTCAAGGCTTTACACGGACATTGGTTTGATGACCACCAATGAAGTTCTGGCAAATGACGTTTCTGAATTCTTTAATGTCATTACCGGTCACAGCATGCCCAGTCAGTATAAAAATTTGATTACCGCTCCGCGAGATATGCGAAATCAACTGATTGAATTTATTGAGCAAGAAGCAGAGAATGCCCGAAATGGATTGCCAAGTGGGATCTTTATCAAAGTGAATTCCTTGGAAGATTCTGAAATTATCTATGCGCTTTATCGGGCCTCTCAGTCTGGAGTGACCATCAAATTGATTGTGAGGGGGATTTGTTGTCTTCGGCCAGGAAGACAGGGGTTAAGTGAAAATATCGAGGTCATATCCATTGTGGGGGATTTTTTAGAGCATTCGAGAATTTATCATTTTCACAATAATGGTCAAACCCGAACCTATGCGGGAAGTGCAGATATGATGGTTCGTAGTTTTGATAAGCGCTTGGAGTCTCTATTCAAAGTGGATGCCCCACTTTTGGAAAAACAACTGATGAATATTTTAGCATTTAACCTTCGGGATAATGTAAATGCTTATGTAATGCAGGAAGATGGGTCTTATCTTCCCAAGTCACCCAAAGAAGGGGAAGAGGTGTTTAATGTACACCAAGAGTTTTTTAATTTGGATCCCGAAAAAGTAGCACAAGTCCAATTGGTGGGATAGAAAAAAGGCGGAGCAGAAAAATTGCTCAGCCTTTTTTTATTACTTCTTTTTTACTCCTATACCAATCAAAATGGCTCCAGTTACTAATACAATTCCACCTGCATAAGTTGGCCACTGGATGGACCGCTCTTTGTCGGCATTGACTTCAATAGGACCAGCATCAATGACCGTTTCTTCAGTAGTAAAACTAATGCCGGACATCAAAAGCATGATGATGCCAGCCACAACCAATACAATTCCAAAAATTTTCATAGGATTTGGGATTTAGTAAATAAATTGAATTACTCGAATATAACCATTTTTAAAATGGATAGAGTAGTGGAATCAACCAAATGGCCAAAACCCAAAAGATTATATTGAGGGGGCTGCCGACGATGAGGTAGTCTTTGAACTTATAGTTTCCTGGATTGTAAATCATGGTATTGGTTTGGTATCCCATGGGCGTCATAAAACTGAGACTCGCCGCAAAAGTGACTGCCATCAAAAAAGGTCGACTTTCTACTCCGATATTATCAGCAATACTTATGGCTATTGGAGCTAAAATAGCAGCAGTGGCGTTATTTGACATCACATTGGTCAATAAAAAGGTCAGTCCAAATACTCCTGCCAAAACAGCTCTCGGTCCATATTCTCGGAGATTTTCAGTGATTAGATTCCCTAAAAATTCAGCTCCCCCCGTTTTTTCTAATGCTGCTCCCATGGATAAGACCCCGGCTAACATGAATATTACTTTCCAGTCAATCGCTTCATACGCTTCTTTGGGGTCTATAGAATTAAATAAAATCACTAAAACGGCCCCAGAAACTGCTGAAACAACGATAGGCAAAATGTTCAAGGCCGCCAATGCGATGACGGCAATCAAGGTGAAAAGTGTGAGCATACTTTGAACCTTGTTGATGTTTTTTACTTTGTTCTCGGTCAGAAGCAGTAAATCATTTTTCTTATCTAAGGAGTGAACCGATTCTTTCGGAGATCGCAATAAAAGAATATCTCCGGGGTTCAGCCGAGTTTTTTTGACCAAAGTATCCATAAGTCCTGGCCGATGCCTGATCCCCAACACTACCATTTCAGGTAAGAGGTTTCTAAAATTAAACGAATCCAGTGTTCGATTGATCAAGCGGGATTGTGGAGTAACCATGGCTTCGATGATTTTTTGGTCTTCATCCGTAAGGTTTTCCTGATTCCATTCCAGTTCCGTTTTCAGGCTGATGCCTTTTTCCTTTTTGATTTTTTCCAGTGCATTCTTTTCAATGGTGACTCGAATCAAATCCCCTTCCTGGATACTGCTATTGGGATAGACCCTGACTTTTTTTCCATCCGCCCGGACGATTTGTAGGATTTCAATCCCTAACTTTTTGAATATAGACTGTTTGAAAATGGGTTCGTCTAATTGTTCGAAGTCCTCGTTAATCATGATTTCAACAAGGTAATTTCCCAAATTAGTACTGTCACTTAGGTCAGAAGCAGATTTTCGTTTGGGAATCAACCATTTTCCAATGGTAAGAATATAAAGTATTCCCACCGCAAAAAAGACAATCCCTCCTTTGGTCATTTCAAAAACACCAAATTCGGGTAGTCCCTCGCGCTCAGCAATTCCACTGACCAGGATATTGGTTGAGGTTCCTAAAAGCGTACTTACTCCTCCCATCAATGCACCAAAAGATAACGGCATCAATAATTGAGAAACCGGGATCTCATTTTTTCTTCCCATTTGAATTACTGCGGGCATCAGAAGGGCCACCACCGCGGTATCGTTGATAAAAGCCGAGAGTAAACCAGAAACCAGCATAATGGTAAGCAGAAGAAAAAACGACCCACGCTCAGCTTGTCGGTTCATCAGCTGAATAAATGTGTCGAGCAGGCCGGTTTTAAGAATTGCTGCAGAAATTACAAACATGGCCCCGATGGTGATCGTGGCGTAATTTGAAAAGCCTGCCAAACCTTCCTTGATATCCAAAATCCCGGTGATCAAAAAAGTCACCATGACCAAAATGGAAACGGTGTCTATACTTAAACGTTCTGTGAAAAACAGGATCATTGCAACCCCGATTATTCCAAAAACTAAACCTATTTCAAAAGTCATGGATTTACATTTTATCGTATCGGCCTTTTCTGAGCTTTCTTCGTACTTTGAAATAATTAAAAAAACCAACAATCAAAAGAGCTGCTGAAAGCCCTAGGGATAAATAACCCAAATCACTAATATGAGCGAGGTTATTCACTTCAAATAGGGCTGTTCCACTGACCAGAAAGTACAAAGACGTCCGAATGTATGACAATAAAGTTCGGTCATTGGCCAAAGTTGTTCGCTGCCGGGCCAAAAAATCCCGCACAATCAGTTCATTTTCAAAGTCCTTTTCCATATTTGTAGTATTAATTTAATTACAAATTTAGCATACTATTTTATGAAGCGATTATTTTCTGTTATGATCCTGTTTTTGACCTTGGGACAGCTTAGCGCACAAGAGTCCGAAACCCAAGATACCACTTACTGGCTTAAAGAAATCGGCGGTGGACTGAATTTTAATCAAGGTTCTTTCAGTGGAAACTGGAAAGGAGGGGGAGTTAACTCAGTAGCCCTGGGCTTGTATCTCAATGGCCGAGCTAATTATAAGAAGGAAAAGTGGACTTGGGACAATTCCATGGATTTTATATACGGAATTGTTAAAAATCAAGGGGAAGATGCCCGCAAATCCAATGATCGGATTTTGTTAGACTCTAAAGTAGGGTATAGCGTTTCTGAAAAATGGAACGTCTTTTCTTCTTTAAATTTTCTTTCTCAATTTGCTCCAGGATATGATTTTGCTGATGGAGAGCGAACGCAGATTTCTAAGTTTGCGAATCCAGCATTTTTGACCTATGCGTTGGGTATGGAATATAAACCCAACAGCGAGTTTTTATTGCGTTTAGCTCCCTTTTCTCCACGATTAACTTTTGTAACTGATCCTAACCTCTATTTGAATGTGCCTGAAAATTACGGAGTACCGATCGGGGAAACGGTTCGAACCGAATGGTTGGCTTTCAGCTCATTGATGGAATGGAATAAAAAATTGTCAGACAATGTTGGACTTTTAATTCGCCATCAGCTTTTTGCCAATTACGAAACGTTCACTTTACGTGAAATGGATCATCGGTTGGATATAGCGTTGACTGCCAAAGTTTCCAATTTGATCAATGTATCCTTGACCAGTTTAAGTATCTATGATTTTGATCAAGACGATAAAATCCAATTTAGCCAGGGGCTTGCGTTAGGAATTGCGTTTAACCTGAGTACTTTTCCTAAAGATTAAATAAAATTTGGCAAATTTTTATTTTGTATTTTGTTTTGTTCAGAATTGTATTATTTTTGAATTCATTGTGGTAGTTAAATAATAGTTGGTTTAGTTTTCAAATAAAGGGCAGGAGATTTTCTCCTGCTTTTTTATTGTATTTCAGTTAAAGTGCAATTTTTTTGCTTTTTAAATCCAATTTCCATCTTAGTCCTTTCGAATGACCGGAAAATTTTATTTCTGATATTCTTTGATTCGTTCAATTGTGAAACAAAAGGAACGGGTTGGGTGAGGGATTGGTTTTCCCGATTTTTTGGTTTTACTATCTAGCTAAAGCAATGCTCGAATTTAAGAATCCTGCTCCAGGTTTAACTTGGCCAATGCATCTGATGAGATGTTCTATTCAGTTTTATAAAGCGGAGCGTAAAACCCACATGCCCCCATTTCCGGGGGCATGGTCTTCAGGCAATTGGAAGAATAGGGTTGGAAACCGGGTGAATTCTTCAGCATGCTTAGGCCATGTCCATGTTAGATGGTTTTAGGAAGACTAAAGAGAATTATTTGAACTTTATTTTTCCTACATTTTTTCCTACTTCCATTCCTTGAATTAAGCCAACTTCTATTCCTGATCGAAAATGGATTCCTCCGTATAGTCTAGACATAGCCGCTTCATCAGCAAACTCAAAGAATGAATTAAAACTTCTTGGTTTTCCATCTATATCCCCTCTTGAAACATGCATACTATCGGTAAAAGCATAGTTTTCGCCGAAAATATCAGTCAGAACTTGAGCGGATGCACCCGATTGAACCGAATGGCCAGAGGAATATTCAGGAAAGGGAGGGGTATCTAAGGGAATAGTCCACGTGTCATCTATATATCGATGGATGTAGGTAATTGGTCGGATTAAATTATAGGTGTATTTGGCATTCCAGCATGAAATAAATGCATCATTGATCGCAATTCCCAACTTTGCAATCGTTACAGCGCTCATTTCTAAATTAGCTTGTTCCTTTTTTAAAACTCCCAAAGCAATGGAAAAAGAATGGCCTCCTGGCGTTGAGGTTCGTTGAGGATCGTCCGACCAAAAATCAGCAATCGATTTTTGCGCAGGTGTTAAATTCTGTACAACATGGTAGACTTCATTGGCCTCCTCAAAAAATTGAGAGCCTATTTCTGTGGAAAAAGGTGGGGGTGGACCTGGCATGGTTCCTTCTTTATTTTCAATCAACCATATTCTCGCATCTTTCCAATAAGGTTGCAATGCAGGACTGAAATCAGGTAAAGTCGGTTCCCAAGATCCCGGAGTGGTAGGAGGGGTGTAGGAAGTTGGGAAATTATGGGCATACGCTTCGTGATAGGTATCCGAGTCTGCAAAATTTGCCATAGCATCTCCTACCAATGAGCCATAGGCAATGGATCTTTCTGCAACAGTAGGGTTTTCGGTGACGTATTTTGCTATCCAATCTGCCTCCATTTGAGAGATAGCTGCTTTATTTTCGCTACTTGCATTGGGAAAAACATTCTCCACAATTCTTGCCATGGCAGAGTTTGCTACCAAGTCCCAATTGTATTGCTCCCCCAGATTAGCTTTAGGTAGGGTACCCACAGGAAATGCATTGAGCTGACCTTGCAAGGTTTTATACTCCGGCATTCCAGGCAGGATACTTTCGTATAAACCGATACCGATGTAACCCATGGCTCGAGCGACAACAGGTGGAGAAAATCCAGGCGTATCCCTTGAAAGGGTTAAAATTAGTTCTCCCCAATCATATATTACATCGGAATTGTAGACTGAGGCATTCGGTGTGGTGACCTGTTCCGGTCCAGTGGTCGGGTCGCAGGAAATTAGAAGTAGGATCGATCCCAATAGGAAAAATTGGTATGTTAAAATTTTCTTCATTCTGGTTCTCTTTAAAATTGATTTTTTCTTCTTAGTGTGAGTTGGTGGTTTTTTAGTCAAGGCTCATGGCTTTTGTTTCGAATTTTTTTAAATGGTCCTGTATAACGCCGAAATAAATAGAAATGAAGTGATTTTTGATCTAACAATTGATAAACGGCCATATTCGGTTACTCTTCGTTGATGTTTTTAATCGATCTTAGCCTAAAGGAAGGATTTGCCTTTTTAGTAGGCCATCCCTCATTTAGGTTGCCTGCTTGGTCAACATTCAAAAAAGTTAAGACGGCTCCTTGATTTAATTCAAGAATAGGAATGTTGAAATCGAGCATGAGGTACCCGTCACACACCGGGATGATTAGAATTGCGAGATTCCATATGACCGCTAAAAAGCAAATTATAAACAGATGAAATCGAGCATGGCTAAAGCGACACACAGAGGGATGTTTATAATCAATGCGAAGATTCCATATGGCCTCTGAGAAACAAATTATAAACAGATGAAAAACTAGATAAAGTGAACCTCCTGCGATTATAGGAAGAAAAATGAGTAAGCTTAGGTGGAAAGGTATAGGGTGAAAATCCGACATTCTATCTTCAAAGCCTTACCAAAAGCTATTGGCTCAGATCCCTCCAAGCGAGAAGATTTTCAGGAACCAAGAATACTGCATTCTACACCGCAATTCTTGATTGGTATTTGTTTATGCCTGGTATTTTTGGTTTTTGAGACCAAACCTATCCTTTTCGAATTGCTGTGGATGGTAGAGGGTTTTTGAACTGTCGTTTTCTAGCTTGAAACGATGTTGAAACCAAGGTAAAAAAATGGCTAAAAGACAAAGGCCTATAAAAGCAACAAACCCGCCTAGGAGGCGGGTTTGGAAGGGTCAAAAGACCCTAGTGCACTCGGAAGGATTCGAACCCTCAACCCTCGGAGCCGAAATCCGATATTCTATCCAGTTGAACTACGAGTGCGTACTTTTATGCTTAGGCCTCCAGTACTGCTTGTACTTTCTCGGCAGCTTCTTTCAATGTAATAGCCGAAGAAACCTTCAATCCTGATTCATCAATGATCTTTGCACCTTCTTCAGCATTGGTTCCTTGTAGTCTTACAATAATTGGAACGCGAATATCGCCAATAGATTTGTAAGCTTCAACAACTCCGTTAGCAATTCTGTCACATCTTACGATTCCTCCGAAGACATTGATCAAAATCGCCTTGACATTCGGGTCTTTTAATATGATTCGGAAACCTGCTTCTACTGTCGTGGCATTTGCTCCTCCTCCTACATCCAGGAAGTTTGCAGGCTCACCTCCGGACAACTTAATCATATCCATGGTCGCCATAGCAAGTCCAGCGCCATTGACCATACAGCCGACATTTCCGTCAAGTTTCACATAGTTCAACCCAGATTCACCGGCTTCCACTTCTAAAGGATCTTCTTCAGCCAAATCTCTCAATTCAGCCAAATCTTTATGTCTGTAAAGTGCATTGTCATCAAGGTTAACTTTGGCATCAACAGCCAAAATCTTATCATCGGAAGTTTTTAATACTGGATTGATCTCAAATTGAGAAGAATCAGTAGCTTCATAGGCTCGATACAATGCGGTGATAAATTTCACCATTTCTTTGAAGGCATTTCCACTCAACCCTAATTTAAAGGCAACCTTTCGAGCTTGAAATCCTTGTAGTCCTACTTTAGGATCAATCCACTCCTTGATGATTTTCTCAGGAGTTTTCTCAGCAACTTCCTCGATATCCATTCCACCTTCTGTTGAGGCCATGATCACATTTGAACCAGTCGCTCTATCCAAAAGAATGGAAAGGTAATATTCTTTGGGTTCCGAATCGCCAGGGTAATACACGTCTTCGGCGATCAAAACTTTATTTACTTTTTTTCCTTCTGGACCTGTTTGATGGGTTACCAAGGTGCCTCCTAGAATATTTTTCGCTTTATCAGCTACTTCTTCCAATTTTTTGGCAAGCACAACTCCGTTGGAACCGGTCTCCTGAACTTTTCCTTTTCCGCGGCCGCCGGCATGGATTTGGGCTTTGATCACATACCAGGACGTTCCTGTTTGGGCATTTAGTTTGACAGCAGCCTCATGAGCCGACTCCGGAGAGTCCGCAACGATGCCTTCCTGAATTTTTACTCCGTAGCCTTTAAGTACTTCTTTAGCCTGATATTCGTGAATGTTCATCCGCTCAAAATTTTTGTGCGAAGTTAAGTGCTTCCAGTGGATAAATCAAACTCGTTAATTCTCTTTTTTCTCTAAAAAAGCGCTTAATTCAGGAAAATTATGGGCTTTTACCCATTCAAAAATTCTACTTTTGCAAGAATAAATTTCTTAACTATGCTGAAAGCCAATCAAATCCACAAGTCATACGGAGATCTTCATGTTTTGAAAGGAGTGGATTTAGAAATTCAATCTTCTGAGATTGTTTCTATCGTGGGTTCATCCGGTGCGGGCAAAAGTACCTTGCTTCATATTTTAGGTACTTTGGACAAAGCCGATGAGGGGGAGGTTTGGATGGATGGAAAAAGAGTTTCTCATATGAAAGGGGAGGAGCTTGCTGCGTTTAGAAATAGGCAGATAGGCTTTATTTTTCAATTTCACAATTTGCTTCCCGAGTTTACCGCACTGGAAAATATTCAAATCCCAGCTTTTATAAAAGGAGGCAGTCCCGCTGACTCTCAAAAAAAAGCTTCTCATTTGGCCGAGATGCTGGGGATTTCTGGCAGATTGGATCATAAGCCCTCTGCACTTTCTGGCGGTGAGCAGCAGCGAGTGGCTGTGGCCAGAGCACTGATTAATAATCCACAGGTGGTTTTTGCGGACGAACCCAGCGGAAATTTAGACTCAATCAATGCCAAACTTCTTCATGAGTTGTTTTTCACTCTGCGTAAGGAACTCAAACAAGCTTTCGTTATTGTAACCCACAATGAGGAACTCGCCGAGATGGCCGATCGAAAAGTGGTCATGCAAGATGGCTTGATCTTATGATTTGTGAAGTTGGTTGAGCATGTGGTCAATATGGGCTTTGGACTCGAATAAGTCTGAGAACGAGGCGACAACCTGATGATCCTGATCTAAAAGATAGGTGATTCGCTTGGGCATTTTGACCAGAGGGATCAAGGCATCGTAAGCTTTACATACTTTTCCCCTCGGGTCGGAAAGCAAATCGAAGGGAAGACTGAATTCCTTTTTGAATCGCTCATGGGTTTGAATATCATCGCGGCTGATTCCAACTACCGGTACATCCAACTCTCGAAAAGCTGCAAACTGATCTCTGAATTCACAAGCTTCTGCTGTGCACACTTTCGTATAGTCTTTAGGATAAAAATAAAGGACTATTGATTTTCCTTTAAAATCCTTACTTAACGTAATTTGTTTTCCTCCTGTACTTTTGAGTGTAAAATCTGGAGCAGAACTACCTGTTTTTAATGCCATAATGAGTAGCTAACTTCAAAAAATTCAAGATTGTTCCAATATAACTAGTCGATTTTAGAACTCTTTGGTGACAAATTGGATTTATCTTCTTTATTCATTAAAGACTAACGGAGTTTTGAAAATCACCAGTGTTCAATCCATGATTTTGGCAGGAATATTTTTTGCCTTAATGAATGTATCGGTTAAGTTCATCCCTGATATCCCCGCTATTGAGATTATTTTATTTCGATCCATTTTTAGTCTGGTTTTCAGTTTTTTGGTACTAAAAAGACAGGGTGTTCCTGTTATGGGAAATAATAAGAAGTTGCTGATTATCCGTGGGGTGGTCGGATCGATTGGGTTGATTTCTTTTTTTTACACCCTTCAAAAGATTCCGTTGGCAAGTGCGGTAACTATCCAATACCTGTCCCCGATATTTACCACTATTTTGGGGGTGTTTTTAGTTAAAGAGCGGGTCAAACCCATTCAATTGGTGTGGTTTGGGATTTCCTTTCTAGGGGTTTTTGTCCTGCAGGGTTTTGATCCGAGGGTTAATTTGTTTTACGGCATGATCGGAGTGATCTCGGCTTTGTTTTCTGGATTGGCTTATAATGTGATTCGTAAGCTCAAAAACACCGAACATCCGCTAGTGATTATTTTCTATTTCCCCTTAGTGACTTTGCCGATTGCCTCAGTGGTGAGTTATTTTACCTGGGTGCAGCCGGTGGGTTGGGATTGGTTAATTTTACTCTGGATAGGTATTTGTACACAAGCTGCCCAATATTTTATGACCGTTGCGTATCAAAATGCCAATGTGGCTAAAATTTCCAGTTTGAGTTACCTGGGGATTTTATACGCTTTATTCTTCGGATTTTTATTATTTGGCGAGACTTTTGGGGTGCTATCTTACCTTGGAATGGGGCTGGTTTTGCTAGGTATTTTATTAAATTTAAAAGAAAAGTAGGTGATGCGATTACATTTGCTCCAGTGGCTTCGACTCAGTAAAAAACGACCTGCATCGATGCGCCCTTTTCCAGCATTTTATGGATTGCTCTTTCTTTTGGTTCTTGTCGGAGTGAATGCCTGCGTTCAAGATTCTAGCAACCCTTCACAAGAATTTGATTGTGAGGATTTCGCCTATTCAGATACCCTGTTTTACATTTCTGCTACAGAAAATAGGCAGATTTCTCCGGTAAATGTCCTTGGAGGAGTTTTTTCAGTGAGTCCTGAGGGATTGGCAATCGATCCGAAATCAGGTGTCATTGATGTGAATGCCAGTGAAACCGGGTTGAAATATAAAATTAGCTTTACGCCTGAGGGGGAATCTGTATCCTGTGAGCAATTCGTTACCATTGGGGGAGTGAATTATGCCGACCGAGTATACATCCTGAATCAGAATCAAATTATTGCTTCACCTATTTATAATGGGGTACCCGGATTGCCACTGCCCTGTGAAGATGACGACGACGACGATGATGATGGGGATGACGATGATAGTTGTGAGTTTGACGCCGAAAATCCAAGCGGACAACTTTTGAAAGATTTGGGTTTTGAAATTGACAGTAAGGGGAATTTTGATTTGCAAAAAACTGTAGAAAATGGGACGTTTGGCTCTACGCCTATAAATGGTCAGATTTTAGATGTTGAATTATTTTACCAACTTCCTGACTTGAGTGGCTCGGCATTAAACTCCTTGCCTATGCGATTTTTTTATTACGAGACTTTAGCGGACGTTCCGCAAGAACTTTTGGATGATATTGAAGAAAAAAATGAGTTAATTAATGCACTTCGCTCTGGTAATTCGGCTAATTTTAGGACTTTGTCTACCACCAGGCCTGTTGGGAAACCACGACCTCCATTTGTGGTGATCGTGGCTCGATTTGAATAAGGGTTAGTCTGGTTTGAACGTCCTGCTGTGTATCGGTTGATGATTGTCGTTTTTATTTGGACTGTATCCCTGGGCCCAACTTGTTGCCTGGGTCAGGATTTTCTATCCCAGTTTCAAGAGGCTAACCGATTGTACGATTTACCCAAACCCACTGCTGAAGAGGATGAACGGGCGATTTCACTTTTTGAACAGATAATCCAATCCCAGCCGAGCAAGGAAAATATTGGCAAGTTGATTTTTGCACACGAACGACTCGGGAACCTGTATTTGGTTTATGGAAAATCAGAAAAAGGTGTGAATTCCTATCGTAAGGGCATTTTGCTGTCAGAAAGTTTTCAGGTCTCAGACTCTCTGGTCTATCAATCCCATCTTTATCTTGGCGAGGCTCTTTTTGCACTTGGTAAGTTGGACAGTTCCATTTATCATCTCAATCAGGCCGAGAAAATTCAAGCTTCATTTGAGCTCCAAGCCCAACCTGAGCGGTTATTCAATGCCTTGGGGGTTTATTATTTTGAAACTGGAAATTACATTCAAAGCATTTCCTATTTTTCGCAAGCAGAGTCATTGTTGGATGGATTGGAGGAAGAATATGCTCGCTATGCGCGCTATAGCTTTTTAAGTAATAAAGCCTCTGCACTTTACCATCTTGAAAAGTACGACAGTGCCCGAACGATTTATCAGAAATTACTCCATTGGGATATCAATACCGAACAGGTTTTTCTCAATTTGGCCAATACCTACCTGAAGGAATTCAAACCCGAAGAGGCTCTGATGATTTTAGATCGAATCCGATCAAAAAGCACAAGATCCTCACTTTCCTTCCAAAATCTTCGATCCAATGCACTGATTCAAAGTGGAGATTTGAATCAAGCTGAACAGCACCTTCTTCAGACTGAGAAAATTTTGGATAGCCTAGCCTTAACCCGCAAGAATATTCAAAAAGGCGTGTTTTTAGGTTTATGGGGTAAGTTGTATTTTGAAAGGGGCCAGGGTGAAAAAGCAGTAGATTTTTTCCATCAGGCCATCGTCGAGCTTCATCCCAATTTTTCTGAACGGGACTTTTTCACCAATCCACAAGAGTTTGAATTGGGCATGGCGTCTTTGTCACTTTTTGAATTCCTTGCCGAAAAGGCAAAAATTTCCTGGTCGCTGTATCGAGAAAATCGGGAGAAAAAATGGTTTGATTTAGGGAAAAATACCTATCAATCTGCATTTGAACTGGCAAGTTATATTGGGGGCAATTTTGATAATGATGAGGCACGAATATTTTTGGGGGATCAAGCGCTGGATGCCTACCGCGAAGCCATTCAGTTTTTAATGGAAATTGATGGGAAATCAAATCTGTTTTTGGCCTTCGAATGGGCCGAGCAAAGTAAGGCCAATGCACTGAGGTTAAATCGAGAATTTCAAAAACAGCAAAAGGAAATACGGATTCCCAATAACTTCAAACAAGAGGAAAGGAATCTACTTTATGCTATTTCTCGGGTGTATGAGGAATTGTTTTCAAGTGAAAATCCAGAGCGCCAAGCTCAGCTGGAAAGGGAGTATACCGAACTTCAAGTTTCCCTTTCCCGACTTCGGGAAAAGCAGCGAAACCTTTTGTCTAAAAGCGACTTAGTCTCTTCAGGTGATTTTAATTCTATTTTAAAACAGGTTCCTCGTGAGGTGACAATTTTTTCGATTTTTCAGGGAAAATCAGCAGTTTATTTATTTAAGTATGACCAAGGAAAACTGGAGACAAAAGAACTCAAATTGAGCAATCTCAATCTTAATCAATTGGGTGGATGGAGAGCTAAACTTCAAAGCTTGCCCGCTGGGGTTCGTTATCAAGCTCCAACGGTTTTGAAAGAATTTGCTTCCATTTTTTTGACAGGTTGGAACCGTGAGTTGACTAAAAAGGAGGTGCTGTTGATTAGCTCCCATGGTCTTTTTTCCGGGCTGCCCTTTGAGGTTTTTCCTTTTCAGAATGGGTTTTTGATTGAAAAGCATCCCATCGTCTATCAATTTTCGGTTTTTCAACTGGAGTCAAATGAACTTTCAGATTTTGAATTGGATAGGGTATTGGGCTTCGCCCCCTTTTCTGGAGAGGTCCCTGACTTTAATTCCGGATTGGAAATGCTGTATGGATCCGCCGAAGAGTTGGATTTATTTACAGGAAAGCGATTTTTAGGAAAAGAAGCGACGGTGAAAACTTTTTTGGATGAAAGTGACTCTGCTCGATATTTGCATTTGGCAACACATGCCAAAGCGTTTCCCGATGATCCCAATGCCTCTTTTATTGCATTTTTTCCTGAAAATCAGAATTTTCGTTTATTTTCCGAGGAGTTAAAGAATCAGAATTTTGAAAATCTCGAATTAGTTTATTTGAGTGCGTGCGAGACAGGAGGTGGACAACTTAGGGAGTCAGAGGGGACGATTAGTTTGGCTCGCAGTTTTATGCTCGCAGGTTCAGAGCAGGTAGTGACCACCTTGTGGTTGACCGAGGATCAGGTGGCCAATTATTTATCACAGAAATTTTATTTAGCACTAGCTTCCGGTGAATCTGCCGCTGAAGCTCTCCAGACTGCCAAATTGGAATTGCTCTCTGATCCCGAAATGGCCCAGTTTCATCACCCTGCTTTTTGGTCCAATACAGTATTAATCGGTCAGGTGGACAACCCCAAAGATGGATCGATCTGGGTGTGGTTGATCGGGTTGTTGGGACTTTTGATTTTAGGACTTTGGTTAGTCATTTGGTTTAGGAAAGAAACTAACATCAATTCCTAATTTTTTTTAGTCAAAAAAAATCCGGCAACGGTCGCTGCCGGATAGGATGGTTGAAATTAAGTTACTTAGTTCAATTTCAGTTCAATTTCGCTAGAGTCCTCGATTTTGTCTAGAACTTTTTCATAAATGTCCTCATTGGTGTTTCTGTTGATCACCAATACTCCATCGGTTAATTCTGCATTTTCCAACTCATCATTGTCAACCCCGATAAACCAGCCTTTTCCATCGATTTCCAAAAGAGCAAGAGGATTATTTACCCCATCCAAAAAGAAGAGTTCATCATCTTCAGCCTCTAACTCCACTTCAAAATCCAAGTCATCATCATCATCCCCAAATACCTCCAATCGGAAAGGGACGCTGCTGCCATCTGATTTGTTCACTATTCCTTCAAGGAAAATGGAAGGTTCATTATTGTGGTCGATCAGGTCAATTTCAAATTCGATTTGCTCATAATTTCCAGAGGGGATATTGAGAAAAAAGTCAACGCCAGGATCGAATTCGTTGAAATCAATTTTTTTGATTTCTGGAAATTTCAATTCGATTTCCCGTTCAAATTCACCGTTTTCATCTTCTCCTTCAGTTTCGAGCTCAATTTTCTTAATTTGAATAAATCCGGATTCAATAGTTAATCCGGTTGCTGTCATCCGTGCATTGGAGCTGCCGGAGTTTGCAAGTTGTACCCCAAATCCAATTCGGACATCGCCCTCACCGATGATCACCGGGTCCTCTTGGTTGGTACATGAAAACAAAGAAGTCATTGCGATAGCGCTCAAAAGGGAAAATTTTTGTAAGTGTTTCATAGTTTTTGTTGGTTTATCTCTTGGTCGTATCCATTTGCAAAAATGTAACCAGCTTTTGGGTTTTATTTTTGAAAAAGAGAAATTAAAATTTCATCCCTCTTAAAATCAGTATTTTAAATTCATGATTTTGACCTTCCATTCATCCCACCGTGAGAGATTGCCACGATAGCTGTGATTGGGATCTCTTAGAATTTGTTGAATTTCTTTTTGGGCTTCTTCAAAATTTCCAGTCATCACAAAGGCTTTGACCAAATAAAAGTCAACTTCATCTTCATAAAGCATCGAATCTGACTCTTGGTTTTGGATTCGGACAGCCTGTAGGAGTTGGATAGCCTGTGGGCCATTTTCGATTTCCAATGCAGCCATGGCAGCCAAGAAAGTGGATTTTTGGGAAGGGGCAGTTTGCCTTTGATGCAGCGATAGTACGGACTCAAACTTCTCACGACGATAGGCTTGTTCCATTTCTGAAAGCTCGATCGTTCCCCGGGTCACCGGAACCCTGTAGCGGATAGATTTTGATTCCAGAAATGACTCTGGGCTCGTGCTCATTACTACTAAGATCAGGGCACCGATTAAGAAAAATACTAAGCTTGCTGCAATCCTTCCCAGCCAAGAACCCAAAAATACCTGTTTGACTTGAAGGTTTTCAGGTTTTCGATTTTGAAGGTAAGTTCGCTGTGCGAGTTTAATATCATCCTGCCAGCCAGATAACCGGATGCTTTTTAGGGCCAGCTCCAAAATTGCCAATTGCCTTTTCAACTCCTCATCTTGTTCTAACGCTTCTTGGATTTGTCGTTGTTGCTCCGAATTTGCTGTTCCATGGAGGTAAGCTTCCAGCTGTTCCAGGTCATATTGATTATTCATGGCGAAGTGCTTTTTTCAAATTAGAAGAGATTTCGGGGGAATTAGTAACCGAGTCGGTCAAGGCTTTGAGGCATTTGTATTTTTTATTTCGAAGTACCTGCTCCGAGCTAAATTCCAACTTTACGCAAATCTCTTTCAAAGGGAGATCCTCATAATAAAAGAGAGTCAAGATGGTTTTGCAAGCTTCTCCTAGCTGACTGAATAGTTTCATAACAAAATGAATATTTTCTTGTTGACTCAGGGTTTCACTGATGTCGGATTCCCACCGATTGGATTGGGATTGATATTTTTCATGTCGCTGACTAGTTGCTTTTCGTTTTCGAATCTCGCTGATCCACAAATTTTTAAGAATACTGTAGAGGTAGGTTTTGATACTGGCTTCTCCTCTGAATTTACCCTCTTCAATTAAGCGCACGAAAACCAGCATGACCTCCTGGATGATATCGGCTGCATCAGCTTCCGAACCTGAATTTTTGATCACGTAGTGCGTCATGATTTCATAGTATTGCATATAAAGCTGATTAAGTGCAAGGTTTTGATTCTTTTTCTCTCGAATCATAGCGCTGATTTCTTGGTCAGTAAATAGTTTTTTTTGCTTCATGAACAGGTTCCTGAATAGGTCGATACTGTAGGGAAAATTGTAATCTCAATTTGGAGAATTCTTTTCAATCGGCTAATGTTTCTTTTTTGAAAAAGAATCGAAGACAAGTTCGGTAAGTCCACCAGCCTGTTTTATTTTTAGTTTTAAATTAGAAAAATGAAAATCACCAAAGATTTATATCAGGGAAGCTTAAGCTTGCTCACCGATTTTTACCAGCTCACCATGGCCTATGCTTATTGGAAAGCAGGAAAAGGGGAGCAAGAAGCGATTTTTAATCTTTTCTTTCGAAAACATCCATTTCAGGGAGGATTTACTTTAGTCGCTGGCTTAGATTACGTTATTGATTATTTACAAAACTTTAAATTTAAAAAACAGGATATCGAATACCTCGCTGACATGAAATCCAAAGAGGGTTCTCGGGTATTCGATCAGGGATTTTTGGATTATTTACAAAATCTGAAATTCAGTTGTGATGTGGAGGCAATTGAAGAAGGTACGGTGGTTTTTCCAAATATGCCTTTGATTCGGGTCCAAGGCCCGCTTATTCAATGTCAGCTTCTGGAAACTCCACTTTTGAACCTCATCAATTTTCAAACCTTAATTGCCACCAAAGCTGCCCGCGTCAATTTGGCGGCAAAAGGAGAGCCCGTTTTGGAATTTGGACTTCGGAGAGCACAAGGCATCGATGGAGCTTTGGCTGCGAGTCGGGCATCGTATATAGGAGGATGTAGCTCTACAAGCAATGTGATGGCGGGAAAGCTTTTTGATATACCCGTTTCAGGAACACATGCTCATAGTTGGATCATGTCATTTGAGACCGAGTTGGAGGCTTTTGAGGCTTATGCGGATGCATTTCCGGATCAATGTGTCTTTCTGGTGGATACCTACGATACGATCAATGGGGTTCGAAATGCAATCAAAGTGGGACAGCTTTTGCGAAAAAGAGGAAAGGAAATGATGGGTATTCGAATTGATTCAGGCGATTTGGCTTATTTCTCCCAAGAGGCAAGAAAAATGCTCGATGAGGCTGGTTTTTTAAATGCCAAAATAGTGGCCTCCAACGATCTGGACGAACATATCATCAGCTCACTAAAAACCCAAGAGGCAGCGATTGATGTATGGGGAGTGGGCACCAAATTGGTGACTGCTTTTGATCAGCCGGCTTTAGGCGCCGTTTACAAGCTTTCGGCTATCAAAACAGAAGCCGGTAAATGGGAGCCAAAGATTAAACTTTCACAGCAATCTCTGAAGATCAATATTCCAGGAGCTCATCGGGTGAGGCGTTTTTTTTCCAAAGGTATGGCCGTGGCGGATATGATTTATCTCGAAGACCAAGAAGTTAATCCAAGAGGCACTGTGATCATAGACCCCGCTGATGCTACACGAAGAAAGCGGATCATGCCGGCATTTTACCAAGAGGAGGAATTGTTGATACCAATCTTCAGAAAGGGAAAAAAAGTCTATCAAAGTCCTCATCTCAAACAAATCAGAGAACGGGCGCAGAACCAATTGGAGTCCTTTGACTCCTCTCATAAGCGACTGGTTAATCCTCATTTATATCCAGTGGGCCTAGAAGAAAATTTACATCACTTGCGGATGGATTTGGTATTGAAAGCTAAAAAATTTGACAATGGAGAAGAAGAAGGATAATACTGCTTTGGTCATCGTGGATGTCCAATATGACTTTCTACCGGGTGGAGCCTTAGCCGTGGCCTATGGGGATCAGATTATTCCCCTGATTAATCAAATTCAAAAAAAATTTGACCTGATTGTCGCCACACAGGATTGGCACCCCGAAGAACACCAAAGTTTTGCGGCAAATCATCCGGGGAAGAAGAATGGGGAGTTTATTGACTTGAATGGATTGGAGCAAATTCTATGGCCAGTTCATTGTGTTCAAGGTTCCTCTGGAGCTGAGTTTCATGCTGATTTGGATCAATCCCGCTGGAAAGCCGTCTTCCAAAAAGGTAAAAATCCCGAAGTGGATTCCTACTCAGGTTTTTTTGACAATGCCCGCAGAGGAGATACCGGATTGGGAGAATACCTGAAAACTCATGGAGTTTCTAAGGTTTATGTCTGCGGGTTGGCGCAGGATTACTGCGTGAAGTTTACCGCCTTGGATGCGGTGAGTTTAGGTTTTGAAACCTTTCTCATAGCCGATGCCACCCGCCCGGTCAATTTGAACTCCACGGATGGGGATCAAGCTATAGCGGAAATGAAAAAAGCCGGTGTACACGTAGTAATTTCAGATCAAGTTTAATTTTTATGTTTGAATACAATCCAGATAAGCATTATCCTCAGGAAACCGAAAGCCGTGTGGTCATCCGATTTCAGGATTGCGATCCCTTGCAGCATTTAAATAATGCAAAGTATTTTGATTATTTCTTTAATGCTCGGGAAGATCAAGTACCCAAGCTTTACGGAGTGGAAATGATCGATATGATCCGAAAATACAAAGCTGCTTGGGTGGTGTATAATCACAACATCAGCTATGTCAAACCAGCCATGGTTGGGGAGTGGGTACGCATCATGAGTCGGATCGTTTGGCACAATCACCATACCGTAGTGATTGAATACTACATGGTCGATGATGCTAAAACGCATCTTAAAACCCTTCTTTGGACGACCATGCGTTATGTGACGTTGGCTGAGGGGAAATCCACCAACCATGAGGGTGCGGTAGCTGAATTTCTAAAAGCGACTTCAGGTAACCTTGATATTAGCACTATAGCAATCAAAGATCGAGTCAAGCAGCTTTCCGCGGAGTTGAAGAAAGAATAAATGACATTCAAAACGTGTAGGAACGGACAAGACCTGTACAAAAGCGTACAGGTTTTTTTGTTAAGAGTTTTGGCACGACTCATTTTCTAAAAAATTTCAACATTAAATTTCATTAATAAATCGATCCAAATGCAACCTTGAAATCGATTGAAATTGCCCGATTTTGTACGCTTTTGATACAGACGGTCGAGGAAGTGACCAATTTTTATACAGAAAATGACCTTTTGTGTGAACTTAAACCGAATAATATTTTAACAATTGTAAATATGCGAGGATAAATTTTACTCCTTTTCCCGATCCCAGAAATGAGGAATAGCCTTTTGGTATGTGCTTCGCATAAGTAAAAGCATACAACACTAAACCAACATGATTATGAAAACGCTATTCACTTTCGCACTTGCAGGCTTATTATCTACAGGAGCTTTTGCTTCCTCCAACGCCGATGATCTTGCAGCCAATTCGGCCGTAAAAGCCAAATTCAAAAAAGTAAATGTTCTTTTAAAGGAAGGACTTGGAAAAGCAAAGGTAATGCTCATCGACAAAGAGGGCAAAATTCTTCATCAAAAGAAAGTCACCGTATCGGATCAGCAAATTATTTTACCTTATGATCTCAATGAGCTTCCTTGTGACACCTATCATGTCAAAATATCTACCGATAAGGAAGAAATTACCTATGATGTGGCCACCTTTGAGCGAAGAATTCCTGCAGATCAGCTTCCTTTGATGGCTTATGGAAAAACTATTGACTCAGAAACGGTAAACTTGTTAATCATAGGTTTGGAAGAGCCCGGTGTGGAAGTAAACGTTCGCCACAACGTCACCGACCAGATCATTCACAGTGAATATGTGAGTCAGGAGGAAGGTTTTAGAAAGAACTACCGCCTCAGAGGAGTGACTTCTGATCAGGTTTATTTTGATCTGAAAGATTCCAAGGGGAGAACTAAGAAGGTATACCTTTAAGAATTAATCAGCTCAGAACACGAGCCCTTGATTTCGGTCAAGGGCTTTTTTTAAGTTGAAAGATCCCCTCATTTTTTAAAATGTGTTTTTCTTAATCAAAACGAATTTTTCCACGGGATAATGGGTGAAATCTTTATTTTTGAAAGAATTAAACCAAAAGAGATAAACCCGAATGTTTGGATTACCACGAATGATGTTTACCGAAGAGCATGAGCTTTTTCGCCAAAGTGTACGCGATTTTATTGCAAAAGAAATTACTCCGTTCAACGACGAATGGGAAAAACAAAAAATGGTTTCCCGAGAATCCTGGCTTAAACTTGGAGAAAATGGGTTTTTGGGTATTCAAGCTCCAGAAGAACTGGGAGGAATGAATATTCAGGATTTTCGATACAATGCCATTTTGATCGAGGAGCTCGGGTTGAGCGGTTGCTCGGGTCCGGCAATCGGTTATCCGCTTCATAGCGACATTGTTTTGCCTTACATCCTGCATTATGCCACCGATGAAGCCAAAAAGAAATACGTTCCGAAAATGATTTCTGGACAATACATCGGTGCTGTCGCGATGACTGAGCCGGGAGCAGGTTCTGATTTGCAGGGAATACGCACCACTGCCGAAGATAAAGGGGATCATTATTTAGTCAATGGGTCCAAAACCTTCATCACCAATGGCTATCTTTCCGATGTGGTGGTGGTAGCAGTCAAAACGGATCCCAGTAAAGGAGCAAAAGGAATAAGCTTAGTGCTGATTGATCGGGATATGGCTGGTTTTTCCAAAGGAAAACCGTTTGAGAAAGTGGGGTTGCATGCCCAAGATACCTGCGAACTTTTTTTCGAAGAAGTGAAAGTTCCCAAGGAAAATCTGCTTGGAAAAGAAGGGGAGGGGTTTAAATTCCTAATGACCGAATTAGCGCAGGAGCGTTTAGTTGTTGCTTTGGCAGCAGTCGCTTTGGGAGAATATATGTTGAAGGAAACGGTAAACTATGTGAAAGAGCGGAAAGCATTCAACAAAAGTTTATCCGAGTTTCAAAATACCCGCTTTAAACTTGCTGAAATGACCGCAGCGTTGGAACAGGGGAGAATTTACTGTGATCAGCTGGTCTTACTTCACAATGAAAAGAAACTGGATCCGGCTATGGCTTCAGCGGCCAAATACAATATGACTGAACTTCAGTGCAAGGTAGCCGATGAATGTGTGCAGCTTCACGGTGGCTATGGCTATATGTGGGAATATGGAGTAGCCAGAGCCTATGCGGATGCTCGGGTACAACGGATCTATGCCGGTACCAATGAGATCATGAAGGAATTGATTGCACGAAAAATTTTGAAATAAAATCGTAAGTTGGACTAACAATTTTCCTCGATAGCATTTTATTAAAGAAACCCAAAATAGCAATCTTATGGTGGATCATTCCTGGTTTAAATTTTACCCCTCCGCGGTGGATAGGGAAGTAAAGGTCACTGCCTATTCCAGTGTAGTGGATCTTTTTGACGAGAGCGTTCAGAAATATGGTGACGCAGTTTCCTACGAATGCATGGGCAAAACGATTTCTTTCAATGAATTGGATCGGCTCAGCGCCCATTTTGCCACCTACCTGACTCAGGTTTTGCGATTGGAAAAGGGAAGCAGGATTGCCATTCAGATGCCCAATGTGCTCCAATATCCGGTGGTCATGTTTGGAGCTTTGCGGGCCGGAATGATCGTAGTAAATACCAATCCGCTTTACACTTCGGCCGAAATGAAGCATCAGTTCAACGATGCAGAAGTCGATGTGATCGTGATCGTGGCTAATTTTGCTCATAATTTGGAAAAAATTCTTCCTCACATCCATGTAAAGCACATTGTATTGACTGAACTGGGAGATTTATTGGGCGGATTAAAAGGGACCTTAGTCAATTTGGTCGTTAAGCACATCAAAAAGATGGTTCCTGCCTATTCAATTCCCGGAGCGGTGAGTTTGAAAAAGGCATTAGCTGAGGGAGCAGAAAAGAAATTCTCCAAAGCTAGTTTGAGCTTGGAAGATACCGCATTTTTGCAATATACGGGAGGCACCACAGGCGTTTCCAAAGGGGCTGAACTCACCCATGGGAATATTGTAGCCAACATGCAGCAAATCTCAGCCTGGATGAAGCCCAAATTAAAGGAACGGGAAGAACTAGTGGTCACTGCTTTACCCCTTTATCACATCTTTGCCTTGACCGTGAACTGTCTGGCGATGCTCAAAATTGGCGCTCATAATCTCCTGATAACCAATCCTAGGGATATGAATTCTTTTATTAAAGAGTTGGCAAAACATCGCTTTACTGTTTTTACGGGAGTGAATACCTTATTTAATGGATTGCTCAATCAGGAAAAATTTCTTCAACTTGATTTTAGCGGTTTGAAAATAGCCGTTGGAGGAGGGATGGCAGTACAAAAAGCCACAGCAGAAAAATGGAAAAAAGTAACGGGTGTTCCGTTGGCAGAAGGCTACGGACTGACTGAAACTTCTCCGGTAGCCACCTGTAATCCAATCGATGGCACCGAGCGAATTGGTACCATAGGTGTTCCCCTTCCCAACACCGAATTAATGATTGCTGATGATTTGGGTAATCCATTGGCCTTGGGAGAACGTGGGGAAATTTTAATCAAAGGTCCTCAAGTAATGAAAGGATATTGGCGAAGACCGGAGGACACCGGAGCGGTGATGTTTGGGGAGTGGTTTAAAAGTGGAGATATCGGGGTGATGGATCAAGATGGATTTGTGAAGATCGTCGATCGGAAAAAAGAGATGATTTTGGTTTCCGGCTTCAATGTTTATCCCAACGAAGTGGAAGATGTGATTTCGTCCTGCCCCGGCGTATTGGAAGTGGGTGTCATCGGCATGCCTGATCCGAAATCCACAGAAAAGGTAGTGGCTTATGTGGTCAAAAAGGATAATTCAGTCACTGCAGACCAAATTATCAGCCACTGTCATGAATCCCTGACTAATTATAAAATACCCAAGGAAGTTTATTTTACCGATGAACTGCCAAAGTCCAATGTGGGAAAAATTCTTCGACGAAAAATCAAAGAAGCCCACCAGGAAAAACTGAAATGAAAAAAATCCCGGTAAAACATAATTTTATCGGGATTTTTTTGGTTTAGACCGGAGATTAAATCACTCCCTCAAAATAGTCAATGGTTTTTACTAATCCTTCACGTAGCGGAACAGTGGGTTCCCAACCCAATTCTTTTTTAGCTAAATCAATCACCGGCTTTCGTTGCATGGGATCATCCTGAGGTAGGGGAAGGAATACTAATTTACTTGTAGAGTTGGTCAATTCGATTACCAAATTGGCCAACTCCAGCATGGTGAATTCTCCCGGGTTTCCAATATTTACCGGGCCAGTAAAGCCATCTCTGGAATTCATCAATCGATACATGCCTTCAATATTATCATCCACATAGCAGAAGGAGCGTGTTTGCATGCCATCCCCATAGATAGTGATGTCCTCACCTTTAAGTGCTTGAACAATAAAATTGCTGACCACACGCCCATCATTGGGATGCATTCGGGGGCCATAGGTGTTGAAAATCCGCATGACTTTAATCGGAACTTTGTGCTGCCGGTGGTAATCGAAAAATAAGGTTTCCGCACAGCGCTTACCTTCATCATAACAAGCCCGAGGACCTAGGGGATTGACATTTCCTCGGTAAGATTCGGGTTGAGGGTGGATTTCCGGATCTCCATAAACCTCTGAAGTGGATGCCTGCAGGATTTTAATTTTCAATCGCTTGGCTAAGCCGAGCATATTCATGGCTCCAATCACAGAGGTTTTGGTGGTCTGTACTGGATCAAACTGATAATGGATGGGTGAAGCCGGACAGGCTAGATTGTAAATTTCATCTACCTCCACATACAGCGGATGGGTAACATCGTGCCTGAGCAACTCGAAATTCTTGTTGTCCAGCAGGTGATGGATATTTCTGCGATTTCCGGTGAAAAAATTATCGACACAAAGGACTTCATTTCCTTCTTTGAGTAATCTGTCGCAAAGGTGACTTCCTAAAAATCCACCACCTCCGCTTACTAAAATTCTTTTCATTTTTTTCTAAAAGGGTTTCAAATCAAATCGGTCAAAAATAAGTAAATGTCTCCGAAATCAAATTTTATAACTGAGAATTGCTCAATAAATCACAGCCAGGGATATCATCTTAAGTTTACTTTTCGAGCATTCTTAGGAAACGGGCCGGATTTCCGGCTACGATTACTCCTTCGGGGACATCTTTGGTCACCACGGATCCGGCTCCAATAATTGATCTATTTCCGATTTTTACTCCTGGACAGATGATACTTCCTCCGCCGATCCATACATCCGAACCGACATGAATTTCTTTCCCATATTCCCATAATTCACCACGGGTTTGGGTATCGATAGGATGAGTGGCTGGGTAAAACTGCACATTAGGAGCGATCAAAACCCGATCCCCAAAAGTTACTGGGACCACATCCAAAATCACACAGTTAAAGTTGAAAAATACCTCATTTCCTATCGTGATATTTGAGCCATAATCACAATAGAAGGGAGGTTCTAACCAAAAGTTTTTCCCTATTTTTCCAAAAAGATTCTGCAAAATATCCGTTCGGAAATTGCTGTCCTCCGGGTCGGAGTGGTTGAGTTTTTGGAGTAATTTCCTCGCTCTGAGTCGCTCAGAGAGGAGTTCAGCATCGCCAGCCTGATAAAGTTGGCCGGCGAGCATTTTTTCTTTTTCTGTCATTTTTTCCATGTGTAAAGCAAGCCTTCTTCCACACCCCGTATTTCGGCCAGTCCTTTGAGTCTTCCAATGGCAGAGTATCCTGGATTAGTTTGCTTTTTTAAATCATCGAGCATCTGATGCCCATGATCCGGACGCATGGGGATGCTTTTTTTACGATTTTCTTGAACCTTGAGGATCTCCTCTATCACTGCTGCCATCGGCACATCTCCCTCTAAATGATTGTCTTCAAAAAAATTACCCTCAGCATCTCTTTTGGTGCTTCTCAAGTGAATAAAATGAATATGATTCCCAAATTCAGAGATCATCGCAGGCAAATCATTTTCAGGCCTCACACCATAACTTCCTGTGCAAAAGCAAAGTCCATTATGTGGGCTAGGATTATCTCTGATGATCCTTCGAGCATCTGCAGCCGTAGATACTACTCTAGGCAATCCGTAAAGGGAAAAAGGTGGATCATCGGGATGGATAGTCATGTAAACCCCGACTTCCTCTGCAACAGGAATGATTGCCTCTAGAAATAAGCGTAAATGCTCTTGGAGCTTTGGAGCATCTATCCCATCATAGGTTTGAAGCATAGACCGAAACTCATCCAGGGTGTAGCCGATCTCTGAGCCAGGTAGTCCTTTTAAAATAGTATCCAGGATCAACTGGTGTTTTGCTGGGCTCAGCGCATGAAAGTATTCTTTTACTTGGGCAATTTCTTCCTGGGAATATTCTTCAAAGGCAGCAGGTCTTTTTAAGATAAAGAGATCGAAAGCCTGAACCGCCTTTTTTTCGTAAAAAAGAGCTTTTGCACCATTGGGTAGTTCTTTAGAAAGGTCTGTCCGAGTCCAATCTAAGATGGGCATAAAATTGTAGCAAACCGTAAAAATTCCTTCGGCAGCCAAATTGCGTAGGGTTTGCTGGTAGTTGGCAATCAATTGTTCGAAATTTCCAGTTCGGGTTTTGATATGTTCATGTACGGGGACGGATTCCACCACAGACCAAGTTAATCCTGCCTCGGTAATGGTTTTTTTACGAAGCTGAATTTCCTCTTTGGTCCAACAATCCCCATTGGGAATATGATGAAGTGCGGTCACGATCCCGGTGGCGCCAGATTGTCGAATATCAGCTAGGCTCACCGGATCACTGGGGCCATACCAGCGCATGGTTTGTTCCATTTTATATGCCATAGGTGTTACTAGTTTGGGTTTGATGTTTTGTTAAACTCCGGAATAAGCACTGAATCCTCCATCAACTGCAATGACTGACCCAGTCACAAAAGCGGATGCATCGGAACAAAGCCACTGCAAGGCACCCAGCAGATCTTCCGGTTTTCCAAATCGATTCATGGGTGTATGTGCAATGATTTGCTTTCCTCGTGTGGTCAATTCCCCCGTTGATTGGGTAAGCAGCGTTCGATTTTGTTCGGTGAGAAAGAATCCCGGTGCTAAAGCATTGACTCTGAAATCAGGGCCATGCTTTAAGGCTAGCTCGATAGAAAGCCATTTGGTTAAATTATCGATAGCCGCTTTGGCAGAAGCATAGCCCATGACTCGGGTCATGGGTCTTGAAGCTGCCATTGAACTGATATTTAAAATATTACCCTTATTGTTCTTAAGCATCAGTGGAAGGATAAATTTGATCGGCAAAACCGTTCCCATGTAGTTTAAGTCAATGACATTTTTAAGCGAAGCGGTGTCTAAATCAAGAAAATTCTGATCGGGAGTGATGACTGCACCGGGCATATTTCCCCCTGCTGCATTGATTAGGATGTCGATGGTCCCATAATCTGAAGCGATGCGCTTGGCGGCATTTTCCACGCTGATCGGATCAGTTACATTGCAGCGATAGCCACTGCCCGTTCCGCCAGCTAATTCAATGTCTGACAGCAATTGGGTCATTTTACTTTCTGTTCGACCCAGTATAATAATTTCAGCACCTTCTTTTGCCAGGTGCAAACTCATGGTGTGTCCCAAAACTCCGGTGGCTCCTGAGAACACGATTTTTTTTCCAGATAGGTCAAATAGATTCGATTTCATTTCTTTAGATCAAAGTTTAAGGGTGAAAAGTCAAAGTAGTTGGCCGCATTGTGGTAACAGATGTCTGAAATGATTTTTCCCAGCCATTTTTCGTCCCAAGGTAGCAATCCATTTTGAACATCCTGTCCAAACAGATTGCAAAGGATTCTTCGGAAATATTCATGACGGGGAAAAGAGAGGAAACTACGGGAATCGGTTAGCATCCCTACAAAGCAGGATATTAATCCCATGTTCGAAAGCGTATTGATTTGTGCCTCCATGCCATCCTTTTGATCAAGGTACCACCAGCCCGAACCGAATTGGATTTTGCCTTTGATTCCTCCTCCATTGAAATTACCAATCATGGTGGCAAAGAGGGCATTGTCTCGCGGATTTAAGTTGTAAAGAACCGTTTTACTTAACTGCTCACTTTCCTCTAACGAATTTAAAAATCCTGCAAGCGCTTTTGCCTGATCAAAATCTCCGATCGAATCAAAACCTGTATCGGGTCCTAACTGGGCCAATTTATGCGTGTTGGTATTACGAAGGGCTCCCAGATGAAACTGTTGCACCCAACCTTTTTGGTGATACATGCGGCAAAGGGCCTGTATCGTTTTGAACTTAAAATACTGTGCTTCAGCTTTACTGAGTTCTTTGCCCGATCGAACCCTGCTAAATAGTTCCTCGATTTTGTATTCCTCTTTTTCAAAAAAATAAAGCTGCTCCAGGCCATGATCAGAAAGCCGACAACCCCTTTGGTGAAAATAATCGATTCGATGGTCAAGAGCAGTAAGTAAGTCTTCAAAGGAAACGATGGTAAGGTGAGTGACTTCCCCAAGTTTTTCCAAATAGGAGCCGTAGCTTTTGGGGTTTTCGACTGCAAAGGATTTATCGGGCCGGAAAGCGGGGTAAAGCTGAAGCGAATTCCCCTTTTGGGCAAAGTCTACATGCTCGGAAAGGGAATCGATGGGATCGTCTGTGGAGCAAATCACTTCTACGTTCATTTTTCCCAACAGGCCCAAGGTACTAAAGTCATCGGTTTGAAGAAGCTGATTGCAATGGGTGTAAACTGTGGTTGCATTTTTCTCGGACAATAAATCTTCAAAACCAAAATAGCGATTCAGTTCTAAGTGCGTCCAATGGTAAAGCGGGTTTCTGAGGGTATAGGGGACGGTGAATGCCCATTTTTCAAATTTTTCTTTGGGGCTGGCTTGTCCAGTGATGTATTTCTCTGAAATCCCCAAGGTCCGCATCGCTCGCCATTTGTAATGATCGCCTGCCAACCAGATTTCGCTTAGATTGGCAAACTTTCTATTCGCGTTTACCTCTTGGGCAGGGAGGTGATTGTGATAATCGATAATCGGGAGATTTTTTGCATAGTTATGGTATAAAACTTTTGCAAAATCCGATTGGAGAAGAAAGTCTTCATTAAGAAAATGATTGAGGGTTGCAGTGTTCATCCTGGGAGATATTTCAAATACGATTGGCGGTTGATTAAAGCTTGAATTTACCTTGAAATGGGCTTTTTATAAGATTAAACTACGAAAACGATTGCGATTATTTTCGATTAATATTTAAACGGACTGGGAATGATTTGTAAATTCATGAGCAATAAATCCAAATTACCCTAATTTGACTTGAAATGAATCACGGCATTAGCCTCAAAGAATTGGCAGCAAAATTAAATTTAGCGCCGTCAACTGTCTCTCGAGCCCTTAATGACAGTTACGAGATTTCAGAGGCAACCAAGAAAAAGGTGATTAACATGGCTGAAAAGCTAAATTACCAACCGAATCCTTTTGCCAGAAGTTTAAGAGCGAATAAGAGCCGGACCATTGCGGTGGTCATCCCGGAGCGAATCAATAATTTTTTTTCAAAGGTGATCGATGGCATTGAAGAAATTGCCCAAGAGCATGCTTACCATTTGTTGGTGTACAATACCCACGAGGACGTGGAAAAGGAAAAGAAGATTTTATCTTTACTACAGAATGGTCTTGCTGATGCGATTGTGATGTCAGTTACCAGTCAAACCAGTGATGTTTCGCACCTGCGTAAAACGTTTAATCTTGGTTTACCCCTAGTCTTTTTTGACCGGATTTGCGGGGAGATTCCCACCACCAAATTTATTACTAACGATTATGAAGTTTCTTTTAAAGGGACCAGCCATTTAATACAACAAGGATGTAAAAAAATTGCGTTCTTGACGCTTTCCAAAGATCTGTCCATCACCAAAGAGCGCTATCGAGGATATTTGGACGCCTTGAAAATGGCAAATCTCACTCCAGAACCCACTTTTAGCCTGTATTGCAAACATAGTGATGAGGATAATACCGAACTTATATTAAAGTTACTTCAATCCGAAAACCGACCGGATGGAATCATTTCTTCGGTAGAAAAATTGGCTATCGCAACCTATCAGGCAGTACGTAAAACGGAATTAAAAATCCCCTATGATCTCAAGATTATTACTTTTTCAAACATGAGTATTGCGGGAATTTTAAATCCATCGCTTAGCACGATTACTCAGCCAGCTGAAACCATAGGTCAAGAATGTGCCAAATTGATCATTAAAAAACTCACCAGGCCCAGGCAGCCTGATTTTTTGGATCAGGTGATAGTCGTACCCAGTCAAATCCAAATTAGGGAGTCTACAATGGTCAAGTGATCTTAGGTTAAAAATTAAAAATCCGCAATCCTAGAAGGTTGATTGCGGATTTTAATTTTGGGGAAATTCAAAATTGATTAATAGCCGGGATTTTGTGGGAAATTAGATTCTCCACCTTCAGCTCTGTCGATTTGATTTTGTGGAATCGGCCGAAGTAAATGAAAATCTTGAATGTTAGGAGCGGCCTGAGGGTTGTGTAATTTTACTCTTTCTACTAGATTTCCCCATCTTTTGAGGTCTAACCATCTTGTCTGTTCTCCAATAAGTTCTCGAGCGCGCTCCTCCATGAGGAATTCGAAAGTAAACTCCTCAGGAGTGATTTCCATTTCATTCTCTTTGCCGGGCCAAGCAGCTCTTCTTCTTACATGATTGATCGTCTCGGTGGCATCAGTAACCTTTCCCTGGCCGAATTGTGCCTCTGCAAGTAACAGGTAGGTGTCAGCGAGTCGCATGGCCAAATAATTCCTTCCACCTTCAAACTGCGTTCGATCTACTCTACCAGGATCTAAATGTTTGGATAATGACGGATAAAGCTTGTCAGTGTAGAGGCTCGGGACTAATACCTGATAAGGACGTTTGGACATTTCTTCCGGAGACATTTCAAATCCGGGAAGAAATATGGTGGTATCGCCTTGAGCAAAGGTAAGAGAGGATTTGGTAGGGTCAAAAGTTGCATTGTAGGTTCCGGGACGATTGGCCAAATAGGTGTCCTTAAAGGACATCTTATAACGGCTATCATTTTCTCGGTCTTGAAATACAGTCTCCAAAGTATATTCAGTTGGACGATATCTTTTGAAGGGCCTACCGTTTTCTGTATCCCGGATCATTCCCGGTTGGATATCATATTCCATCAGGAAAAACACATGAGTATTATTACCACCCCCATTGGTCAATGGACTTCTGGTGTATTGAACTGACCAAATGATTTCATCATTGATTTCATTTCCGAATGCATGAACATCCCCAAAATTACTTAACAATCTCAATCCTGAATTTTGAATGACATCTCTGAGGTATGTTTCCGCTTTGGCATAATCATCTCCTGCCGCCGAAGATGAGGTAGCTTTAGTTACATAAACTTTGCCCAATAGATGTTCTGCTGCATATTTAGTAGCCCTTCCGTAATCATTTGAGGCACTTCTATCTTCAAGGTCTGGAATGGCCAACTCTAAATCTTGAATTATGGCGGCATAGATTTCTGATTCAGGTGTCCGGGTTACTGCTTTGGTCGGTAGAGTTGTTTCATTTAGCTGTAAATCTACCGGACCAAAAAGCTGAACGAGTAAAAAATAATGGTGTGCGCGAATGAATCTAGCTTCGGCGATCCGTTGACTTTTTCTAGTTTCATCCATACCCGTGACTTCCGGAACTCGATCAATAATCGCATTGCAGGTATTGATCCCCCGATAAAATTCATCCCAAATTTCTCTTACATGGCCATTTCGGGTATCAAATTGATTGGTATAGGTATTCATAAACTTCCAACCCCCATCTGAACCATTCGTGTAAAGGTCTGTTCCAAATACGGTTAAATTGTTTCCTCTTTCTGTTCCGTACCAAGACCTCATGGTACTGTAGGCTGCATGAACTGCATCTTCTATTCCTTTTGGTGTATTGAGATAGTCTGTTCCAATTTGAGAAATGACATCTTCTTGCAAAGCATTTTCGCAGGAACTTGATCCAAGAAAAGCTAGGAGTATCAGGATTGAAGATACGAAGCTTTTCATCCGATTTTTTATAGATAGATTTTTCATTTTGAGCTAGTTTGATCGTTAAAATTTGGCATTAATCCCGAAAGTATATTGGACCACTGGGGGAGCGATATTCGCATTAATTACTCCTCCTTCTACTCCTTGTTCCCCATCAATGAAGGTTTCAGGGTCTATTCCCTTGTGGACACGTCGGTACTCAGAGAAAATAAATGGATTTTGAACACTGGTGTAGATTCTTAAGCTTCCGAAACCAAGCCTTTTTAATGCAATGTCATTGAAAGTATACCCAACATTGATGTTTCTAACTTTAACAAAAGTGCCGTCAAAGTATGACATAGAAGTATTATACTTCGGACGCTCCTGATTTTGGTTGGGCCTTGGATAAAGGTTGCTTGGGTTATTGGGCGTCCAATAGTCTACAGCCAAATTGTTGTATCGTCCGAAAAGTGTGTTGAAATTGTCATGAAAGGCTGACCGAATCATCGAACCAAATCTTCCAAAGACGAAAAAGGAAAGATCAAGGCCTTTATAGGTGAACCTATTGGTTATTCCCATCGAAAAGTCTGGAACCGCTGAGCCAAGAAATTGGCGATCGTTTGCATTGATTCGACCATCTCCATTGAAGTCCTCGATTTTAATTTCACCGGGAGCATCTCCAAATGAATTTGCTTCATCGAATTCATCTGACTGCCAAATTCCTACTTTTTTCAAATCATAGAAAACAGTTAAAGGCCGACCAATAAACCTACCTGCTGCTACATCGTCTCCATTGGGTAATTCGAGGATTTCCTCCCTGTTTCTGGTGAAAATTACATCGGTGAACCAAGAGAAATTTCCCTTTTCAATGTTTAGGGTAGACAGACTGAGTTCGATCCCTCGATTTTGGGTTTTTCCGATATTGGTAATAAATCCTCCAAATCCAGTAGAATTTGGTAAAGGTTGAGGTGCGAGGAGGTCAGAGGTATTGGTCAGGTAATACTCAAGAGAACCAAAAATTCTGTTCTTGAAAATTGCAAAATCAATTCCAGCGTTAAATGTAGTAGAAGTTTCCCACCGTAAATCGGGATTTCCGATCGAATTGGGCCGATAACCAAAAGCGGCCGATCCGCCTCCTGCCCAAGCATAAGAGGTTCTTCCTAATAGGGCCTGGGTTTGATAGGGAACAATGGCTTGATTTCCTATTGATCCATAGCTGACTCTGAATTTAAGTTGATCCAGCCAAGAGGACGTTTTAATAAACTCCTCTTCGTGCAAATTCCATCCCAGTGCCATCGAAGGGAAATAGCCGAATCGGTTGTTTTCACCAAATCGGGAGCTTCCATCCGCTCTCAAGGTTGCGGTGAGCAGGTATTTTTCCTGGTACCCATAATTAATCCTTCCCATGTAAGAAAGGAGAGCCCATTCTATCAGCTCCGTATTCGCATTGGTAATTAAGGATGCATCTCCGAGTCTATGGTATAATTGACTGGGAGCGGGGATGCCCTGAACTCCAATATCACTTCGTTCAAATTTATCCTGTTGAAAAGATTGAAGGAGAGTGACGTTTAAATTATGGTCTGTTCCCCATTTTTTTTCATAGGTTAAAATATTCTCTACCGTATAATTGAGGTTGAATCGATCGCTAACACTTGCTGTCGCATCTCCTCCTCTTCTTGCATTGGTTTGGGAACCAACAAATCGACCTGATCTTCTGACGGTATAATCTGGTCCAAAATTGAAGCGGTAAGACAATCCATCAGCTATTTCCCAATTCAAATAAATACTCGAAAAAATCCTTGTTCTAAACGTTTCATCAACTTGTGCGCCTGGAACAATTTCCGCAAAGGGGTTGGTTCGTAATCCATCAGATGTTGGAAGAAAAATCAACGTTCCATCTTCTTCAAAGGGTTTACCAAGTGGGTTTTCCTGAAGTGCTCCCCCTAAAGGGTTAAAATTTTCCCCGTTTCGTTTACTGTTGGTGATCAAGGTAGAAGTGCCGATTCGTAATTTATCATTGATTTGATGGTCTAGGTTAATTCGGAATGTTCCTCTTGTAAAGTCCTGATTCCTGACCACCCCAACATCTCTAAAATAATTCCCGGATACAAAAAAACTTGTTTTCTCATTTCCCCCACTCACGCTTACTTGGTGGCTTTGAATACTTCCTGTTCTCATCAGTCCGCCAAGGTAATCGGTGCTTCTTCCTAATGCTAAACTTTCAAGTTCGACAGGTTCAAAGAGATTGGCATCAGCCTCAGGGGTAGCAGGCCCATCCGGATAGTCCCCAGTAGCTCTTCGGGACTCTCTTTTATATTCGGCAAATGCCGGTCCATCAAAAACTTCAATTCTGCCTAATTCTTCATTTATGCCGTAATAGGAGTCTACAGAAACGACCGTTTTACCAGTACTTCCTCTTTTGGTAGTAATCAATACCACACCGTTGGCACCTCTTGAACCATATATTGCAGTGGCTGAAGCATCTTTTAAAACCTCCATAGAAGTTATATCTTGGGGATTAAGATCTTCTAGTCCACCTACGGTGGGTATTCCATCGATTACATACAGGGGTTCATTGGAGGCATTAAATGATCTCCTTCCTCTTATCCGTACTTGAGGAGCTGTGCCAGGCTTTGATCCGGCCTGGGTGACATCAACCCCAGCAGCCCTTCCCTGCAGGGCCTGCCGGGCATCCGTGATCGGTAATTCTTGGATTTCTTTTGTACCCACCGAGGAAATGGCTCCAGTTAATTGGCTTTTTTTCTGCGTTCCATATCCTACCACGACTACTTCTTCCAATTCAGACAAATCCGGGTTGAGTTGAATGTCAATTATGCTTCTATTCCCAACGGTTTCTTCCACAGTTGTGTATCCTATAAAAGAGAATATCAGGACTTCAGAGGAAGATGCCTCTAGGGAATATTTTCCGTCTAAATCAGTGGTAGTCCCTCGGGTGGTACCCTGAAGTAATACCGAAACTCCTGGAATAGGAGTACCTGTCTCATCGACTACAGTTCCATTGACCCGGTTACTTTGGGCAAAGGCTCCTGTTTCTAAAAGAAACAAGAGGAGCGTCATCAAAAATGGGTTGTAAATTTTAGCATGCATTTTATTTTGGGTTAAAGTAAATTGATAGATGTAGGCCTAAGTATGACCCTCTAAACACGTTTAATTTATCCCATTCACAGACTAAAATCAATAGTTGAAAAAGGTACTTTACGGAATCGATTGCGGCTTAAGTATATTGATATCCAGTAATTTGGGGTGTTAATAAAAAACGCCTGACTACCCGGGAAGTTGAGATATTCCATGGGGAAGCCAGGCGATTACTGAAAATTTTATTCACATTCCTTTTTCAAAAAAAAACAGCCTGTGAACAAAATTTCCAATTTTGATTTTATTGATTTTGATTTAGACTTGCGGCGGTTCCCAACCCTTTTCATACGTTCGGGACCAAAGTTTCATTGCTTCGCTGGAGTTGGTAATTCTACCTGATGAAGAGTCGCATTCCAAGAGCTCTCCGGTACGATATCCGATATTGGCCAGGTGGCACATCAATGAACTGATGGCACCTTCCTCGATATTGGAATTTTGCTTTTCGGTTCCTCTCACCGCATTGAAGAAGTTGACCACGTGAGTGGTACTCATATCTCCTCCACCACCCAATGCTGTACCTGCCTCCGAGCCGCTAGAGCTGCTGTCTTTAATCAACTTTCCTCCCCGGTCATAGTGTTTATAGCCATTTCTGTTGACAAAAACGCTTCCCTCTGTCCCAAAAATGATAGTACCTCGATCCGAGCCATAGGTGCTGTAAGCGTTTCTACTTTTTCCATCCCAAATGATGGTCGATCCATTTTTAAATTTGAATGTAGCCTCCATTGTATCGTACATCGTCCAGCCGTCATTGGGATAGTGTTCTTTTGCCGCATCGACGAATACTTTCTCCGGATAGTCCACCTGAAGGGCCCATCTTGCCACGTCTAGTTCATGGGTGGCGTTATTTCCGGTTTCCGCAGTTCCATAGTCCCATCCGTACCAGTGCCAGTTGTAATCCCACGTATTATGCATATAGGGTTTCCGAGGTGCGGGACCTTGAAATAATTCCCAGTCCAATCCATCCGGCACAGGGGCAGGAGAGGGATTGACTACCTCGCCTCGGGCATTGGAATAAAAAGCAACTGCTTTATAGGCCTTTCCGATGGCGCCGTTGTGGATGGCTGTAATAATCTCCTTACTTTCTGGAGCGGATCGTTGTTGATTTCCCATCTGGACCACCTTGTTGTATTTCTTTTGCAAAGCGATCAGAAGCTCTCCTTCGCGAGGATTATGAGAACAGGGTTTTTCCACATACACATGTTTTCCCCGCTCCATGGCTAGCCAGGTTCCCGGTGCATGCCAATGATCGGGAGTGGCATTGATGAGGACATCCAAATCCTTGTCCTCCAATACTTTGATGATGTTTCCTTCCAAGGTAGGTTGATAGTCAATGTGTTTTGAAAAGTTCGATGCAGCATTAGTCATTTGTCGCTGCATGACATCGCAGAGGTAAAGCAGGTTTACATTGGAAGATTTCAAAGCAATGGGCTCATAAAAAGCACCTAATCTTCTTCCCAGTCCCGCGATTGCCACATTGAGTCGATCATTTGCTCCCAGTATTTTCCCATATGATTTGGCCGAAAAACCCACAGCTCCCAGCGCAGAAAGTCCGAAGGTGGCAGCCGTGCTTTTTTTGATGAAATCTCTTCTGTTTTGATGTTTCATGATTATTCGGGTGGTTAGTTTAAGGTTTTGATTTTGATATTCTTGAAGCTTACTTCATTGCCGTGATCTTGAAGCAAAAGATGGCCTTCGGGGGCTTGACCAAAGTTTTCCCAAACCTTGTATTTGCTGATTTCAACCAAGTCTTTGAATTCTTCTGATCCACGGACATAGTCTAGGACTTTGATGCCGTTGAGGTAATGCTCCACTTTGTTGTCTGGATACACGACAATTCTCCCTTTGTTCCACTCGCCAATAGGTTTGAGGAATCGATCTTGTTTATCGGCTTTGATCAAATCATAAAGTGAAGCTAAAGTCCGATTTCCATCTCTACCCATTTTGGCGTCGGGATGTCTTTCATCGTCTAGAATTTGATACTCCAACCCAATTGCCGATCCGGTATTTTCCTCTTCCAAAGTGACAAAATATTTCACGCCACTATTGGCTCCTTCGGTGAGCTTGAATTCAAAGGCAAAGTCAAACGCACTGAATTCTTCGGTTGTGACAATATCGCCTGCATTGGTCGATTCTCCGCCATCGGATTCGGCTATCGTCAAAATCCCTTCGTTTACCGACCAGCCAAAATCTGGGAAGCTGTCTTGGTAGGCACCCACCCATCCTTCGGAATTTTCTCCATTGAATAGCAATCGCCAGCCTTGATTTTTTTCATAATCGGTCAATTCGTTAAGCCGGTTATTGACCACAAAAATATCTTTTTGAAAAGGGGTTGGCTCCAGATTTTTGGTTTTGATTCGAATGTTTCGGAAGTAGGTTTTATTTCCGGCATCCTCGGGATTAGAAATGCTATGGACTTGAAGCCCAATAAATCCGCTTTTATCCATATGATCTACGACATAGGCGACTTCTTGTCCATTGAGCCAGGTTTTGATTTCATCGCCAATGACTTCGATTCGATATTGATTAAATTCTCCCAACTTGAAAGCCTTTTTGGCTTCAGGATTAAGCTCCAAGGGATAAAGCCATCCTCGTCTGGCCTCATCATACACGCCGGCTGACCAACCTCGATCGCTGGGGTCAGCCTCGATTTGATAGCCATAAACTAAACCATTACCATCCCGAGCTTGGGAATCAAATTGGCCTCGTGCCATCACTCCAGAGTTAGAGGTTTCATGCTCGACTTTTAGTTCGAGTTCCAAAATAAAGTCTCCAAAACTTTCTTCGGTGATTAGAAAAGTATTGGGAGATCCGGCCACAGCGGATCCGACAATTTCACCATCCTCCACTGTGAATTTGGCCGTTCCGGCAACTGCTTTCCAGCCAGTCAGATCCTTACCATTGAATAAATCTTGCCATCCATCAGTTGACGTTTCGGGTGCAGCGCATGTCAACATCAAAGAAGATAGCCAGACAAGAAGAAATTTAGAGTACAGTTTTTTCATGGATTTTTTTGCTAATTCATTTTCTAAATTCAAGATTTCAGTCCACAGCTACAAATTGCCATTCCTTGAAATTACGCAATCGTTTGCGGGTTTCCTTATAAAATTATTGGAATTGAGAATGAATAAGGATTTAAGGGAAAGCTGAAATAACTACTTTTGCATATGCTTGATTTTAATCAGAAGGAAAAAGTCTTTGTCACCTGTAAAGACCGTTCGGTGTCTTATTTGGAAAAGGAAATTCGAGAGTTGGGTTTTGTGCCTGATTCAGTCAGTAGGACGGGAGTAGAAATAAGGGCCTCCTTGGAAGACTGCATGGATTTGAACCTGCATCTGCGGACGGCTTCTCATGTGCTTTACGAAATTAAATCATTTTACCTTCATCATGCAGATGATATTTACCGTCGTATGAAAGCGATTCCCTGGGAGGAATATTTGGATGTGGATGGGTATTTTTCAGTTAATTCGGTGGTGGATAATGAATCGGTGACCACTCCGCTGATTGTCAATGTAAAAGTCAAAGATGCGATCGTAGATCGTTTTCGGGAGAAGTTTGGAAGAAGGCCTGACTCGGGTTCTGATTTTAACGGCTTGGTTTTTCAGGTTTTTTGGAAAGAAAATCACGCCAATGTCTACCTCAATACTTCTGGCGATACGCTGGCCAAACATGGCTATCGTAAGATACCGGGCAAAGCTCCGATGATGGAGGATTTGGCTGCCGCTACCATTTATGCCACCGAATGGAATACCCGAGTTCCTTTTATTAATCCCATGTGTGGCTCAGGGACTTTGGCCATAGAAGCCGCACTTATGGCGACTAAGAGATATCCGGGGCTATACCGAGATCATTACGCCTTTCAGTTCATTTTGGGATATGACCCTATGGCCTATGAGGCTAAAGTGAACAAATTAAAAAGTAAAATCACTGAAATTCCCGAGCTTAAAATTATTGCTTCCGATATTTCTTTACAGGCCATTTCTTTTGCTCAGGAAAATGCCGCCACCGCAGGTGTCGAGCACATGATTCAATTTGAGATCTGCGATTTTGCCGACACTCCCATTCCCGAAAAACCAAGAGGAGTAATTGTGTTTAACCCTGAATACGGGGAACGATTGGGTGAAGAGACCGAACTGGAAGAAATTTACAGGCGCATGGGGGATTTTATGAAACAAAAATGTGCAGGATATCGAGGCTATATTTTTACCGGAAACATGCAACTGGCTAAAAAAGTAGGCTTAAAAGCAAGTCGTAGAATTGAGTTTTGGAACGGGACGATTGATTGTCGTCTTTTGAAATATGAGCTCTATCAGGGATCGAAAGCCGATTAGAGTTTGAACCGGAAGCCTGAATTTTGAAATTCAGGCTTCCGATTTTAAGGGGTTACTGATGCTCATCCCGAAGTAAATCATTGACAGTTTTCACCGGATTGAAGGTAATTAGAGGGACTTCCACGAATATCGTGTTCCATCCAGACATGGCTCCATTCCAAAGCCCTGGCAATTCTAATGCTTTCAATTCCCTGCCGCTTTTGGATTTTTCAGTTATAAATCCAGTTTGCATATCTCTAAATGCAAGGAGGTCAAATTTCTCTCCTTTATAGTTTTTGGTTCCACAGACCAAATCCACTGGATTAAAATGCGTGGCAGCGTGTAAGTGAGCTTTGGAAACTGGATCGTTCATATCGATTTGAGCAGTTTCCAGAATCTGTAGGGATTGACTTCCGTCTTCTTCTAAAATCCAAAATGGTCCGCCTCCCGGTTCCCCCGTGTTTTTTACCATACCGCAAATCCGAATCGGACGATTCAGTTTCTTTTTTAAGAATTTGGCCTGGTCGACCTCCCGCTGTGAATCAAAGTCAGCGGGAAGCTTGGCTCCCAAACTTTCAGTGAAAACCTGCTTGGCTTTTTCTAGGTGTTGAGTTGAAATCTCAAGTTCTAAAGCGTTTAGGGTCTCAAACACCTCGTTTTGAATCTCCAGCAAAACTCCTCCAATCGCTATTTTAAATTTCGTGGTTGTGTCTTTCAATCGATCAGGAACCACATTGTCAATATTTTTGATAAAAATGAGATCGGCGTCGATATCGTTCAGGTTTTCAAGTAGGGCTCCGTGTCCTGCCGGTCGGAATAAAATACTTCCATCCTCTTCGATAAAAGGCTCATTTTCTAGGGTTACGGCAATGGTATCGGTGGATTTTTTTTGCTGTGAATAGCTGATTTCAAAATTCAGTCCTGATTCTTCCTTTAAATCAGGAAGGATACTGGAGATTTCTTGTTTAAACTTCTCCTCATGTTCGGGGGAGACGGTAAAGTGAATTTGAACGGTTTTGCCTTTTCCTACTGCGTATTGCATCCCCTCAACGAGATGCTCATGGGCTGGGGTCCGCTTGCTGTCTCCATAGCTGTGAAATCGTAAAAGCCCCTTGGGAAGACTGCCATAGGCCAACCCATCCTCTTGTAGGAGGGTGGCGATAATCTCTTTGTAATCCTTTCGGTCCAGGCAATCGGAAATGCTGGTTCCTTTTTCACGAAGGGCTTGATCCAATTCGGGATAAAAGGCAAATTTTTCGATTTGATTGATGAACTTTTGAACAAAGGGACTAGCTGATAAATTCCCGTTTCCTTCCAAGAAAGAAAACAAATCCTTAAACATTCGAGAGGCAGCACCGGAAGCAGGAACAAATTTGACCACGTCAATTTTGGCCGCTTTTTCCGGATAGGAGTTCAGGTGTTTTTGGATTTCCTCCTCGCTTAAAACCTTTATTCCTTTATTTGGGGTGGCCGGTCCGGTTATTTTCAAAAAGGGGAAGCCCTTTTTAAAGCTTTCAATTTGTTGAGAAATGAGCTCTGGATTCATTCCTTGAGCGATTATTTGAGATTCTAAAGTTCGGTTCATGGTTGATGATTGTTGTAAAAAACCTAATATAATTCACCGGACTTGCTATCTCAATAGATCAGGGGCTTTTTTTCAGAAGCCTAGCTCTTGATTGGTGTAAATTGGATTTGGCTACCGACATTTTTTTGTGCTAAGCGGGATAGGTCTTTTTCAGCAATCTGAAAAATTCTCGGATAGCCTCCTGTGACCTGAGCATCTTGTAACAAGGCAATCAACATTCCGCTGGGAGTTAACTGAACCGTGCCCGGATATACGGGCACCGTAACGATGGAACCTACAGAGTTTTCAAATGGACTGTCTAGCTGGATTCCCATCCGATTTTTCGCTGCGGATAATTTTAGGGGAAAGTGAAGTATTTCAGCTTTAATTTTTTCCGGTAATAATTCCCATTCAGGACCAAGGTACACTTCAATATGAGTTGCATTGAGGTAGGATCGGTCAAATACCGGCTTGGCTCGGAGGTTGGGTATTTCCTGATTGGTGTAATACAGTAGGCTGTCCCCCTTTGAAAATTGACTTTTGGGAGTAATCCCTTCGAAGAAACTTCTAGAACCCAAGCTTAACTCGCTTTGAAAGCCTTGTTTGATCCCAAGGTAAAGTAGGGCTCCCTGTTTAAATGCCCCAACCTCAAGTAGACTATCTTCGGGTAGTTCAATCAGACTGGGATTTAAAAGCTGAACACCATTCAATTTAATGTTCGCTGAAGCACCTGCCAAGCAGATCAGGGTAGGAAAGGGAAAGTGGATGGCGAATCCTGGCTGAGTAATTTCCAGTACTGCGGCATTTAATGGGTTTCTCAGAACAAGATTGACCCATTGAAAGGCTTGTTGATCCAGCGGACCAGAATTGGGAATGCCAAATTCTCCCATTCCTTTTCTCCCTTGATCTATGATTTTTGATCCGGGACCTGTTTTTAGGATTTTTGCAAATGCTGGATCTCGAATCATCTTAGAAGTTGGGGTTTGAACTTCCTAATCCTATCAAATTCGCTTTTGTCAATGGGTCTAAAAACGAGTTGATCTCCGAGTTGGAAAGCGACAGGTGGACTTGAATTTGGGTCAAATAAAGGGATGGGTGTTCGGCCAATAATGTGCCAACCTCCGGGACTTCGTTGAGGGTAGATTCCGGTTTGATTTCCTCCTATGGCTACAGAACCGGCAGGAATAGCCCGATCGGGTTGGGATTTTCTAGGCATTGCCAAAATGGGATTCATTCCCGATAAATAGGGAAAGCCAGGTAAAAAACCGATAAAGTGAATGCGATAGCTCGCCTGAGAATGATATCGGATTACCTCATTCACCGCTAGGGATTTTGCTTTTGCCAAAGCGTTTAGATCGTACCCAAATTCTGAATCGTAGCAAACCGGAATTTCCCAGGTTCTGTCGGGTAGTGGTTGAGAAACAAGTTCCAGATCATCTAAAAATGGAATGATTTCGGAATGGAAAGTTGGATCTGCCCAGCGGATAGTAAGGGTTTGATATCCACTTCGTATTTCTTCAATTTTGGATGAAAACGTTTGTTTGATTTCAGAGATCAAGTGTATTTTGATCCCCAAGAGTTGATCTGTAGCGGCTTGCTCCCAAAACAACTCGGAGAGTGTTGGGCTGAGGACTCTCAAAGAGGGCTTTAATTCCACCATTTTGCTCTGATTTTAGGGAGAAAAGCGAGAATCCCGGGATTGTCACCATGAAAGCAGAGGGTATCGGCAAAAATAGGGAGCTCTTTTCCGGTATTACTTAAGATTACTCCCTTTTCTACCATCGGTTTTAAATGGGCCTCCACCTGGGCTAATTCAGTAAAAAGTGCGTTTCTCTGGGTACGGGAAAGCAACAAATAGTCGTCTGTATAGGCCCTGTCTCCAAAAAGCTCACGTTTGATTGGGATTCCTTTTTCGATAGCCTTTTTCTCAATTTGGGAATATGGTGGAACCAAAAGCGGAAAGCCGGAAAAACGTTCTGCTAAAAAGCCACAAAGGCTTGCCGCCAAATCCGGATTTTTAGCAGCGTCAGTATACAAGGCACCATGAAATTTGATATGATCCATGGAAATGGCCAAGTCTTGGGAAATGGATAAAAATAAATTGATTTGATTTTCGATACTTTGGATCAGATCTCTGGGCTTGATGGAAAGCGAGATTCGTCCAAAATTTTCCCGATCTGGATAGGAGGGATGTGCGCCAACTTTTATGCCGGAAAGTTTACAGTGTTCGAGGGTTTGACGTATACTTTGCTCATCGCCATAGTGCCCTCCACAGGCAACGCTGGCAGTATCAATAAAAGGTAAAATAAGTTCTTCTTGGACGATCCCTTCGCCTAGGTCACAGTTGATTTCAAGCACGGTTTAATTATTTTACAGCTGTCGATTCAAGATACAAAAGTTTTGGATCGAGTGGAGAAATAGGTTTTCAAAAGCCAAATTTGACTTGAATTTTACCAGTTCTTAAATTTGGATATGTTTCACTTAAATCAATCATCTACATGGGAAAAGGAGATCTGAAAACCAAAAGAGGAAAGATTAACCGGGGAACGTTCGGCGCTAGCAGACCCAAAACTGAAGCCAACAAGAAGACCAGGAGGGAGCGAATGGCTTTGGATAAAAAAGAGTAAAAGTAAAGGGGAGTTTCGGCTCCCTTTTTTACAAGTTATTGTAATACTTGATTAATTCGTTGAGTTGTTTGAAATCTAACTTTCCTTTTGAAAGCCGTAGATGATGCATGATGGCTAGGGATTTTTTCATCCGACTTTCAGGGTTTTTTACCTTGACTACCAAATGAATCAAACTCCGTTGTTTTCCTGGAGTCAATCGGTTAAAGTACATTCGGTCTTCCTCGTCCTGGTCCATTAAAACTCCAAATTCTTCGGGCATTTCCAACCCGAATTCACTTTCATCTTTTTCCAATCGGACCCTAACTGCTGAACCTTCCTCAAGTCGAAGTTTTTCACGAATCTGCCGATTGACCATCAGGTACCAATAGTGTTTTGACTTGATCAAGGCCATGTGAAAGGGACCCAAGGAATCGATCCAAACGAGCACTCTTCGATGGTCTCGATCAATGAATTTTGTGGCAATTTGGTCTGAAACTGCCAGATGATACTGCCAGTGATTAAAGTCAAACTTTTGGATTATGGCTTGAAAGCTTTCCATTACATTTTTGATATTGCTTGGTGAAGTAGCTATCTTCCCTTCTTTCTTGCGACTAAAATACAATTTTCACTGATGAATATCCGATCAAAACTTCCCAATACCGGAACGACAATATTTACGATTATGTCCCAGATGGCCAAAGATGAGGGAGCGATCAATCTTTCTCAAGGCTTTCCGGGATTTGATGCGGATCCTCAACTCTTGGACTTGGTTTCAAAATACCTCAAAAAGGGTGTCAACCAGTATGCTCCCATGAGCGGAATTGAACAGCTACGTGTGAGTTTAGCCGAGAAAACAGCGCATTGCTATGGGTACCTACCGGATTTTCAACACGAAATCACCATCACATCAGGCGCAACCGAGGCGCTCTATGCTGCCATTAGTACTGTGCTGAGATCTGGGGACGAGGCCTTGATTTTGGAGCCGGCTTATGATAGTTATGAAGCAGCGGTGATTTTGAATGGAGGCATACCGATTCATATTCCCTTAAAAGAAAAGGATTTTTCAGTCGATTGGGATCGTGTTCGCTCCTCGGTCTCCTTTAAAACCAAATTAATGATCATCAACAGCCCACACAACCCCACAGGCTATGTGTGGACCGCAGAAGATTTGAAGCAGCTTGCTGAGTTGATTCGAGAGCGGAATATTTTTATAGTCAGTGATGAAGTCTATGAGCACATTACTTTTGATGGACGTCAACATCTATCCTTGCTTTCAACTGAAGAACTTCGGCAAAAAACCTTTGTCTGCGGCTCATTTGGAAAAACTTTTCATGTGACTGGTTGGAAAGTGGGATATTGTATCGCACCGGAGGCACTCAGTAAAGAATTTCGTAAGGTTCATCAGTTTATTACTTTCAGCACCGTGACTCCCATTCAATATGCCTTGGCCGAATATTTAGCCAATCCAATTCATTATGAGTCCCTTGCTAGCTTCTATGAAAGCAAGAGGAATTTGTTTCTGGAAGGGATAAAGCAAACCGATCTTAAATTTAGCGCCACGCAAGGGAGCTTTTTTCAAACCGTCAGCTATGGTCATTTATCCGAAATTGGGGATCAAAAGCTCGCCGAACGGATGTGTAAAAAACTAAAAGTGGCTTGTATTCCAGTTTCTTCGTTTTACCATGATGGTAGGGATAATCAAATCCTCCGTTTTTGTTTTGCCAAACAGGAAGCCGAACTGGAAGAAGCATTGAACCGACTTCACCGTCTAGGGGAGATCCTATGATCCAGGGCCAATCGGGGTTTCATCACAATCCACATCTCCGACAACATACTGAAGACCATCCAAATAAAACTGGAGGAGTTTTGGATTTTCAAAACTTTGGGCATTGTGGGAAGGAGATGCATAGAATACTTTTCCTTTTCCTTCAGGGCGAATCCAAGCGACATAGGTTCTTTCTGGTGGATCAGCTTGGCCATTTCGTAGGCTTTGGATTTCCGAATTTTTGAAGTAAAGCAAAGGCTTAAAATCCCCTTTATTGTAGGCGTTTTTATAGAAATAAGGCTCATCCACATGCTCAAATCCTGTTTTTGGAAAGGCTTGGACCAGTGGATGGGTTGCGTCCTGCAAATACACCCGCAGGGTTTGCTGAGGCGGATGATAATCAAAACTTCCTCCAATCAATTCTCCGAATTCGGTAGAAGAGTTTTGAGTGGTGATTCCTCCATGGAGTACCATTAATCCACCTCCGGCAGAAACAAAGTCAATGAGATTTTTTTCCAACTGCAAGGCCTTTTTCATTAATGTAACTGAGTCTTTATCTGATTCTTCGGTGAGTTTGTCCCAAAACAAATTGCGGTGATCAGGCTTGGAACAGGTATTGTTAAGAATGAGCGCATCGTAATTTTCCAAGTTTGCTGCTTCAAATTCCTTGATGTCTTTACTGCTAATCATTTCAAAAGCCCCGCTTTTTTGGCCGATGATCCTGAGCATTTCTTCGGTATGAGGGATGACCCAGTGTTCAAATCCGGTATGGAGTGAAAAAATCAAAACACGTTTTTTACCAGAACTTTCAAAGGTCGGTTTTTTTGGAGCTAAATCTTGGATTTTCGTTTTCCAAATTTCATCCAAGGGCACTTTTTGAAGATCTTGAGCGAAAGCAAGACTGGTCAAAGAAAGGAAAACGATTCCGTAGATTAAGGCATGTTTCATAGCTAACAAATTGGTTAATAAAAGGAATTTGTTCACCAAAGTCATAACTTCAGAGGCAAATCCCAAGAAGTAGAAAATTTTATGGTTATCAAAAAGATTTTATTTGGCGTGCAGTTATGGCTTGGGTTTTCTTTTGTGGTGATGGGTCAAACCGTGGAAATACTAGATACTCCGACAGGAATTGAATTTTGGGTGAATTCCAATCCCGTATTGACTTATCGCACTGCAAAGGCGGAAGTTCCAAAAGGTCAAAAAGAAGCTTTTGCCCTTTCTGGATTTATCCATCCCCTTCAAACCCTGAGTGGACAGGTTTTGACTCGGATACAGCCAACTGACCACTACCATCATTATGGCATTTGGGCGCCTTGGACCAGGGCAACCCTGGAAGGAAGAACCATTGATTTTTGGAATTTGGGCGATGAAAAAGGAAGGGTGGAATTTGCTGGGATTTTAAAGAGAAAGGAAAATCAGCAGAGAGCCCTTGTGACCGTTCGACAAAATCACCTGGATTTAACTGCCCTTGGCCAAAATACTTTAGTCTTGGAAGAAGACTTGAGTATCGCGTTGGAGCCCCTTGATTCCAATCGCTATTTGCTGGATTACCAGCGAAACTTTTGGACTAAAATTCCATCAGGGGTGACCTTGGATCAATACCGTTACGGAGGGGGGATTTTTATTCGGGCTGTGGAAATTTGGGGTTCAAAAAATAGTCAGATCCTTACCTCTGAGTTCAAAACCCGAGACCAGGCCGATGGTACCCGAGCCAAATGGATGATGGTCAGCGGAGTAAGTGGTCATGAATCAGGAAAAAGTGGGATTTTATTGTTGAGTCACCCTAATAATCATTCCCATCCTGAGCCTTTGCGGGTTTGGCCGTCGGATTCTAACCAGGGAGAGGGAAATGTTTTTGTTGGTTTTACCCCTACAAGAGAAGCGGAGTGGAAGTTGGGTTTTGGGCAAAGGTATAGCTTAAATTATCGGCTGATTGTCTTTGACGGAGAGCTAAGTGTGGAGGAAGCGGAAACTTTTTGGTTAGATTTTGTGAAGACCACTGGAATTATTGATCGGTAAATGTGTTATCACTAAGAGTATGTTAACCTTTCAAAGAAGAGTTTAGGATTTAAATTCCTGAGAAGGCCAGTCATGGAATTTGAATTTGATCGTTTCAAACAGCTATTTGCTTTTTGAGTTAATCTTATTGAATCTATTTTTATGAAATCTGCTTTAAAAACTTTTGAACAGCAAAAACCAACCGTAGCCATAGCTGGGGCAGGTGGATATATCGGTCGCTGGTTTATCCATCAATTCAAGGATAAGTACCATATCGTTGCACTCAGTCGGAAAAAGGTCAAAAAAAATCCGCATCCTCAAGTGGAGTGGAGGCAGGTGGAATTGTATTCGATTACCAGTACGGTAGAGGCACTCAATGGGGTGGACGTGGCCATTTATTTGGTGCATTCCATGAATGCGTCGACGCGATTAAACCAGGGAAGTTTTGAAGATACAGATTTATTGCTTGCAGATAATTTCAGTAGAGCTGCGGCCTTGAACCATGTTCAGCAAATCATTTACCTGGGTGGATTGCTTCCCGATGAGCCGGAGAGTAAGCTTTCCCGACATTTGAGGAGCCGATTGGAAGTAGAACAAACTTTGGGCTCTCGTTCTGCCAAGCTCACCGCTTTGCGAGCTTCAATTATCGTGGGTCCGGGAGGTTCGAGTTTTGATATGATCAAAAATCTGGTCAGAAAACTGCCCGTACTGATGTGTCCAAAATGGACCGAATCCGAAACTCAACCCATTTCGCTGAGGGATACCCTTGATATCATGGATACCTGTATCGGTAATTCTGATGTTTTTGATCGGGTGATCGAAATCGGAAACCCTGAGGTAATGACCTATCGAAGCATGCTCGAACGTACCGCCCAGGTGATGGGAAAGAAAAGACTGGTATTCTCTGTTCCTGTTTTTTCATTGGGTTTGAGTAAACTCTGGGTGGGAATTTTTGGAGAAAGCCCTCCACAGTTGGTTTCGCCTTTGGTCGAAAGCCTTCGCCACACGCTGACCGTTACCCCGGAGTTTTCGTTTAAAGAAAAACAGATCGATTACCTGAGTTACGAGGAAGCAGCAGATATAGCTCTAAATTCTAAAGAAAACCCGGTTTTACCGGTGTTTTATAAGAAAAAAGGAGTAAAAAATACCGTTCGTAGCATTCAGCGAATGAGTAATAAAAGTGGACTTTCGGCGACTTGGGTGGCCAATCGATACAATATCTGGTTGCCTAGTTTTTTCAAATTCCTCATCAATGGAAAACGAACTGAAACAGGGGACATTGGCTTCTACCTTTGGTGGGGTAAAAAGCCCATGTTGCAATTGACCATGATTCCAGATCGTAGTGACAAGGAACGTCAACTTTTTTACATTACTGGGGGATGGTTGGTCAAGCGGTTTGATTACGGTTGGCTGGAGTTTAGAGGAGTTTTGGGGGGAAGGTATATACTGACTGCTATCCATGAGTTTGTCCCCAGATTGCCTTGGTACATTTACATTACCACTCAGGCAAAATTTCATCTTTGGGTGATGAATCGATTTAAAAAATACCTAGAAAGAAAAGTAGATTGATTAACTTTTGGACAATTCAACCAAAACTAAATCCAACTAAATAAACCAGACAATTCAAGATGAAAACTGTAAAATTTGAAAATGGAGACCGCCTCCCAATTATCGGATTAGGTACCTGGAAAAGTAAACCTGGAGAAGTTCGACAGGCTGTTTATTGGGCCTTGGAGGCCGGGTACAGGCATATCGATTGCGCTAAAATATACCAAAATGAAAAAGAAGTAGGTCAAGGCTTGGCAGATGCATTTGCTGACGGCATAGTGAAGCGTTCGGAGGTTTTTATTACCTCCAAACTGTGGAATGATTGCCATCGCTATGAGGATGTTGGACCTGCTTTGGATACTACCTTAACCGATCTTCGCTTGGATTATTTGGATTTGTATTTGGTGCACTGGCCGATTTCATTTAAGCATGGAGTAGGGTTTGCCTCTCATCGAGAGGAATATTATACCTATCAGGATGTACCCCTGACACAAACCTGGCAAGCCATGCAAGAACAAAAAATTCACGGCAAAACCAAGCATATCGGGGTTTCAAATTTTAATCAAACTAAGCTCAAAGAACTTTTTGCCATGGAAGGGCAGAGGCCTGAAATGAATCAAGTGGAAATGCATCCCTATTTGCCACAGGATGGGTTGGTGAAATTCTGCAAAGAAAATGGTCTTCTGATGACCGCCTATTCTCCTTTGGGTTCACCGGATTCGAGATCCGAAAAGCATCAAGGTGATCCAAAGTTACTCGAAGATCAAACCGTGAAAAAAATTGCTGAAAAGCATCATGCCACTATCGGTCAGGTATTGATTGCTTGGTCTATTTCTCGGGATATTGTGGTGATTCCAAAATCTGTCAATCAAGGCAGGATAAAAGAAAATCTAAAGGCTGCAAACCTGGAGTTGGATCAGGAAGACCTTCAGGCCCTCAGCCACATTGGGACTTCTCACCGATTTGTAGATGGCAGCTTTTTTACCGGACCTCAAAGCCCTTATCAGTCTTCGGATCTCTGGGATAGTTGATCCGAACAGACAAACCAATAAATGGAAGGCCCTCTCTAATTTAGAGTGGGTTTTGCATTTTAATCCTCAATTTCCAAGGCATCAAGTATTTCTGCCAACTCGTCAAAATCTTTCAGCCCTGGTTTGATTTCCTCTCCGCCGGCAAGAGCAATTCCTTTTAATTCAAGTTTATGGGGAAGGTTAATTACTAAATCTGGCTGAAGGTTCCCACCAAGCAAGATAGGTAGTTGCGTAGCCAGTCGATGAAGATCTGCTTCTTGGGATGCTGTTAAAGTGCGGTCATCTGTATAAACATGTAAGAAAATTTGGTGAGCCTGAATGTCTTGGATCATCCCTTCACTTAATTCTGAAATTTCTCCAATTGAAATTTTCAAAATTCCCTTTATTCCAGATTTTACAAGGGTGAAAAGGGTTTGAATATCCGAATGCTCCACCCAGCTGAGGTCCGGGTAATTTTCAATGACTTGATGGATTTGCGAAGCATCTAATTTTTCAAATTCTCCGATAAAATCAGGTCCGGAAACCCATCCGGTTATTTCTTTAAATTGCTGTGGACTTACGTATTTGGAAGAGCTTTCCTCCAGTTCAAAACCCAATAAATCCACGTACATTCCTGCACAATACCGAGCGTCACTGAGATTGGTAATTCCGCTGATTTTTACAAAAGTTTGGAGTGCCATAATGGTGATTTTAAAACAAAGGTAAAAACTCAGTCTTGACCTGTCCTAATAAAATTGGAAATTGCTTAGATTATTCTTTTCGGTTTTTTCATATAATCCTTCTATTTTTAAAAATACGTTCAAACTATGGATCGATTTAAGGCTTTCTTTTATGGTATCGTTTTGCTGGGTTTTGTTTCCTGCCAGCGAGAGGTAGAAGCTCCGGATTTTGAGCAGGGTTATGATTTTCAGCCCTTACTGGTGGGAAGTACCTGGACTTATCAGGTAGATGAAACCATTTATTTTGGCGAAAATGATGCGGAAGACTTCTCATATTCTATTCGGGATCATATTCGGACTATTTATGTCAATGATGCAAAAGAACAGGTTTTTGTCCTGGAAAGGTATCGATCTGCTGACCAGGAATCTTGGGAATTTGTCCAGGAATATACCCTGTTGGTCCGAGCTGACAAATTGATCCGGACGGTCAATAATCAGCCTGAAGTCATCCTTGACTTTCCTCTTATTGAAGGGAAAAAATGGGATGGGAATTTATACAGAAATGCCAGGACCGATGAATACGAGCTTCAAGTGATATCCTCCTCAACAACAGATAGTCAGGTTAAAATTCTTCAAGAAGAAAGTGATGATGAGATTACCTTTCGAGACAATCGATATGAAGTATTTGAAAAGGGAGTTGGACTGGTCGAAAAATATGCCGAGGTGTTGACCTATTGCTCGAGGAACGATTGCTTAGGTGAACAATTAATCGATTCAGGAAGTAAACTACACATGAATTTACTGTCTTATGAGCGTCAATAGGATACTTTTTGCATTCGCGGGGCTTGTACTTTTTGCCTTATCGGCAAATGCTCAAGACCGATACGCGATTTTTTATAAATATAAGCCTCAAGTGGATTTAAGTTTGAACAATCCGGAGGCATTTTTGACCGAAAAAGCCTTACTGAGAAGGCAAAGAGAGGCTATTCCGCTAGACAGCACAGATCTGCCCGTTTCTGCGCGCTACCTAGAGACTATTCAAGAAAACGCTGTGGCTGTTTTGTATCATACCAAATGGCTCAATGGCTCGGTTGCAGTGTTACAAGCAGAACAAGTTGAAGCCATTTCTTCTTTGCCTTTTGTCGAAAAGGTAGAGCTGATCGGATATGGTTTCAGTAGCCCTCCCCTCAATGAGCGAATGGGGATTGGATCAATTCTCAATGCGAAACTTTCATTTAATGGGGAAAAGAGGAAAGCCGCACGGATATTGAAAGCCCTGGAATTGCCTACCGATTTTCAAAACCAACTGCTTGGCATTGACCGGATGCATGCCGATGGTTTTAGAGGAGCAGGTGTAACCATTGCCGTTTTTGATTCGGGCTTCCCTGGGGTCAATACCAGTTCAGCACTGGGTCATTTGGTTGCCAATAATCAAATAATCGGATCAATTGATTTGGTTAGACCATGGAACCAGAATGTATTTATCGATAACCAACATGGAACCAATGTGCTTTCTGTAATTGCCAGTAATGACCCCGAAAAATTTATAGCAGCGGCACCTGAGGCAAATTACTTATTGGCGATCACAGAAGAGGTGGCTACAGAATATCGAATAGAGGAGTATAATTGGTTGAGAGCTGCCGAGTATGCAGATTCTCTCGGTGTGGATATTATCAATAGCTCACTGGGGTATAATAATTTTTTCGATGATCCGGCCATGAATTATACTGCTGATCAAATCGATGGCCAAACGGCAATTGTAAGCCAGGCGGCCAATTTTGCTTCCAAAAAGGGGATTCTGGTTGTGGCAAGTTCGGGAAACGAAGGCCCCGGAGAGCGCTCTATTTCTCCTCCTGCGGACTCTCCCTTTGTTTTATCCGTCGGTGCGTTGAATCAGGATTTGGAACCTTCCTCTTTCAGTTCACGAGGGCCTACGGCCGATGATCGAATCAAACCGGATTTGGTCGCTTTTGGAAATGGTACGGCAATCATTCGAGCCAACGACAATGTGGGATTTGCAAGCGGGACTTCTTTTTCAGCTCCCCAAATTACAGGCTTGGCAGCTGGGCTATGGGAAGCCCGGCCTGAGTGGACTCGGGCACAATTAGTTGAAAATTTACTGCGATCTGCTAGCCATGCTGAGAATCCTGATTCGGTCATTGGCTACGGAATTCCTAATTTTTGGGACGCCTACTATGGAGAAATTTTGGATGTGGAAGAGGAAAAAGAAACGGAAGTATCCAAAATTTATCCCAATCCCTTATATGGAGACGAGCTTTTGTTGGACTATGGGGCAGGGTTAGTCTATCAGGTCGAGTTACTGGATATGAGTGGTAAAATCGTATGGAAAACAAAGGTAGAACGAGAAGATGTAAAAAGTCCCTTTAGAATGGATGTTACCGCGATCAAGCCCGGGTTGTATCTCCTCCAAGTCCAAGACGCCAAGTCAATTAAACGCACCAAGCTATTTAGGTATTGATCCGTTTTGGCTTGGCAGCAAAATTTTATTTGTTTTGCAGATAATTTACCCCTTTATGCCAACTAAAATAGCCCCCTCCATTCTGGCTTCTGATTTTGCAAACTTGCAAAAAGAAGTAGAAATGCTCAATGCTTCTCAAGCAGATTACATTCATGTGGATATCATGGACGGTGTTTTTGTTCCTAATATTTCCTTTGGAATTCCGGTGACCGAAGCCATTGCCAAACATGCCAAAAAGCCCTTGGATGTCCATTTGATGATCGTAGATCCGGATCGTTACTTGGAGGCTTTTCGAAATGCGGGAGCAGAAATTATTACAGTTCACTACGAAGCTTGTACCCATCTGCATCGCACGATTCAAGGAATCAAGCAATTGGGAGCCAAGGCGGGAGTGGCAATCAATCCCCACACGGCGGTAGATCTTTTGGAAGACCTGATTGAGGACATCGACTTAGTATGTGTGATGTCGGTTAACCCAGGCTTTGGAGGGCAAAAGTTCATTGAAAATACCTACCAAAAAGTAAAAAAGCTCAAAAAATTGATCATGTCCAAAGGAGCAAAAACCCAAATTGAAATCGATGGAGGAGTGAACCTGCAAAATGCTCCGGACTTACTAAAGGCAGGGGCAGATGTTTTGGTAGCAGGAAGTTTTGTGTTTAGTTCCCCAAAACCCATCGATACGATTGCAGAACTCAAGCAGCTTTATTAGGGGAGAGGGTGAACCATTTATCCTAAAAATCCTTAATTCGAATGAAAAACCTTGATTTTTTGAGTATTGGCTAGTTTATTGCAAACTTAGATTAAACTAAACTCACGATTGATTATGAAAAAAGTATTGCTATTTGGAGTGTTCTTCGCATTGTTCGGTATGTCTGCATTTGCTCAAGAAGAAGAAGCAGCGGCCGAACCCGTAACGGATGAGGAGCTTACGCAGTATGCGACTGTAGAAGTGATGACCTCTTTATATGTGGAGGATAAAACCGAAGAGTTAAGAAATATGATTCTTAATAATGAGGTCATCGATGGCGGTGCTCGATACAATGAAATCAAAGCAGCCTGGGGGGATGATGCCAAAATGGCGGAAGCTGAAGTTACTGAAGAAGAAAAAGCAGCGTATCAAGTCATTCTGGATTTTCAAAATTCGCTTCAGCAGAGTGTGGTTGATTATAAAACAAAATTAATCACCGACAGTGATGTGATATCCGTGACTGTCTATAACAAAGTATTGGCTGCTACCAAAGAAGATCCGGCAGTAAAAGAAAAATTGGATTCCATGGTTCTTGAAATCAAGGAACAGAAAGATGCAGAGCGAGCTGCTGCCAAAGAAGATGGAACGACAGAAGCTTCAGAAGACGGAAAATAATAATTAAAATTCATTGGTTATTGAATTGTAAAAGCTTCCCGTTTTGGGAGGCTTTTTTTATACTTTTACACTGGAACGAAACTTGATACGTTTTTAATTTATGAAAAAATCTATGCTAATTCTCGGTGGAATATTCCTTTTGATCAGTACGGGATTGTTTGCTCAAGAGGATGATATTTTCGGTATTACTACCAAAGCTAAAAACCCTAAGAGTGAATCCGCTGTGGGTAATATTTTCAGGAATGTACTCGAGCAGTTTGCCTTAGAACTCTCCACGGGCGCGGCCTATCATCAGTTTGGGACAAGTTTCTATTCAGAAAGGCCAGAAAGTTATTTTATATCGCAATTTCAAAATCTAGAGGAGCCACTCGATATATCAGAGGAAAATCCTTTGGACATGAAAAGCCAAGACTGGGCCTTTCCTATTTTTAATGCCGGACTTCGGATCAATGTTTTCAATATCATCACCATTGGTGGGGGCTATGGACAAGAATGGGGCAACCTGAGCCCTATGAGAGGGCAGAATTGGGAAATTCCCTTTGAAGGGAGTACCTATCAAATCAGTAAGCTCTATGGTACCCTAGGATTGATTCTCTGGGATGCCAGTAAGCGGGCAAAATACTTACAATGGAGATACCGAAACTATGCCTCTGCCAATCTGTACATGCAATCCGAATTGCGTCAGCGGGTGAGACAAGTTTATCCTTGGCGGGTAATCGCTGAGGCGGAGTTTGGTCAGTTAACCTTAAAAAACGCCTTTGATCCTTCTTTGGTAACCGGAGGGACTCCCTATACTCCGAGATTAGCTGTGGGGGAAGAACCCTATTATGGAATTGGATTACGCTTGGAGCGGGATTTTTCCGAATACACCAAGTTTTTCGTGAAAGGAGGCGTAGAATTCAGGGGATTTACCTATGCCTCTTCAGATTACTCAGAGGTGCAAGCCATTGATCAGCAGGTCTATGCCATGCAAGTTGGGTTTTCTTTGCGGATTCCGGGCACCAAACGATGCAAAATCGGAGGTTGTGGGGTAGTGATGAAGCATATGCACAATGGCATCGAATATCGGGGTAGTGGAATTTTCAATTTACAAAACCGAAAAATTGGACAATGGTATTAATCTGTTCGTAAGCTATTTTTACCATCACATTCTCTTTTCAAAAGCACCTCCTTTTTACTATCTTGCGGCCTTATCATACCCTGTGAATAGCATACTATGGCTCAAGGAGAACACGAGAACATTATTCCCATTAACATTGAAGAGGAAATGCGCGGTGCCTACATCGATTATTCGATGTCGGTTATTGTTTCAAGAGCACTTCCAGATGTCCGAGATGGACTGAAACCCGTTCACCGAAGAATCCTCTTCGGAATGCAAGAATTGGGCGTATTACATAACAAACCGTATAAAAAATCTGCTAGAATCGTAGGGGAAGTACTTGGTAAGTATCACCCACATGGGGATTCTGCCGTTTACGAGACGATGGTCAGGATGGCTCAGCCTTGGTCCCTTCGCTATCCACTAGTGGATGGGCAAGGTAACTTTGGTTCTGTCGATGGTGACAATGCTGCGGCCATGCGATATACCGAAGCTCGACTTCGCCGTATCGCAGAGGAGTTACTTGTGGACATCAATAAAGAAACGGTTGATTTCCAGTTCAACTTTGATGATTCACTTAAAGAACCCATCGTACTTCCTGCTAAGGTTCCAGCGCTTTTATTGAATGGTGCTTCGGGAATTGCAGTAGGGATGGCAACCAATATGGCCCCACATAATTTAGGGGAAGTGATCGACGGGATTATCGCCTACATTGATAACAGAGATATTACCATTCCGGAATTGATGGAGCATATCATTGCTCCGGATTTTCCGACCGGAGGAATTATTTACGGGTATAATGGGGTAAAAGCCGCTTTTGAAACGGGGCGCGGAAGAATCGTGGTTCGGGGAAAAGCCAATATTGAAACCAAGGATAATGGGAATCGGGAAATGATCATCATCACCGAGATCCCCTACATGGTCAATAAGGCCAATATGGTGGAAAAAACCGCCGCCTTGATCAATGAAAAGAAAATTGACGGGATCTCGGCTATTCGGGATGAATCAGACCGTTCAGGGATGCGAATTGTGTATGAATTGAAGCGGGATGCCATTTCCAATGTGGTCCTCAACAATCTATACAAACATACCCAGCTTCAGACCTCTTTTTCAGTCAATAATGTGGCCTTGGTAAAAGGTCGTCCTCAAACCCTAAATCTTAAAGACCTCATTGTTCATTATGTGAGTCACCGCCATGAAGTAGTGATCCGAAGAACAGAGTACGAACTTCGAGAGGCAGAAAAAAGAGCGCATATCTTAGAAGGGTACTTGATCGCTTTGGATCATTTGGATGAGGTGATTGCTTTGATTAGAAATTCGGCTGACCCTGAAACGGCAAGAAATGGGTTAATCGAGCGATTTGAATTGAGTGAAATTCAAGCAAGAGCCATCCTCGACATGAGGTTACAGCGCTTGACAGGAATGGAGCGGGATAAAATTCTCCAGGAATACAAAGAAATCATGGCTTTGATCGAGGAATTGAAAGAGATTCTAGCCAATGAAGACAAGCGGATGGAAATCATCAAAACGGAACTTGGAGAAATGAAGGAACGTTATGCAGATGATCGTCGCACAGAAATCGAACACAATGCGGAGGATTTCAGCTATGAGGATATGATTCCAAATGAGGAGGTAATCATTACGGTCTCCCATCAGGGCTATATCAAACGAACCGCTTTGACCGAATACAGAACGCAAGGAAGAGGGGGAGTAGGTTCTCGTGGTGTCAGCACCAAAGAGGATGACTTTACTGAATATTTGTTCACTGCCTCGACGCATAATTACCTGTTGATTTTTACCGATAAGGGTAAACTATTCTGGTTAAAGACCTATGCGATTCCTGAGGGAAGCAAAACCTCCAAAGGTCGACCCATTCAAAATCTAATTAATATAGAGGTAGATGATAAAATCCGCTCCATCATCCAGGTGGACGATTTGAATGATCAAGATTACGTCAATAATCACTTCTTGGTCATGGTCACTAAAAAGGGAATTATCAAGAAGACTACCCTTGAGCAATACAGTAGACCTCGATCCAATGGCATTATTGCTTTGAATATCCGGGAAGACGATCAGCTCGTCAATGTGGATATGACCAATGGAAGTCAGCATATTGTCATCGCCGCAAAATCCGGGCGTGCAATCCATTTCCCAGAATCTGCCGTCAGGCCGATGGGAAGGACCGCCACTGGTGTAAAAGCCATAACCTTAACAGATGTTAAGGACTATGTCGTTGGCATGGTATGTGCGTCTGAAGAAAATGCCACCCTCTTGGTCGTCTCTGAAAAAGGATATGGAAAACGATCCAACCTTGACGAGTATCGAATCACCAACCGAGGCGGGAAAGGTGTTAAAGCGATGAATACCACCGAAAAAACGGGGTCCCTAGTAGCGATAAAAGAAGTGGTTGATTCCGATGATTTGATGATTATTAATAAGTCTGGAATCATTATTAGAATTTCTGTAGAAGCCTTGCGGATTATGGGTAGAGCCACCCAAGGAGTAAGATTGATTCGAGTAGGTGAAGGAGATGAGATTTCTTCCGTTGAAAAAATTTCTAAAGAAGAAGTAGAAGAAAATTCAGATTCTTCACAAATTGCAGACAATAATTCGGAAGAATCACCCGAAAACAACGATTAACCAAACAATAAAAAGATAAACGTAACTAGATGAAAAAGCTAATTCTATCGTTGGCCTTGGTCGCTGTGACGGCCATAGCTTTTGGACAAAAGAAAGTAGTTCGCTCTGCAAATAAAAACTTCAAATCTGGAGATTTAGAGGCAGCGCTTACTGATATTAATATGGCAATTGAAGACCCCGAGACTGGGGCTGAGCCAGAAACCTACCTCTTGAAGGCTCAAATTGAGCTAAAGATGTTTGGTTCGGATTCCACTCAAAATGAAGAAAACCTTAAACTAGGAGAGGCTTCCTTAGCCACTTTTTTCAAAACCTTCGAAATGGCAGGTTCCAATAAAGAAGAGGGGGTAGGGAAAGATGTTTATGCTGAGGATGTGACAGGAGTTCCTGACAACCTGCGTCCATACTCTATCATGACTTTGAAAAATACTTCCTTTGACAAAGCAATCAGAAGTTATGAAAATGAAGATTTGGAAATGGCCTATGAGTATTTCAACCTAGCAGGGGAGATTGATCCAAGGGATACCACTATTCATTACAATGCTGGATTCTTGGCAAATGAAATAGGGAGAACCGAAGAAGCGAAAAAGCACTTCAACCTGTTGTTTGAAATTCCCGAATACAATAAAATCAATGCTTACTATACCATGATCCAAATCTCTAGTGCTGAAGAGGATTCGGAAGGTGCTTATGAATTGGTTAAAAATGCAAGAGAAGAATATCCTGAAGATAAAGTATTGGCCGAGTACGAGATCCAATTGCTTTTGCAATTGAATAAAATGGATGAAGCCATGGCTCAAATCAATGAAGCCTTGAAGAACGATCCAGAAAATACCGCAATCTTGTTAAGATCAGGTTATTTGAAAGAGCAATCTGGTGATATTGAAGGTGCCTTAGCTGATTACAAGAAATCAGTGGAAATTGATTCGGAATTTTACGAAGGAAACTATTACACAGGTGCTTTATTGCTAGAAATGGCCAAAGAGGTGATGACGGAGTTAAATGCTCTTTCTGATGAGGAATGGGAAAAAAGATCCGACGAAATGGGAGCAAAGATTAACGGATATTACGAAGATGCCGTTCCCTATTTTGAAAAATCATTGGAAATTCGTCCAGAGGACACTGATGTTATGGCCATTTTGTTCCAGATTCACTCTCGTCTGAAAAATGCCGAAGAAGCAGAAAAATACAACCAAAAGCTAATTGAGCTTCTCGGTCCAAACTGGATGGAGGGATAAAGTAGTCTTTACTCAATCATTTAAAAGGATTGTCGCTAGCGTGGCAATCCTTTTTTTTTGCCCGATAGTATATTCCATTCATAATCTTCGGTTTTTATTTGTTTAAATAGAATTAATAGGCAATTTTATTTGTTCAAACCTATCAATATTTCAATAAAACCTAAGGTTCCAACCTACATTCAATGAAAGATTTACAATTTCCCAAAGAGGATCAAATTCCAGATTCTTTTCGCCTGTCTGAACCCTTAAGACAGAAAACCTATTTGTCCAATGGACTGATGAAAGTCTGGAAAGGCAAATCCCACGACGTTTTTTCTCCGATTTGTGTTGAAAAAAAATCGGGTCCCACCCGGGTTTTGGTGGGGTCTTATCCCATCTGTGGGGAAAAAGAGGCGCTTGAAGCCCTGGATGCAGCAGAGAAAGCCTACGATAATGGACGTGGTGAGTGGCCAACCATGTCGGTTGCAGACCGGATCAAATGCATTGAAAAGTTTACCCAACGGATGATTGAAAAACGAGAAGAGGTGGCTAAACTCATTCTTTGGGAAATTGGAAAGTCCTACACTGATTCTCTGAAAGAATTTGATCGAACAGTGGAATACATTTATGCGACCGTTGACTCATTGAAAGACCTTGATCGACAATCCTCTGGATTTCAGATCGTCGATGGAATAGCCGCTCAAATCCGGCGGTCCCCCTTGGGTGTTGTCCTTTGCATGGGACCATTTAATTACCCGCTAAACGAAACCTACACCACTTTGATCCCAGCCTTAATTATGGGGAATACCGTGCTGTTTAAGCCGCCGAAGCATGGTTCATTATTGCATTTTCCCCTACTTGAGGCTTTCGCAGAATGCTTCCCAAAAGGGGTGGTCAATTCTGTTTATGGACGTGGTGCCGATATCATTCCGCCGTTGATGAAGTCTGGGCGAATCAATGTTTTGACACTGATCGGTTCGAGCAAAGTAGCCGATCAACTCAAAAAGCTTCATCCCAAAGTAAATCGTCTTCGGGCAATTTTAGGCCTGGATGCCAAAAATGCAGCCATTGTAACAGCCAATGCTGACCTGGATTTAGCCGTAAAAGAATGCATTACAGGTGCCTTGTCCTTCAATGGGCAGCGCTGTACGGCTCTTAAACTAATATTTGTGCATAAGGCTATCGTGGATGAGTTTAATAAAAAACTAGTTCAAGCCATCGGAAAATTAAAAGTAGGGATGCCTTGGGAGAATGGAGTAAATATCACACCGCTTCCAGAGCCTCAAAAGCCTATTTATCTTCAAGAATGCCTCAATGATGCCGAAAAGCACGGTGCAAAAATTCTCAACAAACATGGAGGTGAAACCAACGAATCCTTTGTTTATCCAGCAGTGGTTTATCCGGTAAATGAAAAAATGAAGCTTTACCGGGAGGAGCAGTTTGGGCCGATTATCCCGGTGTTGCCTTTTCTCCGCATTGAAGAACCAATTGAATATTTAATAGAATCTCCCCATGGACAACAGGTGAGTCTGTTTAGCAGTGACTCCGAGGAACTAGCCAAATTAATTGATCCGCTCGTCAATCAGGTCAGCCGGGTAAATATCAATTCACAATGTCAGCGGGGTCCGGATGTTTTTCCCTTTACCGGAAGGAAAGACAGTGCTGAGGGGACGCTCTCGGTTTCCGATGCACTTCGATCATTCAGTATTCGTTCATTAGTTGCAGCAAAACTTACCGAGGAAAACAAACATCTCTTAAATGAAATAATCACCGATCAAGAGTCCAATTTCTTGAGTACAAAATTCATATTTTAGTTTTAATTGGCCGGGTGGTAGAAACCACTCGGTTTTTTTTTTCTTTTGGATGAAAAGGTAGTTGGATTCTTATTCCTATTTTTAAAGCACTGATCCAAGCCATTAAAACCTTGATTTAGAATGAAAAGGTCTCCATTGGTCACAAAAAATTTTTATTTGAGAGATGCTTCGGCTAGTTTCGGGTTGACTAGCTATTCCACCTATGGTAAAACTGAAATATGTGCGCTTAATCCTGCTGATTTTTTGCGGGGCTATGGTTCATCAGATCTCTGCGCAGACCCGTTCATCTGCTGAAATTTATCATGAATTAGTAAAGTTTAAACAAACCAAGCGAGTGCTCTACGTGGCTGCCCACCCCGATGATGAAAACACCCGCTTGATTGCTTACCTGGCCAATGAACTCAAAGCTCAAGTAGGATATTTGAGCTTGACCCGTGGGGATGGAGGCCAAAATCTCATCGGTTCGGAATTAGGCATTGGTCTTGGACAAATTCGGACGCAAGAACTTTTAAAGGCCCGAGAAATTGATGGTGGAAGGCAGTTTTTTACCCGAGCTAAAGATTTCGGATTTAGTAAAAATCCCAACGAAACCTTGCAAAATTGGGACAGGCAAACTATTCTTTCGGATGTGGTTTGGGTGATCCGCAAGTTTAGACCCGATATCATCATTACTCGCTTCAATACCATTCCGGGAGTTACTCACGGACACCATACCACTTCGGCGATTTTGGCAGAAGAGGCCTTTGATTTGGCTGGACGTTCCGATGCTTTTCCAGAGCAATTGGAGTATGTAGCTCCTTGGGCTCCTACACGTATTTTTTGGAACGCGTATAATTTTAGAGGGGATTTTGAGCCCGAAGAAGGAAAAGTTTATGTTGAATTTCCTACAGGAAATTTCAATCCCTTATTAGGGAAAAGCTATTCTCAGATTGCAGCGGATAGTCGAACCATGCATAAATCGCAGGGTTTTGGGGCTACAGCAGGGATAGGAGAAGCGGTCGATCATATCCAATTTATTAAAGGGGAGCCTTTTTCGGAGAGCCCGTTTGATGGGGTGATCAATCGGTGGACTAAGCTTGAACAAGGCGTTCAAATCGAACAGAAAATCGAGGAAATAATTGCCCATTATGACTTTGAAAATCCATCGTCTATCGTTCCTGACTTGTTAAATCTACGACAAAAATTAAATGATGAATCACTAGATGAAGTTTGGTTTGCCGAAAAATTAAAATTTTTGGATCAATTAATTCTTCAGGCATTAGGATTGGATATTGAATTTAACAGCCAGACTGAGACTGGATTTCCAGGAGCAGAAATCTCCGCAGAATTACTGTTAAATAATCCCAGCCCGCTGGAGGTGTCCAACCTTTCGGTTCAGCTTTTTGGAGAAATCTTTACCCCAGAAAATAAGTCTGCAGTGCGTAACAACAAACCCTTGCGACTTCCAATTCGGTCGACTATTCCAACCGACACTCCTTTTTCTCAGCCCTATTGGTTGGAAAATTACGTAGACGGACCGATGTATCCAGTGGCCGATCAGCTCAAAATTGGTAATGCTTTTAATCCGGCTGCGGTCCAATCCCAATTGTCTTTTACCATCCAGGGGCAAACATTTCAAGTTAATGTGCCTTTGAAGTATAAGTTCAATGACCAGGTAAAAGGTGAGGTGAAACAACCATTTTCAATTGTACCAGAAATTGACCTTTCCTTATCCAAATTCACGGTGTTCAACTTAGCAGGTAAGCCTGGAGAGGTTACCGTAACGGTTAATTTTAGGGATCGAATCCGAGATGGGGAGTTGCTTTTTGAGGGATTAAAAGCAGAAAACTACAGGATTTTAGCGGTAAGCGATGACTCCTTTCGAAAACAGCGGATTTATCAAGTGCAATTTTTAAAGGACAAACCCGGTAAAAATTTAATCAGGGCAGGATATAGAACCGAAGATAATCAGCTTTTTGATCAAATCACCAATCGGATCAGTTACGATCACATTCCTAACCTCACCTATTTTCAGCCGGCTCTTATTTTGCTTATTGAAGCGGATTGGGAGATTTCTGGGGAGCGCATTGGATACATTGCAGGGGCAGGAGACGATGTACCGGCTGTGCTTCAATCGTTGGGGTATTCGGTGACGATGATTGGCCCTTCAGATTTTGATTTGGAGTACCTTTCTCAATTTAAAACCATCATCGTTGGGATCCGTGCCTATAATGTAAACCGGGATTTGGCCAGCAATCAACAAGTGATGATGGGCTATGTTCGATCCGGTGGGCATTTGATTGTGCAATACAATACTTCCTCCCCGCTTTTGACCAACCGACTTGGACCATTCCCGTTTAGCATCACGCGAGATCGAGTTGCGGTGGAGTCGGCTCAGGTGACCGCGGATTTTGATCACCCCATCCTTAGTGGTCCCAATCCCATTCAAGCCAGCGATTTTGAAGGTTGGGTTCAAGAGCGGGGCTTGTATTTCGCAGGGGATTTTGGAGGCGATTACAGCACGCCATTTGTCATGAATGATCCCCAAGAAGATCCAAAGTCAGGTTCTCTTATTTATGCGAGGTATGGAGAGGGGACCTTTATTTATACCGGCTTGTCCTTTTTTAGGCAGTTGCCTGCTGGCGTGCCTGGAGCCATTAAATTATTTATCAACCTAATCGATCAACCCTAATGGAAGAGAAAAAAGTAAACTGGAAAAATCTTTACTTCGGTCTCATGGGCGCCTTATTGCTTCAGATCGGATTGTATTACTGGTTAATGAATAGTTTTTCATGAGCGCGCTAGATTGGATTGTCTTATTTGGTACCCTGGGAACGATAGCCATTTATGGGATTTATCAAACTCGGGGTAAAAAAAACCTAGACGCGTATTTGAGAGGGGGGAATTCGATGAATTGGTGGACCATTGGACTTTCCATTATGGCCACTCAGGCCTCCGCCATTACTTTTTTGAGTACGCCGGGCCAGGCTTACGAAAGTGGAATGGGATTCATTCAGTTTTATTTTGGCTTGCCGCTGGCCATGATTATCATCTCCATATTTTTTATTCCCATTTATTACAAGCTTAAAGTGTATACCGCTTACGAATATCTGGAGAATCGATTTGACCTGAAAACTCGAACCTTGGCTGCGTTGCTGTTTATTGTTCAGCGAGGCTTGGCCTCCGGAATTACCATCTATGCTCCGGCAATAATACTTTCTACCTTGTTGGGTTGGAATCTGACCTGGACGGTGATATTTATCGGGGTGGTGGTGATTATTTACACGGTTTCAGGAGGCACAAAAGCGGTGTCCATTACCCAAAAACAACAAATGGCTGTGATGATGGGAGGGATGATTCTGGCTGGGATTATCGTGCTCAATTTGCTGCCGGTGTCCTTCACTGAGGCCCTACATGTCGCAGGGAAAATGGAAAAACTCAGGATTGTCAATCTCGAGTTTGATCCCTCAGATCGGTACAATGTCTGGTCGGGCATGACCGCAGCTGTGTTTTTATTTCTTTCCTATTTTGGTGCAGACCAAAGTCAAGTACAGCGCTACCTTTCCGGTCAAACCCTCTCCCAAAGTCGAATGGGATTGATCATGAATGGTTTTTTGAAAATTCCCATGCAGTTTATCATTCTTTTCATCGGAGTGATGGTCTTTGTTTTTTATCAGTTTTATCAACCTCCGGTGGTCTTCAATATGGTTCAAACTGAGAAATTAAAAGAAAGTGAATTTTCAGACGATTTTGCAGCTTTAGAGAACCGTTATACTGAAAATTTTGAGCAGAGTAAAGCGGAATATCTATCCATGCTAGAGGCAATCGAACGTGGAAATGAGGAAAATACATCCGCTTTTCGGGCCAAGCTTCACAGCCTGAAGCAAGAGCAGGAGGGAATTCGGGATGAGGTGAAGGAATTGATCGTTAAAAATGATCCGGTGGCTGAGACCCGCGATACCGATTATGTATTTATGCGTTTTGTCATGGATCATTTACCCCAGGGAATCGTGGGTTTGCTTTTTGCGGTGATCTTTTCTGCAGCGATGTCCTCGAGTGCTTCTGAACTCAATTCTTTGGGCTCTACCACGACTATTGATCTTTATAAAAGGTCCGTTAAAAAAGAAGCAACGGATAATCATTATGTGATTTCATCCAAATTGTTTACTGCACTTTGGGGGGCAGGGGCAATTCTTTTTGCGATTTATGCCTCACTTTTTGAGAACTTGATTCAAGCGGTTAATTTATTGGGCTCCTTATTTTACGGAACGATTTTGGGAATTTTTATTGTAGGATTTTTAATGAAATGGATCAAAGGACAGGGGGTATTTATAGCAGCATTGCTATCCCAAGCTTTGATTTTGCTGATTCATTTTAAAAATGGAGAAGGACTAGGTGGATTTCATTGGGACATTGGGTTTTTATGGTACAATGCAATCGGATGTTTGTCGGTGATGGTTTTTGCCGTCCTCATCCAAAGTGGTGTGAAATTGTTCCAAGGCAAATAAAGAGGCTGTCTCAAAAATAGATAGTTTAAAGGCTAGTCGATTTCTCGGCTAGCCTTTCCTGTTTTAACTCAAATGTTGTAATTTGAGGTGTGCAAAAACAAGACTTAAATGTAGGCTTTAAAGACTACAATCCCAACCAGCTCATGTTTCTTCCACCAAGTTTGGAAGAACTTATTCCGTTAAACCATCCCGGGCGAACCGTCAACCAGATTATAGACCGGATTGATCTTAGTTCTGTTTATACTAGGTTCTCTGAAAATGGGGCCAGTAGTTACACCATCCCAAACTGTTGCTGAAAATTCTGGTATACGGCTATCTGGAAAACTGCTATTCTTCGCGCAAGCTGGAGAAATCCATTCGAGAAAACATCGTGTACATGTGGTTGGCGGGGATGCAGCGTCCCGACCACCACACCATCAACCGCTTCCGTTCCGAACGTCTTCGGGATGTGATCGGCCAAATTTTTGCCCAGGTAGTGCTGCTCCTGCATGAAGAGGGGCTGCTGGATATCAAAGAAGTGTATACCGACGGGACTAAGATCGAAGCCAATGCCAACCGTTACACCTTTGTCTGGGGCAAGGCGATCAAAAAAAACAAGGAACGGATCAGCAAACAGCTTAAGGAACTCTGGGAGTATGCAGGCTCGGTGGCATCAGCCGAGTTGGGTAGCCAGGAGCCAGACTTTGTCAACCCTACTGCCGAAAAAGTCACCCAGACCGTTGAAAAGATCAACCAGGCACTGGAGGGCAAGCAGGTAGACAAAAAAGTGAAGCAAAAACTGAACTATGCCAAGAAGAACTGGCCCGGCAAGCTGGAAGAATACGCCCAAAAAGAGGAAGTGCTTGGCGATCGAAACAGCTATTCCAAAACAGATCCCGATGCCACCTTCATGCGGATGAAAGAAGACCACATGAAAAACGGTCAGCTCAAGCCCGCCTACAACCTTCAGCTCAGTACACACGGCCAGTTTGTGGTCAACTATTCCATTCACCCCAATCCCAACGATACGCTCACGCTCAAACCGCATCTGGAACTCTATCAGAGCCGCTACGGCTTTTATCCCAGCGTATGTACCGCGGATGCCGGATATGGCAGCGAGGAAAACTATTCCTATCTGGAAGAAAACAGCATCGAGGCATTCGTTAAATACGGTCTGTTCCATAAAGAACTCGGTCAGGAAAGCAAACCAAACAGAACCATTGGCCTGTTGGAGAACCTGTATTACGACTCTGAAAAAGATCGTTATATCTGCCCCATGGGACAACCGATGGAGGCAAGCGGAAAAAGTACCCGGAAAACTTCGACAGGATTCGAGCAACAGCTCCATCATTACCGGGCAAAAAACTGTATCGGTTGCCCGCTGGCTGCCTCCTGCAAACCGGGAAAGGACGGCAAAGTCCTTCAGGTAAACCGGCAGCTTCAGCTACACAAAGCCAGAGCCAAAAGCCTGCTCACTTCACAGGAAGGAAAACAGAAAAGAAAGCAGCGGGCAACAGATGTAGAACCTGTTTTTGGAAACCTCAAGTTCAACAAAGGCAGAGGCAGATTCATGCTCAGAGGCAAGGAAAAAGTAGCTGTCGAAACTGGACTGCTCGTCATCGCACACAACTTGGCCAAGATGGCCAGATGATCCACTTTAAAACCGGATTTTTGTCCATAAATCCGTGGAAATACTGCATAGTAACTCCTTTACCAAAAGTAACCACCGAACCCTGAAGTTGAACAGAGGTCAAAAAAATAAAGGCCGAAAATCAGAAAATCGGCCTCTACGCTCTAAAAAAGGCTGTCTTAAACTTTTTAATCAAGTTTTGAGACAGCCTCTTTAGTCAGGGATCTAAATTTTACCTTTCCTTTCCCCATACAATTGAAAGAAGGCTGTGCTTGCATTATATGCCAATAGATGAAGCCGGGGAATCGTTAATTCAAGGATTGGATTAGTCGTTGATTTAAGGCGATGTAATCTGGGTTTTTGGCAGCTTCAGCCATTTCCATGGATTTTTTAGCAGACGCAATGGCCTCTTCTTTTTTACCCAAAGAGGCTTCAATTTTAGCTTTCAAATGCATGGTCCAGTATTTTGGATCAGTTTCCACTGACTTTGAAATCCAATCATAAGCTTGATTTATGTCTTTTTGATTGGTAAAGTAATAATTGGCTGCTGCATAAAGTAAGCTTGGGTTTTCGGTTTTGTTGTCAATGACCAATTCCTGAATTTGGGCCATGACAATCGGATCAACTTCGGTGGTAATCCGAAAATCAACTCGTGTATTTTCCCATTTTAAAGATAGGTCAGCCCCATTGTCAGTCATGTTGTTAAAGCTGATTTCAAAGGTCTCGTACTTACGGCTAAGCTTCTTGGGTTCCACCTCAAAGCGAAGGATGTCTTCATCGGCATTATAACCTATTGAGCCCCACAATTCGGTATTTTTAGAAAGAACGATGGTCCATTTGTCTTTTCCGGGAATGGAATATAAGGCATATTTTCCAGCGGGGACCTGATTGTTAGAAATTTCTACGGCGGTAGAAAAATCCAGAATGGTCGCTGCATTGGCACCCGTTCGCCAAACCTGCCCGAAAGGAACTAATTCACCAAAAATTTTTCTTCCCTTGGTGCTAGGTCGGGAGTATTCCACCGTAACATCGGTCAATCCTACTTTTTGGGAAATCTTGGCACTTGGTGAGGCTTGAGGCATTTGCAATTGCTGAGAATAGGCCACGCTTCCCATAAAGAAGAGCGCCGCTGCAAGAATCGAAAATGATTTTTTCATATTATTTGATTAACTTTTGGTTTGTAAGAAGTGCAAATTGGTGTTTTTTTATCCAAAAATAGGAGAAAATTAGCAGGTTTTTTGATTAGTGGGAAAATGCTTCTTTCCAGTTCTTCTATGTCGAATTTCTAATACTGATTTTTGTGATATGAGTTTAGCTATCATTTGTCCCGGAAAAGATCCCAGTCCATGGATTGAGGTAATTCAACGTGAAAAACCTGATTTAAAGATTCAAATTTACCCTGAGCTATCTGATCCTGACTCGGTCGAGGTGGTTTTGGTTTGGCAGCATCCAGAAGGGATTTTGTCAAATTTTAAAAATCTAAAATTAGTTAGCTCCATGGGTGCAGGTGTAGATCATATTTTGAGAGATAAATCCATCGCTAACGATCTCCCGATTGTGCGGATTGTAGATGATCGTCTTACCTGGTCCATGACCAATTATGTGGTGATGGGCGTGCTCAATTTTCATCGACAGTTGGTCCGATACCAAGCCGATCAGAAAAGAAAAGTTTGGGATATGAGTAATCCTGAAATCCCAGTAAAGGTAGGAGTAATGGGAGTCGGCGCATTGGGCTACGATGTGTTGGAGAAGTTGGATTACATGGGATTTCCTGTTTTTGGGCTTGGCTTTTCGGAAAAATCAGCATTTAAGTTTCCGTATTTCACCAAGAATAAAATCGATGATTTCTTGAGCCAAATTAATGTATTGGTTTGTTTGCTTCCCTTGACCCCGGATACGGAAGGAATTCTGAATTTGGAGCTTTTTGGTAAATGTCAACCCGGTACCTTTCTAATCAATGTAGCCAGAGGGAAACATCTGGTTGAAAAGGATTTGATGATTGCATTGGATGAAGGCTTGATTTCTGGTGCACTTTTGGATGTGTATCAAACCGAGCCCCTTCCCAAAGATCATCCTTTTTGGGAGGAGGAGCGGATCATGCTAACCCCGCATATTGCTAGTGTTACCAATCCTGAGGCTGCAGCTCCCCAAGTTCTAGAAAATATAAGAAGACTTTATGCTAACGAAAATCTCTTAAACGTCGTTAATCGCACAAGAGGTTATTAACTTTTACTTATGACTAAGCCCTTTACTATCATTTGCCCTTTGGATTTTTCGGAGTGTTCGCTCAATGCTTTGGAGTACGCCACGAACCTAGCCTTAAACTATCAGGCCAAACTTATCCTTTTTCATGTCATCAATCGGGAAGATTATTTGAAGCTTTCTCCATTCGATGAAAAAGGGACGTATCAAAACGATTTTTTGAAAGAGAAATTGTCTCAATTACATACGGCCGTGTTCCAGCAGATCAATGGGCGAATTCCCGAACCGGAGTGGTCCATGAGAGAAGGGGAAATTGTCCATGAGATCTTGACAAAATCTCAGGAAGAAAATGCCGATTTAATTGTCATTGGCACTGAGGGGATGAATGAACTTCGGAAAAATATTGTCGGTTCTCGGGCGAGTCAAGTCGTTGAAAAGGCCGAAATGGACGTGATCGTTATTCCCCGAAAGGTCTTTTTCAAAGATCCCAAAAAATTGATTTACGCCACCGACTATTACGAGGAAGACAAACTTGCAGTTCAAAAAATCACAACTTTTGCACGCTTTTTTGATGCAGAAATTGATATCGTGCATGTGACTGAGCGTCAAAAACTGATCGACAAAACCCTGCATCAGGTCATGATTGATGAATTGAAGCCTTTTGTTCGTTATAATAAGGTGAATTATTTGCTCAAATCCTTTCGGGATGATTTAGCTTTAGGGCTAGAAAACCACCTTCAGATAGCCAAGGGGGACCTTTTGATTACCTTAAGCAAGAAGAAGAGTTTTTTTGAGCGGATTTTCACTGAATCCCTTTCAAAAAAAATGGCCTATTTTATCAATAAGCCACTTTGGGTTATCAAGAAATTTTAAGCCTAAAACCAATTACCCTTCTGAATTGGTTTTTTTTCCTTTCAGAAAATGGATAAACTCGGATTGGGTTTTCCGATTGGTCAGCAGTGACTTAACTGTCTGAATAAAATAGGAGAGGGTCAAAGTTTGCTTTTCTGTTGAATTTGAGATTTTTGGCAAAGGTTCATTTGGTGTTTTTGTCTTATCGGCGGGGATTTTCTCCGATTGGTTTCCAGGTTTATAACCAACCAAATCATCTGCCTTTTCAAAGCTTTTTTTGGATTTGGACTGAAATCCCATTTTCTCTTCTACCAAACCTTTGTTATTGTAGGCCACGGCATCTTCGGGATCAAGCTCGATTGCTTTTTCATAATCAGCAATAGCGCCATGGAGATCCCCAATTCGGTCCTTGAAAAAAGCCCTACTGCTGTACCGGTAAGGGTTAGCCGGATCAAGATTTGCTGCCCGATCAAATTCAGCCAACGCTTCTTCATTTCTTTTCAAAAGATGCAACACTACGGCCCGGTCAGAGATAAAGTCGGTGTTGTAGGGTTCCAACGAAACGATGGTGTCAAAATCGGCCAAGGCTTCGACTGTTTTTCCCAAGCGAGATAGGATTCGACCGCGATACAAAAAATAAAGGCTATTTCCTTTTTGTTCTTTAATCAGCTGATCAAAAATTTCCAACGCAAGCTCAAATTTTCCTTCCTTGTAATGAATGATTCCCTGCTCAAATGTCATTTTCCTCTTTTTCTTTATAATACAAAGTTAAGGCCTGATAAGTTTATCGAATAATCTTTCCCTTCATTTTGTAGGCTAATCCAAAAGGCTCTTATCTTTAAACTTGGAATAGGTAGTCGAATTTGTCCCCGTTTCAGGCCGTTCTCTCCTGCCTATTCAGATTAACTCCTAAATGCCAATTCATTATGCCGCAGAAGCCACAGGATGTCCTCAAAGACCTGAAAGAAAAGAAATTTGCCCCGATTTATTTCTTAGATGGAGAGGAGCCCTTTTACATTGATTTGATTACCAATTATATTGAAAAAAATGCGATAGCTGAACAGGAGCGAGGATTTAATCAGATCGTGTTATACGGAAAAGATTCAAACATGGGCATGATTCTGAATAATGCCCGGAAGTTTCCAATGATGGCTGAGCGGCAGGTTGTCATCGTGAAAGAATTTCAGAGTTTACCAGATCTTTCTAAGGAAGATGCTCAAAAATTGCTGATCGGATACCTTCAGAATCCCTTGCCGAGTACGATCTTGGTTTTGGCGCATAGACACAAAAAAATAGATGGACGATCCGCGCTGGGTAAAGAGCTGGATAAAAGGGCGGTATTTGTTCGGTCGGAGAAGGTTCCTGAATATCAGCTAAATAAATGGATTGAAGATTATTTCAAGGACCTTGGTCACTCTATTGATCCTCGGGCTTGTCAGCTTTTGGCTGATTCGATAGGAAATAATTTAGAGGTTTTGACAAATGAATTGAGCAAGATGTTCTTGAACTTTTCAAGTCCTACTCAGGTGACCACCGAGCATATTTCCAAGTACATCGGGATCAACAAGGATTACAATAATTTTGAATTTTTGAAAGCAATAGGTTTCAAGGATGTGGCAAAAGCAAATAAGATCATCCATTACTTTTCCCAGAATCCAAAAGCTCATCCGATTATTCCTCTATTTTCCCTGATTTACAATTATTTTACCAAAATAGCGCTGATTCATCAAGCCGGTGCCACCACCGAATACCAAGTGGCCGGAATCATTGGCCTGCCCCCATTTGTAGCTAAGGAATATGTTGTAGCGGCAAGAAACTATAAAATGGGCAAGGTAATTGATGTATTTAGATACCTGAAAGAGGCGGATCTTCGTTTCAAGGGAGTGGACTCCGGAGCAATGAGCGAAGCTGAAAACCTCCGAGAACTGGTGTATCTGATCTTGCATTGAACCCCTAAACCAATTTATGAAATACCATTTGGTGATTCTCGCTAGCTTGGGTCTTTCGATTGAAGCTTTTTCCCAATCTACCCTGTATCAAACTCAATCTCAGCGACCGCTGGACCAGCAGTTTGAAATGTTTGATAAGCACTTATTTTCGGCAGTGTTGCTGAATTTTCAGGAGGTAGAAGATGCTAATTTTTATGGCGAACAACAAAAATCCAAAGAACTCTTAGCCGCTAAAGCTGCTTTAAATCTGGAATCTCCGAGTGGTCCCGGGTTGATGAAGGCATACATTGAAGAAAACGGAAATCACCCCTCTGTCAATTCAGCAGGGTTGTATTTGGGAGATCACTACTTTTATAAGCGTAACTACCCAGCCGCAGTGGATGCTTATCAATTGGTGGATACCGATAAGTTGGATAATGCGGCAAAAGCCGATGTGCTCTTCAAGCAAGGATATGCTCACTTTTTGTCAAAGGAATATGCTAAAGCTGTCCCATTTTTTGATCAATCTAAAGTTTTGGGTGAGCCGATAAGTTTTGACGCGTATTATTACAGTGGATTTATTGCCTTGGAGAATGGCGAAAATCAAAAGGCGATTGCAGATCTTCAGGCGGCAAGCCGGACCCCGTTTTATGCCAATAAAGTACCGTATTTGATAGCAGCGCTTTATTATCAACAAGGCAGCTACGAGGAGTTGATTTCTTATGCCGAGCCCAAATTAGGCAGTACGGCCAACTTGGACCGTAAAGAAATGATCCATTTGTACTTGGCTGAAGCCTATTTTGCAAAAAAAGAGTTTGCAAAAGCAGCTGAAAATTACGACGCATTTGTCAATGCCCGAAAAGGAGAGTTAACTCGAGAACAAGTCTATAAAGGAGGAATCGCCCAGTTTGAATTGGGAAATTTTCCCCGTGCTACAGATTATTTGAAAGTCTCCGCCTCTTCGACGGACGAATTGGGACAGGCTTCCAGTTATTACCTCGGTCATGCCTATTTGAAACAGGATAATTTTCAGTTTGCCGGAACCTCATTCAAAGCCGCTGCTGATGCCTCTTTCAACCCGGAAATCAAAGAAGAATCCTTGTTCAACTTTGCCAAAGCCAATTTGCAAAAAGGGAGTTTCCAAGCAGGCATCTCCGGATTGGATGAATATCTAAATGAGTACCCCAATGGAAAATTTCGTTCCGAAGCTGAAACTCTGCTTTCCGAAGCCTTAATTAATACCAGTGATTATCTGCGTGCCATTGAGCAAATGGACCGGATTACGAATAAATCGCCTAGGATCCGAGAAGCCTATCAACGGGTGGCTTTTTACCAGGCGATGGTTTATTACCGAGATCAGCGCTATCCCGGAGCCATTTCTTATTTGGAAAAATCGCTGGAGTATCCAGTCAATAGAGACTTGGTATTGGAATCTCATTTTTGGAAGGGAGAAATCTTTGCTGCCTCAGATGATTTGCCATCGGCGATTAAATCTTATAATGCGGCTTTGGACAAAGGACGAACGACTTCGAGTGCCTATTTGAATAAAAGTGTTTATGGTTTGGGCTATGCCTATTTCAATTCACAGCAATATTCCCAAGCGGAGGAATATTTCAAAACCTACACGGATCGAATGCGAAACCGGCAGGATAAGGAAAATTACGACGACGCCATGCTTCGACTGGGTGACTGTTATTACGTGCAAAAACGATTTACCGAAGCGGAATCTGTTTTTCAGCAGGCAATCAATGAGCGGAATTCGGGAATCGATTATGCGCTTTTTCGCTTAGCGGTGGTGCAAAACTTTCAATCCTCCAATGGGAATGCGATTTCTAATCTCAACCAATTGATATCCAACTATCCCAATTCGCTTTACATTGAGGATGCCCTGTATCAGCGAGGTCAAATTTACATGGAGGAAACCCGCTACCAGGAGGCAGCAGCCGGATTTACCGATCTAATTAGAAGGAGGCCAAATAGTCCATTTGTGCCATTTGCCTTGGAAGGAAGAGCTGTGGCGAATTTCAGTTTGCAGAACTACGATCAAACCATCGAAGACTACCGGATTATTCTCGCGCAGCATCCTAACTCCGAGAACGCCGAAACAGCCTTAAAAGGCTTGCAGGAAACTCTCGCTCTTCAAGGGCGTTCAGGGGAATTTTCTAACTATTTGACTGAATATAAAGCGGCCAATCCAGATGGGGGCTCGGTTCAGTCACTGGAGTTTGAGGCCGCCAAAAGCCTGTATTTCGAGAAAAACTTTCAGCAAGCCACCCAAGCTTTGGAAGATTACCTGCAAAGCTATCCGCAATCTGGGCAAAAAGCCGATGCACTTTATTTTCTTGGGGATTCTTACTACCAACAGGAGCAGTTTGACCGAGCACTCCAAGCTTTCAAGCGGTTGGAGAATGAACCCGCATCCCCTCAGCGAATGAGGGCGATTCAGCGTATGGGTGCGATCGAATTGGATAGAAAAAACTTCAATGAGGCAATACCGTATTTGGAAATGGCTTCGGAAAATGCACGAAACAAAGTAGAAGAAGTAGAAGCGCTTCAGGGTTTACTCCAGGCCTATTTGGAAACCAAAAAATACAATCAAGTAATCAGCACTGCTGAGCGTTTGGAAATTCAGGATGGCATTATTCCGGAGTCTACCCCTAAGGCACTTTTAGCAAAAGCTAAAGCCCAATTTGCATTAAATCGGAATGACGCCGCTGAGGTTACGCTTTCGGTTTTGGTGGATGAATACAAAACCGAGCAAGGGGCAGAGGGGCTCTTTTTATTAGCGGAAAATTATCAGAAAAAGGGGGCAATCGATCAATCCAATGAGGCGATTTTTGATCAATCTCCTCCCTTTGCGGACTTTGGTTATTGGTATGGTCGAATGTTTTTGCTGTTGGCAGAAAATTACTTAGCTGCAGGGGAGGATTTTCAGGCCAAAGCTACGCTGGAATCCGTCGTAGAAAATACGACCAATGACGAGATTCGTCAACTAGCAGAAACTAAACTTCAAAGCCTCAATTGATTATGAAAAAGCTGATTTTATCCACTTTCGCCCTAGTTTCTTTAGGCTTTGCAGGTCAATCCTATGCTCAAATTCAATCCCGAGGGGAAGTTCAGGATCAAGAATTTGTGATTCGAAAAGATCGGGTGTTGACCTTGCCTACTCAACCGAGGATTTTTGAAAAGTTACCGGTTCTGCCTCAGCCCAAAGGTTTGGCTGATTTTAATTATCAGGTGAGTTTCTTCGATTTAAATTTGCCGCCGGTTAATTTGGAAGCCACCCCTGTTCAGAAAGTGTATCGGCCAGAGCGAATGGATGTATATCCCGGATTTTTAAAAGCCGGATATGGAAATTTTGCCAGTCCGCTAATTGAGGCAAGGCTGATGTCCACTGAGATTTTTGACCTGAATTATTCGGTTTATTTAAAACACCAAAGTTTTGGCAAAGGGCCAGTCTTGGCCGAGCAGTCCAAGGAATCCCATTCCTCTGCGGGAGGAGCAGTGAGTTATTTCTTGGATCAGCTCGAAGTATTTGGGGGATTAAATTGGGCTCAGGATTCCTACTCGTTTTACGGGATTGATACCTCGGTAATCAATGATCCCAATCTTGAATTTTTAGGGATTGAAGGAAATGTCCTCAACACTATTAAGTTTGAAGCGGGGTTGCGGGATGTGGAAAAGACTGGCCCGGTTTCCTATGAGGCCAAAGTAAATTTCCGGAATTTCAAGGACAGTTATTTAGTCGTGGAAAATGAGCTGGGTGTTCAGGCAAAAGGGACTTTTCGCCCTGCAGATAACTGGAAAGGTTCCCTGGGATTGAGTTATTTTATGACTACTCCTGAGGATGAACAATACGATTTAAATCGGACTTATTTGGGGATTAGACCCAAGGTGAGCTATCAATATGAAGACTTTTTGATCAGTGCTGGGATAACTATTATTTCAGAAAATGATTCTCTTGCCGGAAAATCGAGTGATTTTAGGATTTTCCCCAATCTTGCCATCAGCTATCAATTTGCAGAGGAGTTTGGTTTTTATGGTGAGTTTTCTGGTGATGTCAATCGAACAACCTATCAGGGATTTGTAATGGAAAACCCGTTCTTGGGTCCTTCAAGTACCCTTCTCAATACGGTCAATAATTATAAAATAGCCGGAGGGATTGAAGGGCAAGTTCAGGGAATCGTAAACTACAAGGCAGGAATTGATGTAAGTAGGTATAATAGTTTTCATCTTTTTGTCAACTCGGCTACTGATAGCACTCGCTTTAATATAATTTACGATGATCAGGTGAATGTAGTCAATATCAACGCGGAACTGGGTTTACAGCTGACCGATCAATACCAGTTAAATTCCCGCTTGGATTTATTTTCTTACGCGATGAATAGTCAGGCCGAAGCATGGCATCGGCCTACTTGGGTTTTGGGAATCAACAATCAATTCACGCCTATCGATCAACTTTTGGTGCAGGCCAATATCAATGTCATGGGAGGGATAAAAGCTAGAAGAGCAACCTTACCAACCACGGAGGTTTTTCAGACAGTAAACCTCAAAACCATAGCCGATTTACAACTCAAGGCTGATTATAAAATCACAGATAAATTTGGGGTTTTTGCCGAAGGAAATAACCTACTTAATGGTAGAAATGAACGGTGGCTAAATTATCCTGTCAGAGGGGTGCAATTGATTGGAGGAGCATGGCTGAAATTCTGATAATCGGTTTGCCATTCCCTTCAAATCGATTAGTTTCGTAGCTATCTTTTTTACAAATGGTTGACAAAAAATCAAATATACCACAATGGTCTGATCCCAAGGATTATGGACTGCCTTATGTTGAGGTCAGGCGATTGGCAGAGCTTTCAAAAGAGACTACTCCTCAAAAAGAAACCCACAGAAGCCAAAGTGAGGAGAAGGAGGACTTATCTGCTGCAGCTTTACGAGCAAAAACAGCCCAGGTAATCAAACCCAAACCAGTTCAGGAATCCTTTGAAGATGAGGGGATTTCAGAAGAAAAGCAGCTGGCAGAAAAACAAACCCCGCGGATTCAGCCGGGGAAGAAAAAGTCCAACTGGGTAATCTATGTCGTAATGATAGGCCTCTTACTTGTTTCAACGGTCGTTTGGCAGTTGATGAAAGAAGAAAATGTGGATTCACAAGCGATTGAAAATAATCTTGTCGAAAATGCGCAAGTGGATGAGCCATCTTCGAAAGAAAAAGAGGTTAATTCTTCTTTAAATCAAAAAGAAGAAGGTGCTGTAAATCAAGACTCTAGCATGCAAGTGTCCCCACCTTTGATCGAAAGTGAAGCGATCGAAGAATCTGGTACAACTATTGAGCAACCTAAAGTGGATTCGTTAATTCGTGTGGAGAGGAAAGCGACAAGGCCCCAGTATTTTATCGTTGTGGGAAGCTTGCCAAATGAGCGCTTAGCGCTTCAAGAATCCAACCAATATTATGACCGGGTAGATGAGCTCTTTTTGATCCTGCCATACGAAGATGTACCCAATTATCGTTTGGCTATCGGAAGGTTTAATTCATTCACCCAAGCCAATAATCAATTGGAACAAATCAAAGATCAATACACAGAAGCACTTTGGATTTTGAAATATTAATATGATTCTACTTCAAACCCTTTCCACCGATAGTCTTTCGGCTATGGATAGTTTAGCCATGAATGGCGCCAATGAAAATATTGGCCTTTTAGATCTACTCATCAAGGGTGGCTACATGATGGTTCCGCTTTATCTGCTCTTTATTTTGGCGATATTTATTTTTATCGAACGATTGATGACCTTAAAGAAAGCCTCAAAAACGCCTACTTATTTATTGGATCAAGTCAAAGTTTTGGTATCCAGCGGCCAAATCGAAAAAGCCAAAATGCTATGTGCAGATGAAAAATCTCCCGTGGCCAATATGATCGCAAAAGGAGTGGATCGAATCGGCTCACCTTTAAAAAATATTGAAGTTTCGATCGAGAATGTCGGGAAAATCGAAATCTACAAACTTGAAAAAAATCTTAATCTTCTAGCTACCGTTTCCGGAGCTGCCCCAATGATTGGTTTCTTGGGTACGGTTGCCGGGATGATTCAGGCCTTTATTGCAATTGCTCAGGAAGAGGGAATGGTTTCCCCAAAGCTTCTTTCGGAAGGGATTTATGAAGCCATGATTACGACTGCTGCTGGTTTGGTGGTCGGTATTTTGGCTTATTTGGGCTATAATTATCTGGTGACTCAGGTTTCAAAACTGGTGCATAGAATGGAATATGCCACCATAGAATTCATCGAATTACTTCAGGAAAAATAAGATGGGACTTCAATCCAAGCATAAAGTAGATTCTTCATTCAGCATGTCTTCGATGACAGACATCATCTTTTTATTGCTGATTTTTTTTATGTTAACTTCCTCATTTATCACGCCATCTGGATTACCGGTAAACCTTCCGTCCAGTGAAACGTCTGATATAGCAATGCAGGAAGTGACCGTGTCGGTTACCAAAGACTTAAAGTACGCGGTCAATGATCGAGTCGTGAGCAGGGACCAAATCAAAGCCGAACTGACCGGTTTGTTATCCGGTAAGCAAGGACAGGTTGTCCTGCATATCGATAAAGAAGTCCCGGTGGAGTATTTGGTTGAAATAGGGGGCATTGCTGCCGGGTTAGAAGCCAATGTATCCATTGCCACAAAACCTTTCTAAAAACATGGAATTCTGGAACGCCGATAGAGTAGAAGAAAAAAACAAAAAACGTGCGGGAATCGTCACCTTGATTTTCAACGTCCTTTTGTTGATTGCCTTCTATTTTATTGTGGTTTGGCAACAGCCCATTCCACCCTTACCTACTTTTGGGCTGGAGTTGAATTTGGGATTTACGCCAACCGGTTCGGGAGATATCAGTAGTGAAAATGCCCCTTCGGAAAGAGTGACTCCTGTGACAGAAAGTTCCGCTCCTGGTGAAATCGCACCTAGCCCCACTTTAGATGCCACTCCAACACCTTCCCCTAAAACCGAGGCCGCTCAACCCAAGAGTAATCCAACTCCTGCCGTTAATCAAGCAGTAACTACCAAGCCTTCTCCTATCCGAGGGGAAAAAAAAGCCACCGAAAACAGTAAAACTCCAGAGCCTAAGAAAGCTGAACCTACCAAAACGGTTGCCACGCCTGCAGAATCAAAGGCTGAAGAAACTACTCAAAAAGCTCCTGAAAAGCCTAAAATTAACGAGCGGGCCTTGATGGGAGCTGGAGGCACAAAAGGAAAAGGCACTCAACCTGCTTCGGGAGGAGCCGAGGGGAGCTCAAAAGAAAAAGGAGATGCGGGTGATCCTAAAGGAACTGTGGATGGCAGAGCCATTATGGGCCAAGGCTCAGGTGAAGGAGTTAATTCGGGTTCGGGATATAGCTTAGATTTGGCAGGCTGGGATTTTGCAGCACGCCCCAATATCAATGACCGGGTTTCTACCCGAAATGGTCGAATCGTTTTTAAGATAACTGTCGATGACAGCGGTCGTGTAGTTCAGGCTGTCCCCTTGGAATATAATGTGTCCAATGATGTATTGGCCTACTATCGTCAAGTGGTCAATCAGATTTCCTTCAAAAAGCAAGGAGGGGCAGTTGCAGATTTTTCGACCGGGAAAATTACCTTTATCGTCAAGGTTGATTAATGAATGAATTATCAGGAAACGCTCGATTTTTTGTATCAAGCGCTACCCATGTTTCAACGTGTGGGCGCTTCCGCATTCAAAAAGGACTTATCAAATACGATCTTGCTTTGTGAATACCTTGGTCATCCTGAGCGGAAAATCAAGTCGGTTCATGTCGCAGGAACCAATGGCAAAGGGAGCTCTTCTCATGCCTTAGCCGCTGTTCTGCAAGCAGCCGGATATAAAACAGGACTGTATACCTCACCTCATTTAAAATCATTTACTGAGCGAATTCGAATTAATGGAATGGAAATTCCAAAAGCAGAAGTCGTTTCCTTTGTTTCCTCTCATAGGCAATTTTTAGAAGCGTTGGCTCCCAGTTTTTTTGAAATGACTGTAGGTATGGCTTTTTGGTATTTTGCCAAGGAGCAAGTCGATATCGCAGTGGTAGAAGTAGGTATGGGAGGAAGGCTAGATAGCACCAATGTGCTTCATCCCACGCTTTCACTCATTACCAATATTGGTTGGGATCACATGCAGTTTCTCGGAGATACCTTAGCGAAAATCGCATACGAAAAAGCAGGAATTATCAAAAAAAATACGCCTGTGGTTATCAGTCAAACACAAGTTGAAACCACACCTGTATTTACTCAAGTTGCCCAAGAAAATAAATCTTCTATTTACTTTTCCGATCAAATCTGGAAAGTAAAGAAAATAGGAAATCTTGCCGGTCAAGCCATCTTTGAGGTTCAAAACCGAAAAGAAAAGAAGGAAGTGAGTTTTGGATTATTGGGGGATTATCAACGGTTTAATTTGCCGGGGATTCTGGAGTCCATCGATCAATTGAGAAATTTAGGTTGGGAGATTTCGGATTTAGCGGTCAAGAAAGGCTTAGCTCAAGTAAGTGATCTCACCGGTTTGAAAGGCAGGTGGCAGATTTTAAGTGAGAATCCTAGGATAATTGCCGACACCGGGCATAATGAACCGGGAATTCGGGAAATTCTCAGTCAATTGAAAACCTATTCCTTTCAAAAACTCTGGATGGTATTGGGAATGGTGCAGGACAAGGACATCAGCAAGATTCTTCAACTGCTGCCCAAAGACGCCACTTATGTTTTTTGCCAAGCTCAAATCCCTCGAGCGCTTGAGGCCGAAGAGCTTGCTTTGCAGGCCAAAAACTTTGGTTTGTCAGGTCAGGTCATTCCCGATGTCAACCAGGCCTTGAATTTTGCTCGAAAAAATGCTGGGAAAGATGATTTGATATTTATCGGAGGGAGTACTTTTGTGGTCGCAGAAATAGAAGAGCTTTAGCATGAGTAGAAAAAAACTGGTTCGCTTTAAACAGAACGAACTCAATCCCAACGTTATACAAGATGGAAAACCTATTTTTGAAACGATTAAAGGAAATTGGAATGAGTTGCAGTTTTTAAATTCAAACCCCATAGTCGTTGAACTTGCTTGTGGACGTGGAGAATTTGCTGTGGGTTTGGCGCGCGTTTTCCCTCAATACAATTTTATCGGAGTAGATATTAAAGGTAGCCGAATTTGGAAAGGAAGCACTACGGCAACCGAGGAAGGGATCCAAAATGTGGCTTTTCTCCGAACTCAAATTCAGCAATTGGATCAATTTTTTGATCAGGAAGAGATTTCTGAGCTATGGATTACTTTTCCGGATCCCTTCCCACGGGATGGCGATGAGAAGCGGAGATTGACTTCTGCTAAATTTCTGGAAATGTATAAACCCTTGATCAAAGCAGGAGGAACTATCCACTTCAAAACTGACAATACCGGACTATTTGATTACAGTTTGGAGCTATTCCAATCCCGATCCGATATCGAAGTTTTGGGATTCACGCACGATTTTTACCAAAGTGAGTGGAAGGACGATCACTTCGGGATTCAAACCCGCTATGAGAAACTATTTTCCGAAAAAGGAGAGAAAATCAAATACCTGAAATTTCGCTTCAAACCAGAATAACCGAATCAAATCTTTCCTAATTGAATCGTTTCCAGGTAAAGCGCTTTAGCCGCTTTTTCCTTAAGGATTTCCGCATCTACGGGCTTATTCATGTAATCATCCATTCCGACGGCCTGCACTCTGTTTTTGCTGGTTTCGGTCGTATCTGCGGTAACAGCGATGATGGGGATTCCCTGATGGGTTTTTCCACCTTTACCTGACCGAATAGCCTGAGTGGCTTCATATCCATCCATTTCGGGCATTTGAAGATCCATGAGGATGAGATCAAATTTTTGCTCATTAAGCAAATCCAAGGCTTCCAAACCATGATTGGCAAAGGCAAACGTCACTCCACTCCATTTTTTCAGGATCGATTTAATCACCAATTGATTGACTCGATTATCTTCGACTACAAGAATTTTTTTACCCACCAGCATCTTATCAGCATCTCGTTTGATGGATTCCAATTTGTCGAGTGGGGCTTTTTCAAGGGTAAGTTTGATCGACACTTGTGTTCCTTTTTGCGGCAAGCTTTGGATCGCGATGTGCCCCTGATGTAAGTCAGTCAAGGCTTTGACGATACAAAGTCCCAAGCCAAAACCTCCAAATTTCCGCTTGTCATCCAATTGTTCCTGAATAAAGGACTCAAAAATCCGATCCAGCTTTTCGGGTTTGATTCCTACGCCTGTATCCTGTATTTCAAAAGCTAACTCTAGGGTATGTTCATTTTCATGAACTGCTGAAAGCAGGAGTTTGATTTCGCCTTCTTGTGTGAATTTTACCGCATTGTTTAGCACGTTTCCCAAAATCTGACGAAAGCGATTGACATCACCCAGAAGTTTTTCAGGAAGCGGAGCCCGCTCCTCGTACACATAACTGATATTTTTATCCCGTGCCTGCTGAAAAGTCAGTGCATTGAGTTCTCCGATGACTTTTCGGGTGGAAAAGACCTTTTTATCCAAAACCAGTTCTCCTTTTTCAATTTTTGAATAGTCCAAAATGTCATCAATAGAGGAAAGTAAAGACAAGCTGGAGTACTTAATGACCTCGAGATTTTCTTTGATGGCCGAATCTTTGATTTCTCCCATAATGCTTTGGGAAAGTCCCAAAATCGCATTCAACGGAGTCCGGAGTTCATGACTGACATTTGACAGAAAAAAAGACTTGATTTCATTGCTCTCTTCAGACTGCTGTAGCGCCATCGTTTGGGCTTTTTCCTTTTCATTTCTTAAAATCCGGATCCGGTTTGCCATGGAGAGGGAAAGGAAGAGAATTTCGATCCCTGTCCCCAGTTTGGCGGAATTTTCAGTAATAAAGGAATTGGGGATCAAACTGAAATTGTTCAGAATAAAAGTCACAAAACCAATCATCAATACCGTGATACCTACCGTAAAAAAGGGATCTGCAGGCTGCTTTTTATAATAACTGATACCCACGCCAATCAAGCAAAGCACGATCAATAAAAAGGCTAAGGCATTGACTAGTGGATAATAGTAGGGTCTGCCCGCATCGAAAATCAAAATGCCACCAATCAGGCCCAAAATGCTTAAATTGACTAGGGTGAAAATACGATTGAGCCCTTTTGAAAATTCCCTCAAACGAATATAGGTTTGGGTGTATCTTCCAAAAAGCAGGGCTGAAAGTGCCGCAAAGAGCAATAAACTGCGATCTGCAAACCAACTGGGTTCTTTGAGGATGTATTGAAAGAAGTACCCGTCCAGGGAAGAGTGAAGTAGTCCTACCGATACGACATAGGCAGCATATAGGATAAAACTACGCTCTTTGATCCCAAAAAAGAAGAACAAGTAGGTAATGGCAGCCAAGCCGAGGAGCCCATAAAAAATCCCGAAAATCAACTGATCCTGATAGGTAGCCAGAACAAGGGCTGTATCATCATAGAGGTTGAGTGGAAGGTTGATGACTTCGCCATCACTTTGCAGTTTAAGGTAAAAGGCCTTGCTTTCTCTTGCTTCTAATTGGATCGGGAAAATTAATTTCCGATGCTCAAAGGCTCGAGCCCAAAATGGGATCATATCCCCATTTTCCTGATAACTAATTATTTGACCATTTTTTATTTCAGCCAAATCTGCTCGATCGGTGATTGGTCTTGCCGATTCCAAAAATAGTTTTTGAGGGTGATTTTGCTCATTTTTGAGTTCAAACCGGACCAGGTAAGTGTGATCGGTAAATCCTAAATTTTCATTGGGAGCAGATAATTTTTCAAAGTTGAAATCTCCCGCTCTGGAAAGGACTTCTTCTAATTCGAGATCTTCTGTTCCAAGGTCTAGGATTTCGGCATCCTGGTAAATCGAAAGTGGATAGCTTGTCGATGGATCATTGGCTTGATGTCCAAAACAACAACTAGCAGAAAGAAGGACTACCGAAAAAACGTTTAAAATAGAATTCATAATAGGGTGATCAAAGCGATAGCTCATTTACGAAGGTTCTAGCCCTGGTGGATTAAATTAAGAAATTAGGTTTTTTGTATTCGGGATTGGGATAGTGGTAAAATCCAGCTCCGGATTTTTCCCCTAACTTCCCTTGATCAATATAGGTTTTTAAAAGACCGGCAAAGGCCTGAGAAGCAGAGTCTTTTCGTGCTTTGGTGACGAGCCAAGCGGTGTCTAAGCCTATTGAGTCGAGAATTCCAAACGGACCCATGGGTAGGTGAAAATTCACCATCCAAGATCGATCAATATCTTCCAGGCTAGCTACTTCTCCAGTCAGAAGTTTTCCTGCGGCTCCGATTAAGGCAATCAGCATACTATTGAAAATATATCCTGGATTTTCCTTTTTGACCAGGACGGGAACCTGATTGAGTGATTTTCCAAATCTTTCTAAAATAGGGATCAAATCGGGGTCGGTGGCAGAATGCGGCATAATATCTATCACTCTGGCGTAAAACACATCATGAAAATGAAGGGCACAGAATTTCTCAGGACGACCCGAAGCCTCCGCCAATTGAGAAGGGAGAAGATAGGAGGTATTGGTAGTGAAAAGCGTGTGATTGGGGGCAATTTCTCCTATTTTTCGCCAGACCTCAAGCTTTACATCCAAGTCTTCTGTCACACTTTCATTAATGATATCAGCTTGAAGGATAGCTTTTTCCATAGCTGAGGTAAAAAGAACCCGAGAAAGGATTTTCTCTGTAGGCTCCTGAATTTTTTCAGTCTTTTCCAGTTGAAGTAAAATCCCTTTCATAACCTGAAAAGAGTTTGACAGCGCTTTTTCCTGAATATCAAAAATCCCCACCTGATAGCCTGAAATGGCCGCTTGCAAGGCTACTCGTGAGCCAAGCGTGCCTGCTCCTAAAATTCCTACGTTTTTAATTTCCATGTTATATTCTTTCTGTTCGAATGCTGGTTTGGGCGAGTTTGCCCGCTGCTTTGACTACCTCGATGAGCGGCGCAAATCGGGAATCGTTCGCCTGTCCTAATTTGTATCGCTTATAAATTTGTTGGGCAATTCCAGCTACTTTGAAAAGCCCAAATACATAGTAAAAAAGCATGTTTTCTAGCGTATGTTTGCTGTTTTTTTCATAGTAGGTGAGGACTTCCTGTCGGGTGAGATTGCCTGAATAATGACTGGCATTGAAAAGCTTGAGAATAGGAGGGTCTTGGTCTTCTGACCAATAAGCTAAGCTTGTCCCTAAATCCATCAAGGGATCGCCGACAGTGGCCATTTCCCAGTCAAGTACCGCTTTGACTTGAATCCCGTCCAATAGATCCAGAACCAAATTGTCGTACTTGTAATCGTTGTGAATGAACGAAACATCCGTGCTGTTGGGAAGATGATCGTGTAGCCAATGGGCTACTTTTTCCAATTCCGGAATTTGATCAGTTTTGGCAGCCTGATACCGCTTGGTCCATCCGATCACTTGCCGCTCCACATAGCCTTTCGGCTTTCCCAAATCAATCAAGCCGGATCTCCGCAAATCCAACTCATGGAGGTCAAGTAGGGAATCGAGCGTTTGGATTGAAAGTTTTTGAAAATCTTTGGAAGTGAGTTTTTCGATTAGAGAAGAATTTGCTCGCAGGATCTTGCCTTCAATAAACTCCATGATGAAAAAAGGAGCTCCCAAAACCGCCTCATTTTCCTCCAGATAGATAACTTTTGGACTTTTGGAATAGCCGGCTTTTTCCAGGGATTGGAGCACCTTATATTCCCGCACCATGTCGTGAGCGGTGCTGATTTTGTATCCATGCGGTGGTCTTCGCAGCGCAAACTTTTGTTGACCGAAAGTCAATTCATAAGTTAGGTTGGAATAGCCACCAGATAAGGGGCTGATTTTGATCTGATCGGGATCCCAATTAAGCTTTTCCTGGAGTCTTTTCGTTAATTGATCAATTTTTTGTCCAGAAATCATGACTGATACTTTTTGAGAATACTTCTGGACAAAGCTGCTTTGTGCACCTCATCTGGGCCATCGTAAATCCGAGCACCTCGCTCATGTCTATACCAGAATGAAAGTAAGGTGTCATCGGTGAGGCCCAGCGCTCCATGAACTTGAATCGCTCGGTCAATTACCTTGGTCAGTACATTGGCTACAAAAAATTTGATGGTGGATATCTCTTCTTTGACTGCTTTGGCCCCGTGAATTTGCACGTTTTTGGCCGTGTCCAACACCATCAGCCGGCTGGCATTGATTTCGGCACGGCTTTCTGCAATCCAGTTTTGAATACTCTGTTTCTCTGATAAGGGTTTTTGGGGACTGAGCATCCGATGAGCGGCGCGCCTACACATCAGATCAAAGGCCCGTTCACAAATCCCAATCCAGCGCATGCAGTGATGAATTCGTCCTGGCCCCAGCCGCTCTTGAGCTAATTTAAACCCCATACCTTCAGTGCCAATCAAGTTTTCCTTTGGTACTTGGCAATTCTCAAACAGTATCTCTCCATGAGAAAGGTAATCTTCTCCCGATTCTCCCATCACAGGAATATTTCTTAAAAGCTTAAATCCCGGAGTATCCAGCGGAACGATAATCATACTTGCCCGCTCGTAGGGTGAGGTGGCTTCTGGATTGGTCACAGCCATAACAATGGTAAACCGAGCCCCATCCGCCCCGGTCGTAAACCATTTTCTCCCATTGATGACATAGTCGTTTCCTTCCAGAATTGCACTGGTGCTCAGGTTTACAGGATTGCTTCCGGCATTTTCGGGTTCAGTCATGGCGAAGCAACTGCGGATTTCTCCTTTTTGAAGCGGATGCAAAAAGTTCACTTTTTGCGAATCAGATCCAAAATGGCTTAACAATTCCATATTTCCGATATCCGGCGCATGGCAGTTGAAAATATAATGCCCTATCGGGCTTTGACCCAAAACCTCCGATATGTAGGCAAATTCAAGAAGGTTTAACCCCAAACCTCCTTCTTTCTCACTGAGGTGAGGATTGAAAAGGTTATTCAATTTGGCTTTTTTTCGTAGCTCATTCAGTTGAGGTAAAAAGGAGCGAAAAGGTCCGTTGACCACCTGAAGGTCGATGGGGAAAAGCTGGCTCTCGACAAAATCCCGATACGTTTGGATCAGCTCAGGTAAACCTTTTCTCAGGCTGATATTTGGTGAGGCATGCATAATCAAATCGTAAAACCGCCATCGGCTGTAAGGATGGCGCCTGTGGTATAGGAAGAGGCGGGAGAGGCGAGAAACAAAGCCATGGCTCCGATTTCATGGGCTGTTCCGGCGCGTTTGATGACGAGTTGCTTTAGGATCATATCCATGATTTTGTCATTGGACCAAAGAGCTTCGGAAAACTTAGTCTGAATCAGTCCTGGGCAAATCGCATTGACTCGAATTTTGGCATCTCCCCATTCTTTGGCATAGACTTTCGTGAGCGAAATCAAAGCAGCTTTGCTGACCGAATAAATTCCCAAACCTGTTTCTGGCGAAAGTCCTCCAATTGAGCTGATATTGATGACTGAAGCGCTAGCTGATTCTCTCAAATAAGGAAAGCAGAGCCGTGTCAATTCAAAGGGGGCTTTCACATTGACGTCCATAATCTTATCAAATGCTTCGAGGCTAGTTTCGTGAACAGGCCCAAAAACAGGGTTACTTGCCGCATTATTGACCAAAATGTCGATTTGTCCATATTTGGAGACGCTTTTCTCCACTAAAGCAGGAAGCTCCTCCATATTTCCCACATTGCAGGCAATTCCTGTAGCCTCATATCCTTTGGCTTTGAGCTGCTCTGCTTTCTCATCGAGTGCCTCTTGTTTTCGGGAACTGATAATGACTTTGGCACCTGCGGCAGCAAAAATTTCTGCAATTCCATATCCAATTCCTTTGCTTGCTCCGGTGATTAATGCTACTTTATCCTGAAGCGAAAAAACGGTTGATAAATCCATTGAATGTCGGGTTAGAATGTCTTTGCTTAAGTTAAAGAAAAAATAACCCGATTGACGATTATCAGAAGGTATATTTAAAGTTTAACCTTAAGAAAAAACGAAGAAATGAAAGAACTTATTTTTGAAGAAACCGGGATGCCTGAAGAGGTTTTGAAAATCAAAGAATCCGAAAGGCCTATACCCAAGGAGCACGAGATACTGGTCAAGGTGACGGCTCGGAATATCAATCCATCCGATATCATGTTTATCCGTGGCATGTACGGGATCAATCCTGTTTTGCCGAGCAGTGCGGGATTTGAAGCCTGTGGAGTAGTTGAAAAAGCAGACCAAGCGGGAAAGTTTGAAGAAGGCACCCGAGTCATGTTTACCACCATCGGAACTTGGCGGGAATACGTGGCCGTCCCGGCTGCAGGTGCGATACCAGTACCCGAGCAAATGCCAGATGAAATTGCCTGTCAGGCTTTTGTCAATCCTATGACCGCCTATGGCATGATTGAAAAATCCGGATTGAAGGAAGGGGATTGGTTACTGATTACTGCCGGGGCCTCGGCTTTCGGCAAATTTGCGATCCAACTGGCCAAAGAAAAGGGAATTAAAGTAGCCGCTACAGTCAGGCAAGAGGAGCAAAAGGACTATTTGAAGAAAATAGGAGCCGATCTGGTGATCAATACCGAAAAGGAAAAGCTTCAAAAAGTCATTGGCGAGCATTGCCAGGAAGGAGTACATGTGGTATTTGATGCGGTGGGAGGAGCGTTGGGAGCACGGGCACTGTCAAGCTTGAGAAAAAAGGGGAGAATGCTGGTTTTTGGAGCTTTGGCTTTGGAAAATATGCCGATCAATAGTGGTTTGTTGATTTTCAAGGGCTTGACCATCGAGGGTTTTTGGCTGAGTAGCTGGATGGAAGAGATTGATTCCAAAACCCGTTCGCAGGCTTTTTTAAAGGTATTTGGTTTTTTGATGAAGGAGGATTCGCAGATTGATATCGCCGGTAAGTTTCCTTTGCACAGTTTCAAAGAAGCCTTGACAGCATACAATCTTCCTGGAAGAAACGGAAAAATTCTGCTGATTGGTTAATTTTTCAGCATTCATTCGGCTAAAAAAAAGGGATTGCCCATCTTTGTACTTTAATTACCAAATCAAAAAAACGCAAAAGAATGAATTGGGACAAGCTGGATAAGGAGCTAACCGAAATTGTGGAAAAGAGAAATCAATTGGCTGCCATGGATTACAGTGATGAGCAGTACGATGACTTGGAAGAGGAAATCCACGATCTAGAAGATGATTTTAATGAAGATTACGAGGATGTCTTGGAGAAGGAACTCGAAAAAATCTACGAAGTCTTGAAATCCGATACCGACATTCTCTTGCCCACAGCCTATATTGCTAATAAATACAAGCCCTTGCTTCCAGATGCCAATGGAATCGTGAGTTATGAAGTCGGAGGGCAGGAGGGAGTGCCGATTGAGTCGGATCAGTTTGACCGACAGGATGTGCGGATTGTCTTGGTACCCAACCCCGCCCGATTTGTGATGCTAATTAATGGGCGTCAGCTGAAAGACCTTTGGAGAAGCCGGTAGCTAGCCGGATTAGACTAAAAATCAATACACCCCGATTGGACGAATAGGTTTGGTCGGGGTGGTTTTTTGTTGGGATTTAGCGGTAATAGGTTTAGTTTAGAATTGTCCAAAAAAGGGACGCCTCAAACCCTTGGAGGGTACGGTCTTTAGCCAAAAAAAAAGCCCCGAAAATCGAGGCTTTAGTTGATCAAAAGGTAGAATTCATATCAAAGGCTTCTAGGTAGTCAGCGACTCGTCGGACAAACATCCCACCTAAGGAACCGTCGACCACCCGGTGGTCGTAGGAATGGGAAAGGAACATTTTGTGACGAATGGCAATTACATCGCCAGTTGGGGTTTCCACTACTGCCGGCTTTTTGACAATCGCACCCACGGCCATGATTGCTACCTGAGGCTGAGGAATGATTGGTGTTCCCATTACATTACCAAATGAACCTACATTGGAAACAGTGTAGGTTCCTCCACTCAAATCGTCGGCAGTGAGTTTATTGGTTCTTGCCCGATTGGCAAGATCATTTACTTTTTTGGAAATCCCGACCAAATTAAGCTGATCGGCATTTTTGATGATCGGTACAATCAAATTGCCGGAAGGAAGCGCTACTGCCATCCCGATATTGATGTCTTTTTTCTTGATAATCCGATCCCCATCCACCGAAATGTTGATCATCGGAAAATCCCGAATCGCCTTGGCTATGGCTTCGATAAAGAAAGGGGTGTAGGTTATCGATTCCCCGTATTTCTGTTTGTAAGCATTTTTATTTTTCTCTCTCCATTGCACGATATGGGTCATATCTGCTTCCACAAAGGAGGTCACGTGAGGAGAGATCCGCTTGGAATCCACCATACGCTGAGCGATCATTTTTCGCATGCGGTCCATTTCGATGATCTCATCAGAAGCCGAGATACTGACTTGAACTTTTGGAGTTTCAGCAATGGAGGGGGCAGGGGCTGCGGGCTGACTAACTGGGGCTTTAGAACCTCTGTTTTTCAAGTAATCCAACATGTCCTGTTTGGTAACTCGATTGTCCTTGCCTGTACCCGGGATCTGGGATAGCTCAGCTGCTCCGATTCCCTCTTCTTTGGCAATGCTCCGTACCAAAGGGGAGTAAAATCGATCATCAGCACTTAGTTGGGCCGATTCACCTCCTGAAATTAAAGACTCGGTATGTGCAGGAGCGGCAGCCACAAGTTCCTCTTTGGGAGAAGGTTTCTCTTCAGAAGTAGCTGCAGCAGTAGAAGGTGCCGAAGAATCTTCCTGGTCTGTCTCGATGATCGCAATCGGTGCTCCCACCGCGATTACATCGCCTTCCTTTGCCAATATCTTTTTAAGCACTCCGCCATGGGTTGCAGGAACTTCAGTATCTACTTTATCAGTGGCAACCTCGAGTACGGATTCATCCTGTTCGATCGAGTCGCCTTCTTTTTTAAGCCAGGTAAGGATGGTGCCCTCTATGATACTTTCGCCCATTTTGGGCATCAGCATTTCTACACTTGCCATACTATTTTTGGTATTTAATTGGGTTTATATTCAAGTTTTAAAATTAAATTTTATCAAACATTGAAACAAGCCTTTAGTATAAAATTTTATTCTTCTATTTTAGATATGAATATTCTCAATAGATTGAGCAAAGCCACTCCAGTGAGTTGAATATTCAGCATTCGATCTTGAGTCAGTTGTAATTTTTTGGTTTTAATTTCCTGACCATTACTTACTGCTATCCAGACCGTTCCCACAGGTTTTTCTTCGCTTCCACCTGCTGGACCGGCGATACCACTGGAGGAAAGTCCGAAATCTGAGTTAAACAGATTTCGCACGCCTTGGGCCATTTCCTGAACAGTTTGCTCACTGACAGCCCCGTGATTTTGGAGGGTTTGGGCGGAAACTCCCAAGATTTTTTCCTTAAACTGATTATGGTAAGGAACCACTGTACCTTGGAAATACGTACTACTTCCTGGGACTGATGTAATTAAGTGGGAGACATATCCGCCACTACAGCTCTCTGCCAAAGCTAGGGTTTTCCCCGAATTCTTCAAAAGTTTACCAATGGCAGTCTCTAGTGTTTCCCCATCAAATCCATAGACGTATTTTTCAATTCGGGGCAAAGCGAGCCGAATTTGATGCTCTACTTCTTCCTTTACTTTTTCAAGCCTTTCCCCAAATCCGGTGAGTCTCAATTTAACATGACCCAATGAGGGAAGGTAGGCCAGTCGAATATGATCAGGAAGTGCATTTTCCCAATCATTGATTAAATCCGAAAGCCAGCTTTCACCGATCCCAGCAGTTTTGATCACTTTATGGTAGATCACCGGCAGTTCAAAAATCTCTTCAAGCTTGGGCAATACAAAGTCGCGCATCAGTTTTTTCATTTCATGGGGCACACCGGGCATGGACATCCAATAGGTGGTGTTTCGCTCAAACCACATTCCTGGCGCAGTGCCTACCTCATTGGGTACATAAGTGCAGCAGGAGGGAAGGTGACCCTGTAGCACATTGAGCGGGGTCATCTCTCGACCACGACGTTTGAAGAAGTCCGTAATCGCTTCGACCGCTTCAGGAACTTCCCGTATCGGGCAATCAAAATACTCGGCAAGTAGCGGCTTGGTGAGATCGTCTTGGGTCGGTCCAAGTCCTCCGGTGATTAAAATCAAATCTGCCCGCTCCTCGGCTTCGGCAAAAGCCTTTAAAATATCGGTTCGGTTGTCTCCCACAGTGCTTTTTCGAATCACGTTGACTCCCTTGAGATCCAATTCCTGAGAGATCCAATGACTGTTGGTATCCACGATCTGCCCATAAAGCAGTTCGTCTCCTATGGCAATAATTTCTGCCTTGATTTGCTTCATTTGTTTATCTGACTTTGGCTTTTCTAAGAATTTTGGAAAAGAGTTTGGGGAAAAAACGCTTGAGATACACGGCCAAGATTTCCTTTCCTCCAATCAATACTTCTTCCTTGTTATGGGTAATGGCCTTGAAGATTTCATCGGCGCAATTCTCTGGGCTCATTCCTTGTTCCTGAGCTTCATCCATTTGATTGAGGGGGGTACCATCTGCTGTCAAGGCATGGATAGAAATCTGGGTACGAATAAATCCGGGACAAAGTAAGGTCACTCCGATTTGATCCTGAAAATGCTCTGCTCTCAGCGTTTCAAAAAAACCGTGCAAAGCATGCTTGGAGGCGGCATAAGCGGATCGATAGGGCGTGCCAAATTTTCCAACCAAACTGGTCACTACCCCAAAATGCCCACTTTGGTTTTGGATAAAGTGAGGGAGGATGGCTTTGGTCAAAGCGACTGTTCCAAAGAAGTTGATTTCCATAAGCTTTCGATCTACCGATAGCCCCGTTTCTTTGATCAAAGATCGCTGACTGATGCCGGCATTGTGCAAGAGCGTATCGACTTTTCCAAAAAAGGAAATCGCCTCTTGGGTTTTAGCGGGCATCACTTCGGGTTTTTCAAGATCTAAGCTTAAAATTTTCACCAGATCGGGAGTAGGACACGCTGCCTTTACCTCTTCCAAGGCTTCCGCATTTCTTGCCGAGAGAATCAAGCGATACCCTGCCTGAGCAAAGCGAAATGCGGCCGCTTTTCCGATTCCGGAGGAGGCACCGGTGATCCAAATCACCTTAAGCTCTTTCATTTGGAGTTCTTGCGTTCGTAATCCACAAACCGGAAAGCATAGCGGTGTTTTTCATCGGTAGGATGATATTCTTCAAAGGTAATTTTCCAATCTTTTGGATCAAACTCCGGAAAATAAGTATCTCCATCCAGTTCGGCTTCCACTTCAGTTAACATTAACTTGTCAGCCATCGGAAGGGTTTGTTTGTAAATTTCTCCACCTCCAATTATAAAAAGCTCTTCCAAATTCAATTTGTTGCAAAAAGTAAAGGCTTCTTCGAAATTCTGGAAGGTGTAATGCCCTTCGGGAACTTCAAAGGTTGAATCGCGGGTGATGACCAGATGGGTTCGGTTGGGTAGCGGTTTTCCCAGCGAAAGAAAGGTTTTTCGGCCCATTAAAATAAAATGTCCGGAAGTGATGGATTTAAAACGTTTGAAATCAGCGGGTAACCTCCATAAAAGGTCGTTTTCTTTTCCGATGACATTATTTTTTGCCCGAGCGGCGATAAGGATTAGCTTCATGCGAAAGAGTAGATGAGGGTGGAAGTTAACTTGATTGCCCGGTTAATAAAAATGAATTTTGATGACGAGTAAATTTGAAAAGAAAAGGCAATGAAAAATCATCGCCTTTTTTAGTTTTTAAAAAGATGGTCTTTCTTATTTTTCTTCCATTCCTTCCATTACATTGGGATATTCAGCCATGGTTAGTGTTTTAGGACTGTTCATTTCAATTTCTATGACATTCATTTCTACCGTGCTGCCGTCCACATCGGTAAAGGTCATCGCCATAAAATCACCGGTAGGAAGATTGCTGAATCGCTTGGCATATTTTTCTTTTGTCGCGTTTTTCATCATGGGACTATTCATGCCCCAAAATGCCGTCAATCCTTCGATGGGCTCCTGAGTAATCCAGTAATTTCCTTCACCATCCTCGCTTTTGACATAATATTCATCGCAGATGTAGCCTAGGATAGTTTTGGTATTTCCGGTTTTTTCAAAGGTGACATCTTGTTCTTCAATTTGATTATCCACTTCTTGATCGACTAGGCTCTCTGCGTCCATTTTATAAGCAAAACTGTTTTTGCTGCCTTCATTATCCATAAAAATGATGGATGCTTTGTTTTTGGTGTCAAAAACCAGGGTAGAAACCGCCTCATTGGATTTGGGATCAGAAATTTCCATGCCGATGTATTCGTTTGGCGTTAATAGGGATTTCATTTGTACGGGATCCTCTGCCTTGCCTTTGGGGTTTTTTGAAATGACCTCCATGGTCATGTAGCCTGTAAAGTCATAGCTTTCTTGGGTATCTACCGGTTCACCCATTCCGGCCATGATGGCTTCCATGTCCATCGCGATGGGACTGGATTCATTTTCTCCCCAAGTGCTGATTTGTTTTTCGATTTGTCGCTGAACGAGCTTATTGACTTCTTCTTCCGTTTTTTTGGCTAAGGCATTTTCTGCTCCCTGCTGGGCAGCTTGCTTGAGTTTTTTGATTAATTGTGCTTCTACCGTGGTACTTGTCAGAAGTAGAATAGGTAGAAAAATATAAAGTAGCCTTTTCATAGTTTATTAGGTTAAAACGTTAATTATAACTTATCTCAAGTTCCATAAAATTTGGTTGATTAAAAAATTATTCATCGAAATATGATGAATTGAAATGAAGAATTGGGGTTTTCCGCATTTCATGTTAAAAGGGAATGACCACGAGTTTACGAATAAAGGTAGAGCGGAAGAATTTGGTAAACTCTATCCTCTGAAATTTCCTGCTGATAGACGCAGCAAAACTCCCAGTTTATGGCAGATTCTTCATGCACATCTTCAAGGGTTTTAATCAACTGACGGACCTAATTCTTTGAAGAGATCCGATTTCCCCGAAGAAAATCCGCAGTTTTCATTCTTTTTTTGCCTTCTAGTTGAAGTTCTAAAATTTCCAACGGAACGGTCCCCGTTCCAATCAAAAAGACATTTTTGCCCTCTGACCAAAATTCCCCAGGCTTCAGCTTTCTCTTTTCTTCAGAAATTCGGGTCTTGTAAAACTTCCAAACCTTTCCCTCAAATTCTGCCCAGGCAGCAGGATAGGGAGAGAGTCCCCTGACTAAATTGTGAATGGATACAGCGTCCTGATTCCAATCGATTTTCCCGGTTTCCTTAAAAATTTTTGGGGCATGATGTCGAGCCTTGCTTTCATCTTGCACCTTCGACTCAACCTCATCTTTGGCTATTGCTTCGACCGTCTTTAACACCAAGTTCGAACCCACTTTCATCAATTTTTCATAGACCGAACCCAAATCATCCTGGTCAAGAATCGGAACTTTCTCTTGAAAAATGATACTTCCTGTGTCGATTTCATGCTTGAGAAAAAAAGTCGTCACTCCGGTTTCTTTTTCTCCGTTGATAATCGCCCAATTGATCGGGGCAGCCCCCCGATAGTCGGGCAGGAGAGAGGCATGGAGATTGAACGTGCCCATTGGGGGCATACTCCAAACTGATTCGGGAAGCATACGAAATGCTACCACAATCTGAAGATCAGCTTTTAAGTCGCGCAATTCCTGCTGGAATTCCGGGTTTTTAAGATTGGTGGGTTGGAGAATGTTCAGACCGAGATGTTCAGCAGCTTGTTTCACTGGCGAAGCCACGAGTTTTTGCCCACGTCCCTGTGGCTTATCCGGAGCCGTAATCACTCCGACAATATTGCAACCTGCTTCCACCAATTTTTCCAAGGCAGGTACCGCAAACTCCGGCGTCCCCATATAAACGATTCGTAATTCTTCTTTTGACTTCACTACTTTATTCAACATTCCCAATTCAGTTTTACGCTATGATAAGCTCTCCCTTCTTTTCCATTCCGGAATTAAACGACCAAAAATCAGCCCGAAAGCTCGGTTTAACTGGTCTTCGGTCTTGAGTCTCCTCCTTTTATTCGTAAATCAAATACTTCTCCCGTTTCTGCTTATATTCCTTTAAACCTGCTTTCCAGCTTTCCCGGATTTCTGCCTCAGTTTTTCCCGCTAAAATCTGTTTTTTCAGTTCGTCGGTTCCTGCCAATGTATTGAAGAAATTAGTGAAAAATTTCTCTCTCATCCCCGATTTTTGGTAGGCGTCCAGCAAATAGTTGAGTGTAAATTGATGATTCATGGATTCTCCTCGAAGATCCACCCCGTAGCAAAGTTGGTCTTGATGAGGTGGGGTTTTGGACATGCCCTCAATGGAGACTGGGGTGAAGGTGAATTCTCCGAATTTAGGGTCAGGATAGCCATACATTTGAAATGGATCGTAGGTGCCACGTCCCAAGGACATTACCGTTCCTTCGAACAAACAAGTACTAGGATATAATTTGATGGCCAAATCACTCGGTAAATTTGGGGAAGGTTTTACAGGAAGAGGGTATGCTTGATCCCGAGTCCAATTGGACACGGGGATCACTTCCAAATCCGTTGAAACCCCTCCTTTAAGCCATTTTTCTCCATTGATCATTTGAGCTAATTCCCCTACGGTCAAGCCATGAACCACTGGAATTGGGTGCATGCCCACAAAAGATTCATAACCCGGTTTGAGCATCGGGCCGTCCACATAGCCTCCATTGGGATTGGGGCGGTCAAAAATAATCATTTTTTTCCCCTGTTCTGCACAGGCTTCCATCACATAATGCATCGTACTGATGTAAGTAAAAAAGCGAGCTCCCACATCCTGGAGGTCAAAAATAATCACATCGAGATCCTGAATTTGATTGGCAGTCGGTTTTTTGTTCGTGCCATAAAGTGATATGATCGGTAATCCTGTTTTTTGATCGATGCTATTATCCACTTTTTCTCCGGCATCGGCAGTGCCCCGAAATCCATGCTCGGGTACAAACACTTTTTTGATCTGGATGCCTTTTTCTAATAAAAAATCAACCACATGTTTATTGTCCGATTGGGGCAGGATGGAGGTTTGATTTCCGACTAAGCCTACTTTTTTGCCTTGAAGCATAGGGAGATACAAGTTACTTTGCTCCGCTCCAGTGAGGATTTGGGCAAGACTGTCCGTGGTAGTAAACGTGGCTAAGAGCAAAAGCCCTATCAAAAAGTGAGAAAGAAATGCGTTTTTCATATGCTTCATAGTATTTTGCGCTGCGTTTAGACAAATTAAATCACTCTCTTGAACCTTTCCTATTTCATAGCCAAAAGAATCAGTTTTAAAGGCGGCGGAGGTTTTTCCAAAACCATTCACCGGATTGCCGTGGGGAGCTTGGCCTTAGGGTTAGGGGTTTCGCTTTTGTCATTCATGGTTTTGGGTGGATTCCAAAAAACGGTTTCAGAGCGGGTGTACGGATTTACAGGACATTATCAAATCCAGCGCTTCAGCATGAGTAATGCCTTTGAAGAATTGCCATTTTCGCAAGATTCTGAATTTGCTACGAAAAAGTCCGAATTACCTTTTGTTGAGAAAACCCAATCATTTGCTCATAAAGCCGCGCTGATTAAAGGAGAAGAAGAGGTAGAAGGCGTTTTGATGAAGGGAGTTGGGCTGGATTTTGATACGCTGGCATTTAGCCAATACCTCATCGAAGGTCGGATGATTCAGATTCCCCGGGAAGGAACTTCCAATGAAATTATGCTGAGCCGATACATCGCTAATCGGCTTAAATTGGAGGTTGGGGATCGGATTATTCTCTATTTCGTACAAGATCCACCACGCTATCGCCGAGTGGAAGTAGTGGGGATTTACGAGACCTTTTTGGAAAATTTTGATGAAAAAATCGTCATCGGAGAACTTCAAACTATTCGAAATCTGAATGGTTGGAAAGCTGATCAAATCGGAGGAATGGAAGTTTTTGTCAATCCGGGTCCCAGCGAAGAATTGAGTTTTGCCCTAGAAGAGATTTTGGATTTGGACCTGAAGCTAATCAATTCACAAGAAAAATATTTAGAAATTTTTGATTGGCTTAAGTTGCTGGATACCAATGTTTACGTCTTTATCAGTTTAATCGGATTTGTTGCTATTTTTAACATGGGAGCAATCCTGTTTATTTTGATCATGGAGCGTACACAGATGATTGGTTTACTCAAGGCACTCGGTGCCAAAAACGCTCAAATCCGTCGGATATTTTTCTGGAATGGCATGCGAATTCTGGGTCGAGGATTGCTTATTGGGAATGCTATGGGTCTGGGTTTTGGATTTTTGCAATATAACTTTCGACTGATTCCGTTGGAAGCTGAAAGTTACTACATGAGCTATGTTCCTATTGATTGGAATTGGCCAGTTTTTGTGCTGTTGAATTTGGGGATTGCAGGCTTGACTGCGCTGGTGCTGTGGATTCCTGTGGTAGTTATTTCGCGGGTGAACCCCATTCAATCGATTCGTTTTGATTGAGTTTGTAGGGGGAAAAAAGACTTTTGATTTTCATCCAAATCACCCCGAAAACGGCTTCTTTAAAGATTCCTTTGCTCATTTTTGAAGTCCCTTTGGTTCGGTCGGTGAAAATAATGGGGACCTCGGTGATTTTAAAGCCCAATTTCCAAGCCGTGAATTTCATCTCAATTTGGAATGCATAACCGATAAAGCGAATATTGTCCAAAACAATGCCTTCTAAAACCGAACGATGATAGCATTTAAATCCTGCCGTAGCATCCTTGATGGGTAGTCCGGTTATAAATTTGACATAAACCGAGGCAAAATAGGACATCAGCACCCGGCCGATGGGCCAGTTAACCACATTGACGCCAGTAATGTAGCGGGAACCGATTGCTAGATCAAAACCATCCACTGCACAGGCTTTATATAGTCTAACCAGATCTTTTGGGTCATGTGAAAAGTCTGCATCCATTTCAAAAATGTAATCATACCCTTTATTCAATGCCCACTTGAAACCCAAAATATAAGCCGTTCCCAAGCCTAATTTCCCCTTTCGCTCCAAAAGGTGGAGCCTGTCGGGAAATTGATGTTGATGATCTTGTACGATTTGGGCAGTGCCATCCGGTGAAGCATCGTCAATAATCAACAACTCAAAAAAGTCCTCTAATCCCATCACTTTATGGATCATCTCAGCAATGTTTTCACATTCGTTGTAAGTAGGAATGATGACGAGTTTGCGGTGTTTCATATTCTTAGCAAAGGTCAAAAGTAAGGGATAGTAGGAGTTTTTGAAGAATGGTGCTTGCAAATTTTACTTAAAAGCTACATTTGTGGCAAAATTCACCCTATGACTTCCAAAATCGCCATCGTCAGTTACTTTTCTACTGGAGCTTATGATACCAATACAGTCAATGAAGACGAGATCCTTTCGGGAATATTGACTGATTTAGGATTTTCTAATGATATTGTTCCCTGGTCCGATCCCCAGGTAGATTGGTCCCAGTATTCCACCCTTTTGATCAAGTCGGTCTGGGATTATTTTGATTATTATCCGGAGTTTTTGGATTGGCTGGATAAAATAAAAGCACTTGGGATTCCGGTTTTGAATGATTTGGATACCATCCGCTGGAATAGCTCAAAATCCTATTTGCTCGAAATTGCCGATAAAGGGTTTCCAGTGATTGCGGGGATGCTTTTGGAAAAGGGAAAGTTGCCCCACGTGGAATCGATTCGGGCGCAAATCCAAAAGGAAACTGTCGTCATTAAACCGTTGGTCAGTGGTGGAGCCAAAAATACGTTTAAAATTTCCCTTTCGGATTGGGATAGTTTCTTACCCAAATTGATGTCCTTGTTGGAAGAGGAGGCTTTTTTGGTTCAGCCATTTGTAAAAGAGGTCGCCGAAGTCGGGGAGTATTCTCTGATCTTCTTGAATGGCGTATTTTCACATGCGGTACTGAAGAGGCCAGCTAAGGCAGACTTTAGAGTCCAACATTATTTCGGAGGGACTATTCAAGTCATTGAACCGGAATCTCAACTGCTGGAATCTGCCAAACGGTTGATTCGGGAATTTGGACCAAATACCCTTTACGCACGAGTAGACGGTGTGCTTGTTTCCGGTGAATTTCAGTTGATGGAATTAGAATTGATCGAGCCTTATTTGTTTTTGGCCTTGACTCCGGAGGCAATCCCTAATTATATCCAAGCACTCAGTGATCGCCTGCTCTGATCAGCTGCAGAGCTCCAAGTAACTTTGGGCAAAATCTGAGCCTTTGCTTGCAGCCTCTTGAATAAATTGACAGCCCTGAGAATCTCCCAATTGCTTCAGGCAAATGCCTTTTTTGGCAAGTGCCTCTACGTGATTGGGATTTTGTTTCAAAACTGCTTCAAAATCCTCTAAAGCCCATTCGTAATATTCCGCTCTCATCAAAGCAAAGCCTCGATTATATCGACCTACCGCATTGTTAGGTTCGAAATTTACATAGGTGTTAAACGATGCGGCACAGCCTAAGATATCTCCTCGGAAAGCTCTTGCCATGCCGAGGTAAAAGTGAAGCTTGGCATCTTTCTGGTTGATTTCACGGGCTTTCATCAAGAACTCCTCGGAAAGACTGTAGTTTTCATTGACCAGCAAAGTTCTGCCTAAAAGATAGAGTATTTCGTAATCTTCAGGATCTTTATTGGCTGCATTGAGTAAGGCAAGCTCTGCGTCTTTATAGTTTTTTTGGTTAAAATAAATTTTTCCTATACCCGCAAAGGCTTGAGCATAGTCTCGATCCAAGGCGATAATTCGCTCATAATCCTTAATGGCTTCCGGAATCCGATCGAGTTCCTCGTAGGCTCTTGCCCTGAGGTGAAGGGCTTTAAGATCAGTCACATTGAAAAACAGGTAATTGTCTAGTTTGGAAACCACCTCTTCGTAAGCTTGGTTTTTAAACAAAATTTCAGCTTCGTTTAAGGTAGACTGACAGGCACTTAGCCAAAAAGATATCAGAGCAATAGTTGGTATATGAATTTTTCGTAGCATGACGTAATAAACAAAAAAATAAAGGGATAGAAAATATTTTTTTGAAATATTTTTTATCCCTTTCCATTCCTTTACAATCAAAGCACCCCTTTGGTTGAGGGCAACTGGTCTAAATTCATGGGATCTTTTTGAACGGCCATTTTGATTGCTCGGGCCAGTCCTTTAAAAATCGCTTCAATTTTATGGTGCTCGTTTTCGCCTTCTGCTTTGATATTTAGGTTGCATTTCGCTGTATCGGAAAAGGACTTGAAGAAATGGTAAAACATCTCAGTAGGCATTTCGCCAATTTTTTCGCGATTGAATTTAGCATCCCAAACACACCAGGGTCTTCCGCCAAAATCGATGGCAACCTGGGCCAGAACATCATCCATCGGCAGCAGAAAACCGTAGCGATAAATGCCTTTTTTATCTCCGAGTGCCTTCGAATAAGCTTCACCCAATGCCAAGGCTGTATCCTCAATGGTATGATGCTCGTCGATGTGAAGATCTCCCTTTACTTGGATTTCCAAGTCGGTTGAACCATGCTTTCCTAGTTGTTCCAGCATGTGATCAAAGAAATGCAAGCCCGTTGAAATTTTACATGTACCACTTCCATCTAGGTTCAGTTTGATGTAAATATCAGTTTCTGAAGTGGTTCGTTTGACTTCCGCCACTCGAGGTGGAAATTTCAGAAATCGGTAAATTTCATCCCAATCTCGGGAGGAAAATTCAGCATCTTCCTGGTTTTCACCAATAAAAATGGCTTTAGCTCCTAGATTTTTTGCGAGTTGAATATCGGTCAACCGATCCCCGATAACATAACTTGCCGCCAAATCATACTCCTCTGAGAAATATTCTTGAAGCAATCCAGTACCGGGTTTCCTGGTGGGGAGATTTTCATGCTCAAAGCTTTTGTCAATATGAATGGCTTTGAAAAGGACATTTTCCTGCTCCAAGGTTTTGAGCATCTTATACTGTGCCGGCCAAAAATCCTTTTCAGGAAAGGAATCTGTACCCAATCCATCCTGATTGGTCACCATGACCAATTCAAAATCCGTTTCCTCGGCTATCTTGCGAAGGTTGGAAATTGCCTTGGGGATGAATTCCAGTTTCTCCAAACTATCAACCTGAAAGTCCGTGGGAGGCTCCTTGATGATGGTTCCGTCCCGATCGATAAATAATACTTTTTTCTTCATTTTAATGTTCGGTTTTGGCAAAGACTTTTTCCAAGGCGCTCAAAAATGTTTCATTTTCCATTCGGGTACCCACAGTAATCCGAAGACAATCCTCACAGAGAATTACCTTGGACCGGTTACGAACTATAATTTTTTCATCGATTAAAGCAGCGTACACCTCATTTGCATTCGATATTTTGATCAAAAGGAAATTAGCCTGAGAAGGATACACTTTTTGAACAAAAGTTAAATCAGTTAATTTCTTGGCTAAAAAGGCTCTTTCTTCGAGTATCTCGGCAATCATCCGATTTACTTTACCAATATTTTGAATCGCTTCTAACACCGTGGCTTGAGTCAAACCCGAAATATTGTAAGGTGGCTTGATCAAATTTAAGATCCGGATGAGTTCCTTCGATGCAAATGCCATCCCCAAGCGCAGGGAGGCAAGTCCCCAAGCTTTGGAGAAAGTCTGCATAACCAGCAAGTTGGGAAACTCGGTTAATTCGGTAGTGAAGCTGGGCTCATCATTGAAGTCAATGTAGGCTTCATCCACTACGACCAAGCCCTGAAATTCCCGGATAATTCGCCGGATTTCAGTTCGATCCAATTTATTTCCACTCGGATTATTCGGGCTGCAGATGAAAATGATTTTGGTGTTTTTATCTATTTTCTCCAATACCCGATCTGTCTGCAATTGAAAATCTGGCGTAAGCGGTACCTTGCGCGTTTCAACATCATTGATTGCTGCGCTAACCTCATACATTCCATAGGTTGGAGGAAGAAGAATTACATTGTCTATCCCGGGCCGGCAAAATGCCCGAAACAACAAGTCAATTGCTTCATCTGATCCATTTCCTAAAAAGATCTGAGCGGGATCTACCTGCTTAATCTTTGCAATTTCAGCCTTTAAGGCATGCTGATAGGGATCAGGGTAGCGGTTGAAATCCTGCTCGGTAATCGATCCATATGGATTTTCGTTCGCGTCCAGGAATATTCCTTCTTTTCCGCTATACTCATCCCGGGCGGAGGTGTAAGGTTGTATTTTGGTAATATGTGGACGCAGGAGTGAGGTTAACTCAAAACTCATAAATTATTTTCTTTCAGGTAATTGAGTCGAATAGTTACGGCATTTTTGTGCGCATCGAGTAGTTCATTCTCTGCCATCACCTCTACGGTTGGGCCTAAATTTTTTAAGCCCTCAGCACTTATTTTCTGATAGGTTATTTTTTTGACAAATGAATCTAGGGAAACACCGCTGTAATTTCGGGCATAACCATAAGTTGGCAACGTATGATTGGTACCAGAGGCATAATCACCAGCTGATTCTGGAGTATAATTTCCAATGAATACTGAGCCTGCATTGATGATTCCTGCCACGACCTCTTCTTCATTTTTCACCGCGATAATTAAGTGCTCAGGGGCATAATCATTGATCAGTGCCAACGCATCTTCCTGTGTTTGAATCACAACTGCCACCGAATTAGTTAGGGCTTTTTTAGCAATATCTCTTCGGGAAAGATTTTCTAACTGCTTATTGATCTCTTTGAGCGCTTTTTTAGCAAATTTTTCCGAATGGGTGACCAACACGACTTGGGAATCCACTCCATGCTCGGCTTGAGAAAGAAGGTCTGCAGCCACAAAAGACGGAATGGCGGAATCATCGGCATAAACCAAAACTTCCGATGGACCTGCCGGCATATCAATAGCCACCCCGTATTTGGTAGCAATCTGTTTTGCCGCAGTGACAAACTGATTTCCCGGACCAAAAATTTTATCCACCTGTGGTACTGACTCAGTCCCAAAAGTCAAAGCAGCAATCGCTTGAGCTCCTCCAGCTTTGACGATTTTAGTAATGCCTATAAGCTGGGCTGTGAAAAGTATGGCTGGATGGACTTTGCCTTCCCGATTTGGGGGAGTGCAAAGTACAATTTCTTGACAACCTGCTATTTTTGCAGGAATGCCAAGCATAAGTACAGTACTGAATAAGGGTGCAGTCCCTCCGGGAATATACAAACCCACTCGCTGGATGGGAACATTTTTTCTTCTGCATATCACACCAGGCATGACCTCCTCAATCAATTCCTGTCCGGCCTGGGCTTGATGAAATCGTTCAATATTTTTCTTGGCCGTCTGGATAGCAACTTGAAGTTCGGGATCCAAGGCTGAAGTAGCTTCAGCCAGCTCATCTTGTCCAACTAAAAGAGAATCAAGATCAACATGATCGTATTCGTGTGCAAATTTATAAAGCGCCTTGTCACCGTTTCGTTTGACTTTGCGGAGAATTGGTTTGACGATTTTATTGATATCCTTGGTTTTGAACACGGGCCGGGCCAGTTCTTTTTTCCAAGTGGATGGGGCAGGGTTTACAAGAATGTTCATAGGTTGTAAAAAGATTAAATCACCATTTTTTCAATAGGAACAACGAGAATCCCCTCGGCTCCAGCAGCTCGGAGTTCTTCGATGTTTTCCCAAAACTGATCCTCGCTAATCACCGAATGTACGGAGGACCAACCCTGTTGGGCTAAAGGAAGAATGGTCGGGCTGCGCATCCCTGGGATTAAGCTGATAATTTTATCCAAAGATTCATTGGGCGCATTGAGCAGGACGTATTTATTGCTTTTCCCTTTTTGGACGGCATTCATTCGGAATAGTAACTTTTCGACAATCTCCGATTTCCAGCCCTCCAGGCTAGTATTGGCAATCAAAACGGCTTCTGATTTGAATATTTCTTCGACTTCTTTGAGTCCATTCATCATCAAAGTGGAGCCTGAGCTGACAATATCACAGATTCCTTCGGCTAAGCCAATGGATGGCGCAATCTCTACCGAACCTGAAATTTCGTGGATATCCGCTTTGATATTTTTGGCTTTGAGGTAATCACTGAGGATTTTAGGGTAGGAGGTGGCAATATTTTTCCCTTCAAAATACTGTATTCCACTATATTCCTGACCTTTAGGGATGGCTAGTGAAAGTCGACATTTTGAAAAGCCTAATTTTTTGAGCGTAATAACTGATTTATTTTTTTCTACCAGTTCGTTTTCTCCAACAATTCCCAAATCGGCGACGCCATCGGCTACATAGCCAGGGATATCGTCATCGCGAAGGAATAAAAATTCGATGGGGAAATTGGTGGATGTAGATTTTAATTTGCCTGTTCCGTTGTAGAATTTGATTCCACATTCTTTAATCAGGCTGAGTGAATCATCGGATAGTCTGCCACTTTTTTGGACAGCAATGCGAATTATTTTTTCCATGTCTGCAAGTTACACTAAGAAATAAAAGGGTGGTCATGTTTTAGTGGTGAAAGGCCGAATCCCTGTCATCAGCGTCACCGGGTGGGGGTGTAAAAGTATTCCTCAAAGGGAATGATGAAAATGATGCAACCCAATCACATGGTGATGGGCTCTAAAAATCTCAAATGATGGGATAAGTGTATTCATTTGGTCAGCAAAGATACGTTCTCTTATGAAACAGACAAGCTACAGAACTGTTTTGAGCAAATTATTTTCTGATCAAATTTCTAAATAAAATGGTGGATTAGGTTGAATCCTTTGGTTGATCAACCCCATCTGATAATTTTTATACCATCCCAATCCAAATCAACCGCCTGATTTTTTGGCTTTATAGCCCAAAGCAAGTAAAACCTGTAACACTTTATCTCGATGATCTCCTTGAATCAGGATTTCTCCTGCTTTGGCTGATCCTCCGACCCCACATTTGGTTTTGAGCAACTTTCCTAAATCCTTAAGATCCTCCTCGGTTCCCAAAAAACCCGCAACCAAAGTCACCTGTTTTCCTGCCCTTGACTTTTTATCCAGCATTACTTTCAATTTTTGCTCAGAAGGGGGAAGCGTTTGGTTGGTTTCTTCGGAGTCGTAGTCAAATTCAAACTCATCATTGGTGGAGAAAACCACCCCATCCCGTTTTTTCCAGTCGTTATTTCGTTTTGCCATGTTCAAAATTAAAAAAAGCCTGTGGTTTAGACAGGCTCTCAGTGATTATTCTTTTGCTCTAAAAGTCCAAACCGGTCGCTTGGCATGGTTGACCACATCCTCGGCGATACTTCCGGTAATCAAATGCATAAAACCGGTGCGCCCATGGGTAGCCATGGCGATCATATCCGCTTTGATATCTTCGGCAAATTCAATTATCCCCCCTTCTTCGGAAAGGGAATTGTAAATTTCTGCTTTGACACTTTCGAAGTGAAACTCCTTGGTAAAATACTTGATTCGCTGAAGGGATTCCCTGCTGGTTTCAAATGTACCTGGCGTATTGACAATGACGAAGTATAGCTCTGCATCAAACAAATGCTGGAGTCGTTTCACTCGGGCGGCAACCTCGGCAGAGTTTTCTCGGAAATCACTGGCAAATACAATTTTTTTGATGTCTTTAGGGTCAATCGGATGTTTGACCGTAACTACTGGGCAAGTAGCATTTCTGACCACTTTCTCGGTATTACTCCCTACAAAGATTTCTTCAATTCCTGAGGAACCCTGAGAACCCATGACCACAAGATCTGGATTTTCCTCTTTGATTGACTCATGAATGCCTTTAAACGCATTTCCCATTTTGATACGGGTAGTAAACTTAAATGAGCTATTTTTGAATTTCTCATCCAGTTCTTGCATTTGATTTTTTCGTCGATTGGTCAGCTCAACGAAAAAAATCTGATTTTCCATTTCAGGAATCATTTCACCACCACCCATGGTCCCAAAACCGGTATTGGCTGGAATTTCGAGTACATGAAGGACTTCTACATGCACATTGTCGAGTCGGTTGGCTAAGGCTGTGCAAAAGTCCAAAGCATATTGGGCTTGCTCTGAGAAATCGTAGGGTACGAGTATTTTGGTCATGGTTCAACGGGTTATTGCTTATGCCAATTTAACAGTTTTTTTAGATCAAAAAAGAGTTTTGGGGGGAATGATTACAAAAGAAGTCCCATACCAAAAAGTATAACCCAAAGTAAGGTACTGAGAGCCATTCTTTTCAAGAAAGGATCGGTTGCTTTCGAAGTTTTAGCTTTTTGTACTCCCATTCCGACCAATATCATCAGGGGTAAGGCAAGCAAAGCAAGCAGCGAGGGATAATTTTCGGAATAGATCGCCCAAATGATTAAACTGATATTTCCTAAATCCACTAAGATCCAATTGTAGGTGATGGCATGTTTTTTTCCGATCCTAACCGGAATGGATCGTTTGCCTGCTTTTTGATCGGAGTCAATGTCCCGGATATTGTTGATGTTCAATACCGAAGTGCTGAAAAATCCCAAGGAGGAGGCGATGAGTAAACTTTGTAAAGTAAAAGTTCCTGTGTGAAGAAAGTAGGTCCCCGAGACTCCTAAAAGCCCAAAAAAGACGAAAACCGAAATATCTCCGAAACCCAGATATCCATAAGGGTTTTTACCCGAGGTGTAGGTGATTGCCGCCCAAATGGCCGCGAGCCCCAAACCTAAAAAAATCAGAAATAAGGTCCAGTTTTGTACTGCGATAAATAATAGACCAAGCCCAGAAACCAGAGAAAAGATTCCAAACAAGATCATGGCCTGCTTCATCTCAGCCAAACTGATTAAGCCAGATTGTACGGCTCGTACAGGTCCTTGTCGTTCTGCTGAGTCTGCTCCGTGAACCGAATCTCCGTAATCATTCGAAAGGTTGGAAAGGATTTGTAAAAATGTGGTCGTTAATGCTGCAAGGACCAAAACCTCCCAGCGAAAATCTTGGTCGTATCCGGCTAAAAATGAACCAGCCAAAATACTGGCTAGGGCCAGGGGCAAAGTACGAAGCCTGACTGCATGCAGCCAGGCTTGTTTCTTAGTTTTTATTTCACTAGGTTCTGACATTCAATGATTATTGGTCTATCAATGAAAGTATAGCTTCATCTAGTGGAGTGATGGACGAGGGAAAGAATTTTTCCAATTCTCCGTTTTCATTCACATAGTATTTACAAAAATTCCAACTGGGCTCTTGATTGTTCCAGCCATTTTCTTTTTCATCAGAAAGCCAACGATAAAGGGGATGTTTGTCGAAACCTTTGACGGATATTTTTTCAAAAACCGGAAAGGTCACTCCGTAAGTTGAGGTGCAAAATTCCTTGATTTCTTCATTGCTACCAGGTTCCTGCCCCCCGAAATTATTGGCAGGAAAAGCCAAAACGGCAATTTGATCACCGTAGTTTTCGTGAAGTTCTTGCAAGGCTTCGTACTGAGGGGTATAGCCACACTCCGAAGCGACATTAACTAGAAGTACTTTTTTGCCTTTAAACTGACTAAAATCTACCTCCTTACCATCAATATCGTTGAGTTTGAAGTCGTAAAATTTACTATCGATCATTCGTTCATGCTGTTTTAGAAAATCTGCATTAAGCCTCTCTGGTCTTTCCAACGTTTTGCCGCAGGCAAAAGAGGCGGAAAACAATAAAATTGCAAATAGTTTTTTCATAATTACATTCGGTCAGGGACGGCAATACCAAGCAAACGCATTCCTTTTTTGATTGTTTTGGCTGTCTGGGCAGACAAAGCTACCCGAAATGCCAAAATACTGGCATCATTTTCTGAGAAAATAGGAACATCGGCATAGAAACGGTTGTATTCTTTTGCCAAATCAAAAAGATATTGAGCAATGATAGCTGGTGAATATTCTGTCCCTGCCTGAGCGATTTTTTTCTCAAAATCATTTAGAATCAAAATCAACGAGGTTTCTGATTCTGCCAATTGCCCCATTGAGGAAAAATCAGGATTTTGGTAGTTCACTTCAAGCTGATCGGCCTTGCGGAGTATAGAAGCAATTCGGGCATGTGAATATTGAATAAAAGGGCCAGTATTGCCCTGGAATTCGATTGATTCTTTGGGATTGAAAAGCATTCGTTTCTTCGGGTCTACCTTTAGCAGGAAATATTTCAGGGCTCCCAAACCCAAGATTCGGTAGAGTTCCTGTGCTTGTTTTTCATTGAATCCTTCGATTTTACCAAGTTCTTTGGTATGACTTTCAGCAGTATCGATCATTTCCTGCATGAGGTCATCGGCATCCACCACGGTACCTTCGCGGGATTTCATTTTTCCAGTGGGTAAATCCACCATCCCATAGGAAAGATGGTAGAGTCCTGGCCCATAAGAACGACCCAGTTTTCGCATGATTTTAAACAAGACCTCAAAATGATAATCTTGTTCGTTACCAACCACATAAACTGATTTGTCAATCTGAAAATCCCGATACTTCAAGTCTGCGGTGCCCATATCCTGGGTGATGTAAACCGAGGTTCCATCCGCTCTTAATACCAACTTTTCATCCAAGCCTTCCTCGGTCAGGTCCACCCAGACCGATCCGTTTTCCTTCTTGAAAAAGACGCCTTTCTTCAAGCCTTCCTCGACAATGTCTTTTCCCAACAGATACGTATCGGATTCGTAATAGAATTGATCAAAGTCAACCCCCATGGTCTGGTAAGTTACTTCAAAGCCGGCATAAACCCACTGGTTCATTTGTTTCCATAGTGCCACTGTCTGGGGATCATTCGCTTCCCATTTTCGAAGCATATCCTGGGCTTCAATCAGAATTGGAGCATTTTTTTTGGCTTCTTCCTCAGTTTGACCCTTTGCTTGGAGTTCCTTGATTTGAGTTTTATAAGTCTTGTCAAAAAGCACATAATATTTTCCCGCCAGATGATCTCCTTTTAATCCAGCAGATTCAGGGGTTTCTCCATTTCCAAAATGTAGATAAGCCACCATGGATTTGCAGATGTGGATTCCTCGATCATTGACCAGATTTGACTTGATTACTTCATAGCCATTGGCCTTGAGGATCTCAGCGACCGAATAACCCAAAAAATTATTTCGAAGATGGCCTAGGTGAAGCGGTTTGTTGGTATTTGGAGAAGAGTATTCCACCATAACTTTTTGGCCATTGGAAGGAAGTTGTCCGATGGTTTCTTTTCGGTATAAAGTGGTGAAAATATCAATCCAACTATTCTCATTTAATACCAAATTTAAGAAACCTTTGACCACGTTATAATCTGAAACGTCCCTACAGTTTTCTTTGAGGAAATCCCCAATTTTGGAGGCGGTCATTTCCGGGGAAAGTTTGGTCTGTTTTAGAAAAGTAAAAACCACAAAGGTGTACGTTCCTTCAAATTCCTTTCGAGTAGGAGCCAAATTGAGTTTATCGAGCTCGACTTCCAATTGAAAAATCTGCCTAAAGGCCTGTTGAATTCCACTAAGGATATTTTGCTGAATGCTCATGATAGGGTGTGCTATCTGTGGTTTTAATTATTATAACTAATTATAAATAAGCTGATTAATTTAATTAATCTAACTTGTTACTTTACTCTTTAGAAATGATCTACCAAAGATTTGGTGGTGATCTCCAATACTTCAAAAGCAGCTTCTGCCATGGTGTTTTCAGAGTCTAACGTGGGATTAACTTCAACGATTTCCCAGCAGCATACTCGTTTATCTTTGATCAATTCGGCATTGAGTAGGATGGCTTCCTCTATGGTTAATCCATCGGGAACTGGAGTGCCGGTGCCTACCGAAATGCTCGTATCCAAACTGTCCACATCAAAGGAGATGTAGAGTTGATCACAATTTTTTAACCGCTCTAACGTTTCGGCAGCAATTTTTGTGATTCCCTTTTCTCGCACTTCACTGGTTTTGAAATTTTTGATTCCATATTTATTTAGTAGGAAATCTTCAGGTGATTCAGTGTCACGGACGGAAATAAATACAATGTCCCTGGGGTCGATTTTGGGTTGATCTCCACCTATCCGTTTGATTCGCTCCCAGTAAGTTATCGTTTCCTCTGAAGGTTCATTGACCTTAGATTCTAAATTGTCCAGCTGAGTGACCATAGCTAGGGGCATGCCATGCATATTTCCCGAAGGAGTGGTGTAAGGAGTGTGTAGGTCAGCATGAGCATCAATCCAAATCACGCCCAATCGTTTTTCAGGTTCTGCGGCTTTGATCCCCATGATGGTGCCGGCCGCTGTACTGTGGTCACCGGCCAAAACGATGGGAAATTTCTTTTCCAGACGAAGGGACTCGATGGTAGAATAAACATTTTTGAGCACTTGGTACACCCCATCGATGTAGTTTGCATAAGGAAATTGATTTCCTTTCCACAGGTAATTATTGGCATCCTGCACATTTATCGGGTCAAATTGAGTGAAAAAATCCGATTTTTTATCCAAACTGGCAATCTTCAAAGCATCGATGCCTAAACTGGCCCCTCGGGTACCGGCTGCAAGTTCGGACCTTACCTCAACAAGCTTGATATCTCTCATATTTTTAAAAGTATTTGGGTTTGCTTTTTCAAGTGCGCAAAACTAGCTAAAAAGCCCCATTTATCCATTTCTTTTGGGATTTAGAAATTTTTATCCTAAGCAAAAATGGGATTCATGAAATCTTTGAGCAAGCTGGCTTGGTGGGATTTTCGGCTTTTGATTTGAATTGCGCTGAGAAAAAGCAATTTTTGTACTGCAATCTTAAAACTGGGCAAATGAACCGATACATTGATTTAATTCAACAGACTTTTGACTTTCCTACCAATGAATTTCATGTGGAGAATAATGAATTGTTTTTCAACGGAGTGAACCTTATGGAAATCATTCAAACCTATGGTACTCCATTAAAACTTACCTATTTGCCCAAAATTTCTGAAAGTATACAAAACGCGAAATCCTATTTCAATAATGCCATTCAAACGCATAACTATCAAGGTAAATACACCTATTGTTACTGCACAAAATCTTCGCATTTTAGTTTCGTGTTGGATGAAGCGTTAAAAAATGATATCCATATCGAGACCTCCTCGACGTTTGATATTCCTTTGGTCAGAAGCCTGTATGCCAAAGGCAAAATTACCAAAGATACCTACATTGTATGCAATGGCTTTAAGCGGGAGAAGTACAAGCAATACATCACCGAGTTGCTGAATGACGGTTTTAAAAACTGTGTGCCGATTTTGGATAATTTGACTGAAATTGATTATTACTTGGAACATGTAAACGTACCTTTTCAGGTCGGAATACGGATTGCCGCGGATGAGGAACCCAAATTCGGTTTTTACACTTCCAGACTGGGGGTGCGGTACAATGACATTCTAAGTCTATACGAAGAAAAAATCAAAAACAATCCAAAGGTAAGCCTGAAAATGTTGCATTTTTTCATCAATTCAGGGATTCGGGATACGGCATATTATTGGTCTGAATTAACTCGCTTTATCCAGAAATACGTGGATCTTAAAAAAATAGCGCCCAGCTTAGATACGATGGACATTGGAGGAGGCTGGCCGATAAAAACCAATGTGTTTTTTGACTATGACTACCAATACATGGCCGATCAGATTGTTAAAAACATCAAATGGATGTGTGCCAAAAACAACACCACCGAACCGAATATTTTTACTGAATTTGGAAGCTACACCGTAGGCGAAAGTGGTGCGGTACTTTATTCTGTTTTGGAGGAAAAACTTCAAAACGACAAGGAGCTATGGTATATGATCGATGGGTCATTTATTACCCAATTGCCTGATAGCTGGGGGCTCAATCAAAAGTACATCATGCTGGCAGTCAACAATTGGGACGAGGAATATCACAATATTTCCCTGGGAGGCCTAACCTGTGATAGCATGGATTATTATAACTCAGAGGCTCATCAATTCAATATTTATCTTCCCAAGGTGGAAAAGGGAAGGACACAATACATTGGATTTTTTCACACCGGTGCCTATCAGGAATCTTTGGGGGGGTATGGTGGCATTCAACATTGTTTGATTCCAGCACCTAAGCATGTCTTGATCGATCGTGATGAAAATGGCCAAGTGAAGCATTGGCTTTTCGCCTCGGATCAGACTGAGGAGAGCATGTTGAAAGTGCTAGGCTACCAGGAATGAGACTAAAACCTTCACGTTTTGATCTTTATAAAGAAAATAAAGCTTAAAAATTTTAAATCGGTCAATTCCTATCATCAAAGAAGAATCTATTGAAAAAGTCGAGGGGCATACTTTTTTGCAAAAAATCAATCGATTTCGTGAAATAGATTCTTTTTTCGTTAAAATACCCTGATTTTCAGCCAAATTATAGTTGGCAAGTATTTTGGTAACTTGAAGAACATGAAACAGCTTTTTTTCCTCTTCACACTTGTACTTTCCTGTGGTCTAAAACTGAGTGCACAGGAAACCAAAAATTATAAAGGAGGATATACCTTTAATGATCTCCGAGGAATTGGGGATTTTTATTATTACCTCATCGAAGATAATGAAGCTGTTTTAGACGGCAAATTTAACTTTGAATACAAAAAGCTCGACAGTCTCACTCGATCCAGTTTTCTAAAACTTAGCGTGGACGGATCCTACAAATCCTACAAAAAGGATAAAGATTGGGTATACAAAAAAGCGGAGCATAAAATCAAAATTGAGGATATCCAGAATCGGTCGATCATTGCTGAGCTCGAGAGCAAGTTCATTGATCTAAAAGCTCACTACAAAGAAGGAAAGCTACAGGGAATTTGGGATTACTATGAGAATCGATGGGTGGGAGAATCGGCTAAAGAGGTTTTCAAAGCGGAGGATTTAGTATTCCAAGCTGATAAACTCACAGGTAAAGTCCGTTTTGAAAGTGCCGACGGAGCGAATACCTACCAGATTTTTGGGCTAGTCAATGAAAAAGGATTAATGAATGGGAATTGGGACTTTTTTTATTCTTCAGATTCAATTTCTATCCATGAGACTCGGCGCTACGAAAGTGGTTTTTTGATCGGTTTGTCCAAAGTCAACAGCCTGACGAATGAAAAAATCGATGAAGTGGTTTTTTACAATGCCATTGAAAAGTTAGATTCTCTCAATCAGGGTTTTGAGGTAGATTATTCGGTTTCTGAGGAGTTTTTTGGACTTACTTTCAATGATGGATTTTCTGAAGAAAGCCAAGAGTATCAAGGCCAATATCGGGGGACTTATTTGCTTGAGGATGCATTGACTCGAATTTTACAGTTTGAGCAAGGTAATTTTATCCAAGAAGGCAACTTGGTCAAATCTCCGATATCGACCAGGAGATTTGCCTATGAAATTAGTAAAAAAGACAAGGAGCGTTATCAGGAAGCTATCGGGATTTTTGATGAATTACAGCGTGAGGCAGCTTTAAAAAGTCGTTTGGATTTTCTGATGCTCAATCAAAACACTGCTGATTCCCTTTCCTTCAGTAAGGCATATTTTGAATACCTGAATAATAAAGTCAAGAAGTTTGAACGGGTAATCGACCTTTTGAAAAGTGAAAGTATTCGCTTTTTTGACCCAAGTAACTACCTCCGGGACGGACTGGATTTTCTCAAAGAATCCGAAACGATCCAATATACCTACAGAGGCGAAGTGAAAACCAAAGAACTCGATTTCTCAGCAGTGGAGAAAGCCAATATGCTGGGTGAAGATCTGCTCAATTACCTCAATCAAGAACTCGCTTATTTTATTGAAATAGAGCAATATGTGAGTAGTCAACAGCAAGATTTCCGACAGGATAAGGATCTGGAAGCAATCGAATCGAGGATTTTGAGCGAGAAAGGCTTGATTGATAGTTTGCGAAAATCGCTTCGCCTAACAACGGATATTCATCGAACTTTGGTCCAGGCATTTTATGAAAATCTTGCGGTCGATCAATACCAGATTCTGTTGGATCAGTATAATGAAACTGAGGATTTTCTCGATAAGGCAAGTGCAGGGGACGAAATCATTGAATTGCTTCAATTTGTACTTTCCCGACTTCCCGAATTGGATCAGTATGCAGGTTTAGGACAACAACTTCAAGCTGAGTTTACCGAGAAAACCTTGGATCCATTTACCTTTGAGTCTGAATTTGAAGTACTTAGACAGGCCGCCTTGGTTCAAGCAGCCCAACGAATCATCTCCTATGAATTGAATCAAATCGAGCAAACTAAAGACTTTGAAGTGGTCAGAGCACGACTCCTGACCCTGGAATCCCTCAAAAACCGACTTTTGGAACTCAAAGGCAGAAATACCAAGCGATTGGAACGAAACCTCAACCAGGCCGGATCCGATATTAACCAACTTAAAAAATTGCTATCACTGTGAGATTGCATAAACTTACGATACATCAGGCTGGGATTACCTTCCTTTTGACTGCGGCATTTTCACTTCTTTGTGGAGTTGGTTTTGCTCAAAGTCAAAGCAAAGAGGAAGAACCCGAACAGCGAAATACGGCGCGAAGATCCGAGCTTTGGAATGGATTATACACCAAATATCGGGTCGGGGAAAAGCTCTATTATTATGGTGAGTATCACGTTCGAACGCGTGATCAGCTCGTGCAAAATATGGCTCAGATTTATCTCCGGTTTGGGATGAGTTATATTATCAACAAAAATCTAGAAATCACCGGTGGGATTGCGACACCATTTTATTGGGCTACTCCTGACTACAAAAATCAAGAAAAACCCTATGATAACGTAGTCAATCAGTTTCGGTTTTGGCAGCAGGCACTGTTTATCCAGTCGATGGGACGGGCAAAAGTATACCATCAAATCCGTACTGAACAGCGCTGGAGAAGGGATAATTATGTCGGTTCTCCGTTTGAGCTGACCTGGAGATGGCGCTATAAAATCGCCACCTATATTCCGATTAATTCTCCCAAATTACAGCAAGGGACTTACTTTGCTTCGTTGTATAACGAGCTCTTCATCCAAACTGGAAAACCGGTTATCCGAAACCCTTTTGAGGACAACCGGACCTTTGTCGGGATCGGCTATATTTTGAATGAAAATGTGCAGTTTCAAGCCGGGTATGCAAAAAGTTTTCAGCAGCGAGACTCAGGGATTGACTATGTCAATCGGGATTTAATCCGTTTCTCGGTGTATCACAATCTTGATTTTACCAAACGAAAAACCCCACCTGTGGAATTTCAGCCGGTTTTTTGATTTAGAAGAAATACGGAAAATAAATCAAACAAGCGATCAGAAATGCAGTAAAAGCAGCGAATGTCACGGCTCCAGATCCGATGTCTTTGATCAATCCGATTTTGCTGTGAAAATCTGGATGGATAAAGTCACAGATTTTTTCAATCGCAGTATTGAGGCTCTCCACAGACAAGACCAATCCGATCGCTAAAATCTGAAGGGCCCATTCCATTGGTTTAATTGCCAAATAGAACCCCAAAACCGTAAATGCTAGCGCAAAAATACCTTGGGCCATGATGGAATTTTCGTTTCGGATCAACCAAAAAAAGCCTTTCAAAGCAAAGTAGATACTTTTGATCCGGCCCAGAATGAAGTTTGCCATAGCGTTTTTTTTAGTCAAAAATAGAAAGAAAGGGCTTTTGTTAAAGCAAAAAATCTCCTATTCTTTTACAAGAAAAGGAGATTGATTTGAGGAAACTTGGAGTCGAAATTCCGTTAGTTTTTACCAAAGGAACCCTCGCAGTGATCAATTATTTCCCCGTTTAAACTTAAATAGGAACCCATTGCATCCGCAGTCATGCAAGAGTGAACGGGGAGAATCCCGAGAAGCTGACCGATTTTTGCCGTTTGCATCAAGGAATCAGAAGCTTTGATAATTCCGTGTTCCTGAGAAATACTTTTCAAATAGGAACGGTTTTGAATTTCGGGAATTTCCCAGCCATGTTCATTCAGGTAGACCACTTCTCCAAAATTAGCCGAGCCATCTTCTTCTTTTAATGCGTCCTTGGCCAGGTGGACTCCCCCTCCATGTACTAAAATTTCATTTCTTTCTCGATTGATATCTACGATCGGCACTGCCAGGACCACGGCAATATCTGATTTGAAACAGCCACCCAGTTTTTCTTGCATTAAATCATAAAAGACAAAGTTTCCCGGTCCCATTTCATCGATATCTCCAAAATCTTCCATTACCGCACAGCCAGGGGTATCACCCGTTCGGGTCAAAAGTTCTGGATATTCAGTTCGGTATTTGTTTTTGAGCATGGATAGCGCATTGCGGGTTTGTTCATAAAGCTCAGGAATATCGGGCATGTAGTAGGAATGACCTGCGTGTAAATAAAACCCTTTAAAATTAAGGTTTTCTGATTTTTTACTAATCAAAAGTATCTCTTCAATCAATCCAAAATCGGAAACCGAAACCCCCGTTCGCCCATATCCCGCATCTATTTCAATAAAAAAACCAACAGGAACGGTCAGCTCATCCACTAAGCGCTTTGCGGTCACCGGATTGATGACCTGTACGGAAATGGATTGGGCTTTTGCCAGGGTATTTAGCGTTGGGATTTCTCTCACATTGAATGGGAATGCGATATGAATATTTTTCCAGCCTTGACCGCTAAGGTACTCGGCCATTTTGATCGAAGAGACTGAAATTTCGGTAATCCCATAGTCTTTAGCCCAACCACCGATCTTGCGGGACTGGGCAGTTTTCCAATGAGGAGCAAGATTTAATTCGTGACGCTTCGCTTTTTCTGCCATTCGCTTCAGATTTGCTCTGCAGATTTTTTCGTCGATGAGTAGGGTAGGAGAACTAATTGTGGAGAGGTAAGACATCGTGATTTATATTAGGCTTTTTGGTTCGAAGGTTAAAAATAAGAAATTCTCAGAACAGGGGAATGGATAAAGGGCTTAACCTCGCAAATGAGCGGATCGACTTGTCTTTCTTTTCTCTGTATTTGATGATTTTAATCATTGAAACTGTTGACGGAGATAGGCAACTTATTGAAAGAAAATATCCACCTTTCTTTATTGAAAAAATGCAGCTATGGTATTCAAAATTCAAGGTCCATTCCTCACTGAAGTCGGGGAAATAGCGCGATTTACGGGGCGTTTTTTCCGTGAGGTCACCAAGCCTCGGCAGGAGTGGGAAGAATTTATCAACCAATGCTACTGGGTAGGGTATAAATCCTTGACCCTAGTTGGAATTACTGCCTTTATAATGGGACTGGTTTTGACAATTCAGTCTCGCCCAACCTTGGTCGAATTTGGCGCCGCTTCACTTTTGCCAGCCATGGTTTCTGTTTCTTTGGTTCGCGAGATTTCACCGGTAATCACCGCTTTGATTTGTGCCGGAAAGATAGGTTCAGGGATGGGAGCAGAACTTGGCTCCATGCGGGTGACTGAGCAAATCGACGCCATGGAGGTTTCAGGTACCAATCCTTTCAAATATCTTGTGGTCACCCGAGTGCTGGCAAGCACCCTGATGGTCCCTGTATTGTCCAGTTTGGCGATTGCTATTTCCATTTATGGAGGATATTTGGGAGTGAACATTCGGGGTGAAGTGAGTTGGTCCCTGTACTGGTTCCAGGCCTACGATGCGTTGAGTTATGGAGATTTCATCCCGGGTTTTGTAAAAACCTTCTTTTTTGGGTTTGCGATCGGAATTGTTGGGACCTACAAGGGATATACTTCTAAAAAGGGAACCGAAGGAGTTGGGCAATCGGCTACCACAGCGGTAATTGTAGCTTCGCTATTGGTCTTCGTTCTTGATTTGCTGGCAGTTCAATTGATGGATTTAATGGGTCTGACTTAATATGGGACAAGCCGAATTAATGATTAAAGTCGAACACATCAGCAAAGCATTTGGGGATAATGTCGTGCTCAATGATTTTTCCATGGAATTAAAAGCCCAGGAGAATTTAGTGATTTTGGGAAAATCTGGCTCTGGTAAATCCGTCTTGATCAAATGCATCATCAATCTATTGGAACCTGATTCGGGCAGAATCGAAGTTCTGGGAAAAGATATCAATCAATTAAATCAGGAAGAAATGGATGATTTGAGAGCCGATGTTGGGTTTTTATTTCAGGCTAATGCACTCTATGATTCCATGACTGTGAGGCAAAATCTGGAATTTCCACTTCGGCGCCACTGGACACAAGAACAAAGAGAAAAAGATGCGAAAAACGCCATTTTGGAGGCCTTGGAAGATGTGGGATTGGTCCATACCTTGGATATGATGCCAGCAGAACTTTCCGGCGGAATGCGTAAACGTATTGCCTTGGCCAGAACTCTGATCTTAAAACCCCAAGTGATTCTTTACGATGAACCTACCACTGGACTTGATCCGATTACGGCACGAGAAATCAGCAATTTAATTGTTAAAATTCAGCATAAATATCAAACTGCTTCTGTCATCATTTCCCACGATATGAATTGTATTCGCATTACTTCAAATCGGGTGATTATGCTGATCGATGGGAAGAATTATGCCTGTGATACCTTAGAGAATTTACATCAAAACCCCGATCCGAAGATTCGGGAATTCTTCGATTGATTATGAAAAAGGAAAAACAAATGGCACATGCAAAACTGGGGTTTATGGTCTTAGCCGGAATGGTATTTTTGGTTTTCTCCCTCTACATGATCGGGAAAAATCAAAATATCTTTGGGACATCTTTTCAATTGTATGCAGACCTTGAAAACATCAATGGACTGCTGCCCGGCAATAATGTGCGTTTCCGTGGAATGGATATAGGAACTGTAAGCGGGGTAGAAATGCTGGACGATCAAACCATTCGGGTAGGCTTACTCATCCATAAATCCAAACAGCAATTTATAGGCAAAAATTATGAAGTGACGATTAGTACCGATGGCTTAATGGGAAATAAAGTCCTTCAGATTTTGGTAGTCAATGGAGATTTTGCCCCAGTTGAGGAGGGAGATGTGCTTGGTGCCAGTTTGGTCTCGGGCACGAATGAACTAATGGGTCGACTTGATCGATCGGGGGAATACCTGGAAAAGTCACTGATTAATATTACCGCGATCACCGAGCGATTGAATTCCAATAATTTGCTTTGGGATTTTTTATCTGATGAGGAGTTAACCCTAGAGATTAAAAAGACCCTTGGTGAATTTCGTCAAGCGGGTACGGCGGCAAGAAAAATGACTCAGGCGGGTGAAGAAATCTTGACTCATCTTCAGGAAGGTGAGGGCTTGGTCCATACGCTATTTACCGACACCACCATGGTTTCTTCTTTTGAACAATCCATGCATGCTTTGGCCCGAAGCACCGATCAAGCAGCGGTGCTTATGGAAAATCTGGCTCAAATCAGTGCTAACCTGGAAGATGGAAAAGGCACCGCAGGGATGCTGTTGAATGATTCAAGTTTTCAGGAACATGTTTCTCAACTGATGGTTGAGCTCAGAGAAAGTTCAGAAAAACTCAATGAAAATCTGGAAGCCATGCGAAGTAATATCCTTTTTCGGCGGTATTTTAGAAAACAGGAAAAAGAAGCCGGAAATTAGAACGGATTGATTTTACTGGTGAAGATCCTTTCTTTTCGGTAACGGCTGCTGAATGGCAGGTGTATTTTACCCTAACAATTGTACATAAGCCCGTCAATTCTACTAATTTTGAGTCCCGATGAAAAAGGCGCATTTTTGTGCCTTAATTCGTTTATTCAATCATTCGTTTGCATTAATCTTCATGGAAGCAAAACAGATCCGGAGTACCTTTATTTCCTTTTTCCAATCCAAACAGCACCAGTTTGTCCCTTCAGCACCGATTGTGATTAAAAATGATCCAACGCTGATGTTTACCAATGCAGGGATGAATCAATTCAAAGATGCTTTTCTCGGAAATGAAACTGCTAAGTTTTCCCGAGTAGCTAACTCCCAAAAATGCCTTCGTGTGAGCGGTAAACACAATGATTTAGAAGAGGTGGGAGTGGATACCTACCACCATACCATGTTTGAAATGTTGGGCAATTGGTCTTTTGGAGATTATTTTAAACAAGAAGCGATAGCCTGGGCTTGGGAGCTTTTGACCGAAGTGTACAAACTGCCAAAAGATCAACTCTACGTCTCGGTTTTTGAGGGAGACAAAGGAGATCAATTGGGAATGGATCAAGAAGCATACGATTTCTGGAAAGCCATTGTACCCGAGGACCGAATTATCATGGGTTCCAAAAAGGATAATTTTTGGGAGATGGGTGATACCGGACCTTGCGGTCCCTGTTCGGAAATCCACATTGACTTGCGTTCAGAAGAAGAAAGAGCCTCGATTCCAGGACGATACTTGGTCAATAATGACCATCCTCAGGTGATTGAAATCTGGAACCTGGTCTTTATGCAGTACAATCGACTCTCAGATGGTACATTAAAGGAACTTCCTGCCAAGCATGTGGACACCGGAATGGGGTTTGAGCGATTGGTGCGAGCGATACAGGCCAAATCCTCCAATTATGACACGGATTTATTTACGCCTTTTATCCAATACCTGGAGCAAAAATCAGGGAAATTGTATGGAAAAGACGAGCAAACTGACATAGCCTTTCGAGTGATCGTGGATCATATTCGGGCGATTTCATTTACGATTGCAGATGGGCAGCTTCCCTCAAACAATAAAGCGGGCTACGTAATTCGAAGAATTCTCCGAAGAGCAGTGCGCTATGGATATACCTTTTTAGGGTTTTCAGAGCCATTTTTACATGAGTTGACAGGGTTGATTGCTGAAAATTTCGGTGAAATTTTTCCTGAAGTGAAAGATCAAAGGGATTTTATTGCCAAGGTGATTCAAGAAGAAGAAAGCTCGTTTTTGAGAACCTTGGATAAAGGTCTAAAAATGCTTGACTCGATCAAGGCTGAATTGGGCGAAAAAGGTGAGCAGGTCATTTCCGGAAAGACCGCTTTTGAGTTGTATGATACTTTTGGCTTTCCATTGGATCTGACCTCATTGATTGCTAGGGAGAGTGGTTTTTCCTTAGATGAACAAGGGTTTGCCTCTGAAATGGAAAAGCAGAAAAATCGATCCCGGGCTGCATCTGAGTCGGAAACTGGCGATTGGGTCTTAGTTCATGAAGATGAAGGTGTGGAGTTTATCGGTTATGATTTTCTGGAGTCTTTTGCCCACATCATCAAGTACCGGACCGTCAAGGATAAAAAAGGGGATAAGTATCAATTGGTACTCGATAAAACACCATTTTATGCCGAAAGCGGAGGACAAGTTGGCGATACGGGTTGGTTGATATCCGAAAGTGAAAAAATCAGAGTGATTGACACGAAGCGAGAAAATGATTTGATTGTTCATTTTGTGGAGAAGCTTCCTAAAAAACCGGAAGTCCGATTTTCAGCTGAAATCGATAAAGAAAAACGTCAGCTTACGATGAATAATCACACGGCTACTCATTTGCTTCAATCAGCCCTTCGGCAGGTACTTGGTAGTCATATTCAACAGCGAGGTTCTTTAGTGAACCATCAAGTTCTGCGATTTGATTTTTCTCATTTTGCAAAAATGACAGATGAAGAGCTCAACCAAGTGGAGCATATTGTCAATGCTAAAATCAGGGAGAATATTGCGCTGATGGAGCAGCGGAATGTTCCCATCGAAGAAGCAAAGAAAATGGGGGCTACGGCACTATTTGGAGAGAAATACGGAGACTATGTGCGTGTGATCACGTTTGATCCCAACTTTTCTGTGGAGCTTTGTGGCGGTACTCATGTGTCCTCTACCTCCCAAGTAGGACTTTTTAAAATCGTTTCCGAAGGTTCAGTAGCCTCTGGGGTACGCCGAATAGAAGCCCTTACGGCTGCTGCTGCGGAGAATTATTTTCGCCAACAGGAAACGCTTTTGAAAGAATTGAAGGATTTGTTAAAAAATCCCAAAGATTTGAGAAAATCCATAGAGAATTTGATCGATGAGCGTAATGAACTGAAAAAGGAAATAGAAGGTCTTTATTTGGAGAAAGCCTCTTCGATAAAAAAGGATTTGCTCCAGCAAGTTCAAATTAAAGATGGCATGCAGACCCTTGTAGCCAAAATCACATTACCCCATGCAGATGCTCTGAAAAAACTGGCGTATGAATTGAAAAATGAATTGGAAAATGCTTTTGTGATTTTGGCCGCGAATATTTCCGAAAAACCTCAAATTGCGGTCATTCTAGCGGAGGATTTAATCCAGTCAAAAGGTTTGAATGCCGGTCAAATTGTAAGAGAATTGGCCAAGGAGATTCAAGGTGGAGGAGGGGGACAGCCGTTTTTTGCGACAGCGGGAGGAAAGAATCTCGAGGGGTTGAATCAAGTCGTGACTAAGGCTCGAAAATTATATCAATAAGAAAGTGAACACATACGCATGATCAGCGAAGAAATAAAAAATAAGTATCAACTCGTCATCGGCCTGGAAGTTCATGCCCAACTGCAGACGCAGAGTAAGATTTTTGCTGCAGACTCCACCAAGTTTGGTAACGAACCCAATACGCAAGTTTCTGCGATCACACTCGGTCATCCGGGTACACTTCCCAAAGTAAACAAAAAAGCTATAGAATTTGCGATCAAAATGGGCTTGGCCTGTAATTGTACGATCACGCGTCATACCCTTTTTTCCAGGAAAAACTATTTCTATCCAGACCTTCCCAAGGGCTATCAAATTACGCAAGACAAAGCTCCAATTTGCGTGGGTGGGCAGGTGCCCATTCAGCTTGCTGACGGCACCAAAAAATCAATTCAACTCAATCGGATTCATTTGGAGGAGGATGCAGGTAAATCCATCCACCTGGATAACCAGACCGATACTTTGGTGGATTTTAATCGAGCAGGTACTCCCTTGATTGAGATTGTAACTGAACCTGATTTACGAAGCCCGGAGGAGGCCACTGCTTTTTTGGCAGAAATCAAAAAGCTGGTGAAGTACCTTGAGATTTGTGATGGGAATATGGAGGAGGGTTCTCTTCGTTGTGATGCCAATATCTCGGTAATGCCCAAACAAGCCAAAGAATACGGAAAGAAAGTGGAAGTGAAAAATATGAATTCTTTCCGGAATGTGGCAAAAGCAATCGAACACGAGCATGAACGAATAATCGCTTTGTTAGAGGAAGGAAAAGAAATCGTCTCGGAAACCCGAACGTTCGATGCCGATACCGGACGCACAGCACCCATGCGCACCAAAGAAGACTTAAATGATTATCGCTATTTTCCTGAGCCTGATCTCAGTCCAGTGGTGATCTCTGAAGAATGGCTCAATTCGGTCCGTCATACCCTTCCGGCTTTACCCCGGGAGCTTTATGCTAAGTTTGTGACCGAATACGGGCTACCGGATTATGATGCGGCTTTTCTGAGCGAATCAAAAGAAATAGCCACTTGGTTTGAAGAACTCTGCTTAAAAACAAACAACTATAAAGCTGCATCCAATTGGATGATGGGACCGATTAAGTCTTATCTAAATGAGCAAAATCTCACTATTGAAGAACTTCCAATTACTCCTGAAATTTTGGCCGAACTGATTCAGCTTATAGACGATGGAATAGTCAGCTTTTCATCCGCTTCACAAGCGATTTTTCCGGAGTTGCTAAGTGCTGGGGATCAATCTCCGGTTGAAATAGCGGAGCGTTTGAATTTGATTCAAGAAAGTGATGAGGCTTCGTTGAGACCTGTGGTACAACTTGTGTTGGATGAAAATAAATCCAAAGTGGCGGAATACCGATCGGGTAAAAAAGGTCTCATGGGAATGTTTATGGGACAAGTGATGAAAAAGTCCCAAGGAAAAGCTGATCCGAAGGTGGCTACAAAATTGTTGACAGAATTATTGAAAAATTAGAATTATTTGGATATCATTTTAGGTGAAAGCCATTGGATGGTGATCCAAAAAACAAGGTTGGAATAAATTAAAAACAAATGAAATCGAGCATGAGGTACCCGTCACACACGGGGATGATTAGAATTGCGAGATTCCATATGACCGCTAAAAAACAATTATAAACAGATGAAATCGAGCATGACGTACCTGTCACACACGGGGATGATTAGAATTGCGAGATTCCATCTGACGGCAAAAAACAAATTATAAACAGATGAAATACTCAATAACGGGAATAGGGGCTTTAGCTCTTTTCAGCTTCTTTTCTTGCGGCAATACCGGTTCAAAGCAGGTGGACGGAAAAGTGCAAATCAAGGGCCAATTGGAAAACACCCCTAGTGGATATGTCGTGTTATCCCAATTTACAGACAATAGACCTAAGGTATTGGATACTCTTTCGGTCGACGATTCTGGGAAATTTGACTATGAGCTGGAAGTAGATACCCCGACTTTTTATGAACTCAATCTCTATGGGCAGCGCTCTGTTCGGCTGGCTTTACTCGATGAGGATGTAGAAATCAACTATGACTTAAACAGTCCTTCCAGCTTGGAAATTAACGGATCCCAGGATAGTAAAGAAATGCTAAAATTGGAGACCTTGATGAATGAGTATCAGATCCAGGTAAACAATTTAAATGAAGCCTATTACGAGGCTATGGGAAATAATGACACCGAAAAGGTGAAGGAAATCCAGTCTCAAGCGCTTCTTTTGGAGTCAAATCAAGCAGAACGGGTCAAAGAAACCATCACGAGCATGGGAGATAGTTTTGCTTCTTTAGCTGCGATTGGCTTGTTGAATCCCAAAAATGACTTTCCATTTATTGATGAATTAGTTGCACGTCTGAATGAAAAATATCCAGGTACCAATTCGATTCTTCAAATGAAACAGCAGCTTGATGAAATGAGGGCACTTTCTGTCGGACAACCTGCACCAGAGATCGAACTCCCTACTCCGGATGGGGAAGTAGTGAAGCTTTCAGACCTACGAGGAAAATATGTATTGATCGATTTTTGGGCGGCCTGGTGTAAGCCTTGTCGAGTAGAAAATCCCAATGTGGTGAGGTTATACAATCAATATAAAGACAAGGGATTTGAGGTATTTGGGGTATCCTTGGATCGGAAGAAAGAAGACTGGGTAAAGGCCATTGAAGAGGATGGACTAACCTGGACTCAGGTATCGGATTTGCAGTATTTTAATTCTGAAGCGGCTGAAACGTATCAAATTCAAGCGATTCCGGCAACTTACATGATTGATCCAGAGGGAAAAATTATCGCTAAAGATCTAAGAGGACCTAGTTTAGAAAATAAATTGGCCGAGTTGTTTGATTAAACAACCGGCTGCTACCGCAAAAAAAGACCCTGCCTTTTGAGAAGCAGGGTTTTTTTGTGAGCAGAAAATTTCAAAAGGAAGGAAGGATTAAAAATACCAAACAATCCTCCCTTTAAAAATCGTGACTTCGAAAAAGGAATAGCAAAAGTTGTTTATCACCCGAGACAAAACTAATGAAAATATTCAAAAGAAAAACAAACCTTAAATAATTGCTTTCTTATTAAAGTGCATTAAAATAATAATAGGTATTATTATTCCAATTTTATGATTTCAAATATGCCATTTCCAGCCTGTATTCGATTGTATTAAATAATTGTGAAAAAGATTTTTTTTACAAAAAAAAACCGACCCTAAGGATCGGTGGATATTTATTGGAAGAAGAAACTTCATTTCTTTTCGATTTTCTCAAAGCTGGCTATGACGCCTCTGACCATAGCTGAGCTAAAGCCCTGATGCTCCATTTCATTAAGGCCGACAATGGTACAACCCTTTGGTGTGGTGACCTTATCAATGGCCTCCTCAGGGTGCATGTTTCGTCTGATCATTAGTTCAGCCGCCCCCTTTACTGTTTGATTGACGATTTTGCTGGCCGTGGCGGCATCAAACCCGATTTGAATTCCGCCTTGAATCATGGCTCGGATAAAGCGCAAGACATAGGCGATTCCACAGGCTCCCAAAACAGTTGCTGCTTCCATCAGATTTTCATCGATTGGAATGGTAAACCCGATGGCATCAAAAAGGTCTTGGATGACTTTTACTTGATTTGATTCTGCATTTTGAGAGCAAATGCAAGTGATGGACTCTTGAATATCTGCTGCGATATTTGGCATGGCCCGAAATGCCACTGATCTAGGATCAATTACCTCAAAAATTTCCTGTAAAGAAATTCCAGTTGCCAGAGAAACTATCAGTTGTTTCTCAGGAGCCAATTCGGATCGGATTTCATTTAAAATCGGAGCGATGGTATAGGGTTTTACCCCTAAAATTAAGATATCAGCATATTTAGCTGCTTGAAGGTTGTCATGGTGAACATGAACTCCCATCGCTTCAAATTCGGCTAAGGATTTCGTGTTTCGTTTGGTCAAGGTTAAATTTTGGGGTTTAAACTCTTCCAACTGAAGAAGGCCGTTGGCAATTGAAGTTCCTAGATTGCCACAACCAATTATTGCAATTTTTTGATCGAGAAGTTTCAACTTTTCAATTTTTAAGTGAATGTGTTGAATAAAGGTAAATAAAAGGAGGGTTTTATTAAAGAAATTAAAATTTACACAATCCTGTAGTATGAACTTTTTGAAAAGAATACTTGATAATAGGTAAAGTTTATTTTACATTTGGTAAAAATAATTTGACTTATGAAAACAGATCCGCTATTTAATGTCCCCCTTTTTGCTCCGATTTGGAAGAAGATTGCTTTGATCTTTTTCCCCTTACCGATTGTGTTAGTGATTGGTTTAGGCGTTGTGAACCCGGAATTTGATCCGAATCAGGTGGCTCAAATAATTTATGGGTTTTGGGCGATTGCTTTTGCAATATTGAATTTAACCCGAGAAAAAGTCGAAGATGAAATGATTCAGAGGATGAGACTCAAATCATTCCAAACTGGTTTTTTTTGGCTGATTTGGGGAGTGGGTGCTTTGATGCTGATCAATTACATTCGATTTGAGCGGTTTACTTCCGAAATGTTTACCGCCTTTTTGGTGCTTTTCCTGCTGAACATTTATATCTACGCGGCCTTTCAATTACAACTCTACCAATCCAAAACTGCCCAAGACCATGACTAATTTACTTTCAAAGATTCTCCTTCCTCATCGCTATCAGCAACTCGGCTGGTTTTCCTTAATCCCATTTGCATGCTTTGCTTATGGATCTGCTTTTCATGATTTTGAGTTGAAATGGCTAGATTTAGGGCCAATTTCCGTTCCAAATGCATTTGAGGGGACCGATAATAACCTAAGCAATGAATTGTCGATATTGGGCTTGTTTTCCGCTTTGTTCTTAATTTCCTTTTCCAAGGAAAAAAATGAAGATGAGTACATTCAAAAGCTTCGTCTAGACTCCATTTTGATCTCCTGTTACCTGTATTTTTTTCTCCATATGGGGGGAGCATTGGTATTTTACAGCCTCGATTATCTATCATTTTTATTCTTTAACCTGTTTTCGATTCCCCTGATATTTATCCTTCATTTTCGCTGGACACTATTCGGACAACATAGAACTATGGAGCTATCTTTATGAAAAATACGATCAAAGTAGAGCGGGCCAGACATAATCTCACTCAGCAGGATTTGGCTGAAAAAGTGCAGGTTTCCCGGCAAACCATAAATTCGATCGAAGCGGGAAAATATGTGCCTTCGACGGTGTTAGCCTTGAAAATCGCCCGCGTATTTGAAATTGCTTTGGAAGATGTTTTTCAACTGGAGGAAGAAGATTAATTCTATGGTAAATTGGAATAAAACTCAAATTCCACAAAAAGCGGCATGATTTTGTCGCTTTTGCTTTTTAATCCCAAGTGAGGTGGGTTTTTGTTCAAAAATTAGAATTGATTTAGGTTGAAAACCCTTTTATCTTATACATTTGTAAGCTTATCTTTTATTCGATGATGCCTAAAATAATTCGAATTACCACTGTTCCCCTTTCCCTTAAACTTTTGCTTGCTGGTCAAATGAATTTTTTGAGGGAGAAAGGTTGGGATATAATAATGGTTAGTTCAGGAGGGAGTGAAATTAAATCAATTGAGAAAAAAGAAAATGTAAGGCATGAAATAATTCCTTTTACGAGGCAAATAACACCTTGGCAAGATTTAAAATGTGTAATAAAGTTATATTTTCTGCTAAAAAAGGAAAAGCCTAATATAGTTCACACACACACTCCTAAGGCGGGATTATTAGGAATGATCGCAGCGAATTTAGCCGGAGTCCCAATTAGGATTCATACTGTTGCAGGAATTTTAGCTATGGCGTCAAATGGTAGAAGAAAGAAATTCTTAGAAAAAGCCGAAAAATTCACTTATTCGAATGCAACCAATATCTGGCCTAATTCCAAAGGGCTGTATGATTTTGTGCTTAAACAAAAACTTTGTCCGGAATCAAAAATGCGAGTGATCGCAAAAGGATCTTCCAATGGCGTGGATTTGGAAAAATTCAATCGGAAGGCACTGAAGGAGAATCATTTAGTTGCCGCCACCATGCGGATTTTGCCTAGTGAAGATGAATATTTGATTTTGGCCGTGGGTAGACTAGTCAAGGATAAAGGTGTGGAAGAATTGGTAGAAGCATTTTTGGGATCCAAAATTGTCAATCAGTCTAAGCTGATTTTGCTTGGTGAATTCGAGCAAAAACTCAATCCACTTAATCCGACTACCATTCAAACGATTCAGGACCATCCACGTATCGTACAGATCGATTGGACTGATCATGTGGCCCACTACATGGCTTTGGCCGATGTTTTGGTTCATGCCTCACATCGTGAAGGCTTCCCCAATGTACTTTTAGAGGCAGGAGCCATGCAACTGCCTGTGATTTGTTCAGATATTATCGGGAATACAGATTTAATTTCACAGCAGAAAACAGGATTGATTTTTCCGGTAAAAAATGTAGAAGTTTTACGAGAAGCATTGGAATTTGCGTTCGTCAAAAGAGATCATATGATTGCGTTGGCGGAAAACTTATATCAAGAAGTAAAAACCAATTATAATCGAAAATTTTTACAAGAATCAATTTTTTCAGCCTACCAGGAGCTTTTGAAGGCACACCAAACCAATGAATAGTTTATATTTGACCGATCAAAAAAGACGAATTTTTCATCTATGAAATATTTAGTGACCGGGACTGCCGGTTTTATAGGATTCCATGTAGCTCAAAAACTGCTCGAAAGAGGGGAGGAGGTCGTAGGACTTGATATCGTAAATGATTACTATGATATTGACTTGAAATTTTCCCGCTTGAAACATATGGGAATCGGAGCTGATGCTCGGGAGTATAACCGAATAGTTCAGTCCAGTATCTTTCCTACGTATCGGTTTTTGAGGATGGATTTAGCTCAAAAAGATTCCCTTCTCGAACTTTTCAAAGAAGAAAAATTTGACGTGGTGATCCATTTGGCTGCACAGGCGGGAGTTCGCTATTCGTTGACCAACCCAGAGGTTTATATTGAAAGTAATATTGTGGCTTTCCTGAATATTTTGGAAGCTTGCCGATACTACCCGGTAAAGCATTTGGTTTATGCCAGTTCGAGTTCCGTCTATGGAAGTAATGAAAAGATGCCCTTTTCTACTTCCGATAATGTGGATCATCCGATTTCACTTTATGCAGCTTCGAAGAAATCCAATGAATTAATGGCGCATACCTACAGCCATCTGTTTGGAATCCCAACTACAGGTTTACGCTTTTTTACTGTTTATGGTCCTTGGGGAAGGCCCGATATGGCCTTGTTTTTATTCACCGAAGCTATTCTTAAAGGCGAACCTATTCAGGTGTTTAATTATGGGGAGATGAAGCGGGATTTCACCTTTGTCGATGATATTGTTGAAGGTGTGATCAAGGTAGCAGATCATCCTGCTCAACCAAATCCTGATTTTGATGCACAAAATCCCGATCCGGGTAGTGGGAAAGTGCCCTTTAAGATTTATAATATCGGCAATTCCTCTCCGGTCTTGTTGATGGATTACATCAAAGCAGTAGAAAAAGGGTTAGGAAAGAAGGCAAAAATGAATCTTATGCCCCTTCAACCCGGTGATGTTCCCGCCTCCCATGCAGATGTGGATGATCTGGTTCGCGATGTGAATTACAAACCCAATACTGCGATAGAAACTGGAGTGAAAGCATTTACTGATTGGTATTTGAAATATTATAAGGTTAACATAAATGAGTAAGCATATATTAATTACCGGTGGGGCAGGTTTTATTGGCTGTCATGTAGTTCAACTTTTTGTTAACAAATATCCTGATTATCAAATAATTAATCTAGATGCGCTAACCTATGCCGGAAATTTGGAGAATTTGAAAGAAGTTGAAAATTCCCCGAATTATACTTTTGAGAAAGTCGATATTCAGAATGCAACTGCATTGGAGGAGGTTTTTAAAAAGCATCAAATCACCGATGTGATCCATTTGGCAGCTGAATCTCATGTCGATCGCTCGATTTCCGATCCTCTAGCTTTTGTCAAGACAAATGTTTTTGGCACAGTTAATCTGTTAAACGTTGCCAAAGAATACTGGAAAGATGACCTGCAAAGTCATTTGTTTTACCATGTTTCCACCGATGAGGTGTATGGTTCCTTACCTGAGGGCGGCTTCTTTTTAGAAACGACCGCCTATGATCCCCAGTCACCTTATTCTGCCTCAAAAGCAGCTTCTGATCACTTTGTTCGTGCGTATGCCAATACCTATGGAATGCGTACAGTAGTTTCCAACTGCTCGAATAATTATGGTCCCAATCATTTTCCCGAAAAGTTAATTCCGCTTTGCATCAACAATATCAAAAATGAAAAACCCATCCCTATTTATGGAAAAGGGGAAAATGTCCGGGATTGGCTTTTTGTAAAAGATCATGCCCGAGCGATTGATACGGTTTTTCATCAGGGAGAGGCTGGAGAAACCTATAATATCGGTGGATTCAATGAATGGAAAAATATTGATATTGTCCGGTTGCTCTGTAGAAAAATGGATGAGAAGTTGGGACGTGAGGTGGGCACATCTGAAAAACTGATCACCTTTGTCAAAGATCGGGCAGGACATGACTTACGCTATGCCATCGATGCCACTAAAATCAAAAATGAACTCGGTTGGGAGCCCAGTCTTCAGTTTGAAGAAGGCATTGAGTTAACCATTGACTGGTATTTAGCCAATCAGAACTGGCTGGATCATGTTACCTCAGGAGCTTATCAGGATTACTACAAGGAACTATACGAAGATTAAATGGAAAGGCTGCCGAAACTAAAAAGGCTGCATGCTTATTTTGCTCGACTTTGCTGATATTCCAAAGGGGTCATTTGGTAGGTTTCTTTGAAGCATTTGATAAAGTAGGATGGGGAACTGAAGCCGACAGAATAGGCGATTTCTGAAACAGTTTCATCTGTTTTTTCAAGCTTTTGGATTGCTTTTCGCAAGCGCTGATCTCGGATAAAGGCTGAGGTAGACAAGCCTGTTAAAGCAGTAAGTTTTCGGTGAAGCTGCATTCGACTCATGCCTAGCTTTCGACAGAAATCATCTACAGAAAAGTCTGTCTCCATAAAATCTGAATCGACCATTTCTTGAATTTTATGGAGAAATTTTTCATCTGTGGAGCTTGCCGCTATTTCTTTTGGAGAAATGAAATTTCCTCTTGAATATCGAATTCTGAGTCGGTTTCTAAGTTCAATGAGTTTTTCAATCCGCACTGCTAACTGTCGGGAAGAAAAGGGCTTTTGAATGTAATCATCGGCTCCCAACTCCAACCCCATGAGTTGGGTTTCTTCTTCGATTTTTGCAGTGAGGAGAATAAGCGGGATGTGGGAGGTTTTCTCATTGGTTTTTAGCTCTTTGCAGAGTGCTAGGCCATCCATCTCAGGCATCATGATGTCTGATAAAATCAAGTCGGGAATATGCTTGTAGGCCTCATAAATCCCTTCTTTTCCATCTGCAGCTTCGATAATGTGATACGAGTGGCTGAGTTCTTTTACTAGGAAATTCCGCAAACTTTTATTGTCCTCCACAATCAGGATTTTTGGTGCCTGATCACTCAATTTTGTCCTAGCCTCGGCAGGATTAATCCGGTCCATTTCCCATTCCTCTTCATCGACCACTTCAGAAGGGTGAAAGGAATATTTATCTACCGAGAATTCCATTTCGATCCCGTGGATTCCACTTTTTTCTTGACTCAATTTAAAAGAGCCATAATGAGAGAAAATTAGTTTCTCGATTAATTTTATTTTCAATTCAGGATCTGATCCTTCCTGTTCGGGAAGTTGGTTTTGTTTTCGTTTCAATGGAGGCACCAGATCAGTGTGTTTTTTGGGCGAAAAGCAGATGTGGAATTTTACTGCCTTATTTTTATAAATGGCCTCAAAACCAATAATGCTATGGTTTTCTGCTTCCTGAATAACAAAGTGAATTAGATTTTCTAGAATTCGCTCCATTTGATCGGAGTCAAACCAAACCTCAGTAATCAGTGGAATAACGGATTGAATCGTGAGATTCTTTTTGGCACTGAGGTAATAAAAGTTGACCAATACGGATTGAATTAAAAGCCCCAGATTACTTTTTCTGATTTTAAGGGAAGGTTTTTCTGCGGTGATTTTACGGATGGAAAGAATTTTGTCGATGACAATTAAAAGTTTTTTAGCATTCTCTTGAATGAGGTTCAATTGGGATTTTTGAATCGGGTTTTCACATTCCTGAATCAATCGTTCGGTGGGGCCCATAATCAGGGTTAGCGGAGTCCGCAATTCATGGGAAATATTACTAAAGAATGCTGATTTCAATTGGTCAATTTCCTGGAGTCGGAGTGCTTCATGGTTTTTGATTTCCAATTTGTAGCTCATCGCCCATCTCCATTTAAGGTACTGATAAATTAGAATGGAAAGGCCTGCAAAAAGAAGTAGGTAGCCAATTTTAGCCCACAGGGTTTGATACCAGTCTGGGGATATTGAAAAAGTGTAACTGACTGGATTTTCATTCCAAATCCCATCGTAATTACTCCCCTTAAATTGAAATTCATATTCTCCGGGATCCAAATTGGTATAGGTCACAGCATTAGTTCCCTGTTGGGTTTTCCAATTTTGCTCATAACCGAGAAGACGGAATTGATAGTGGTTTTTTTGAGGATCTGAGAAAATTAAACTGGAGAAATGAAAGGTTAAGTCGTTTTCATCCGGCCGAAAACGGTTATCGGCCTCTGGAGAAAACTCAGTTTTACCATTGGAAATTTTGGTGAGTGCAACTTTTGGGACACTTCTATTTGGGTTGAGTTCTTCTCCTTTGAAGTAGAGTATCCGATCAAAACCACCGAAAAATATACCCAAACTGGGGTCTGAAGTAAAAGCACCTGGATTAAACGGAGAGGCTAAATCTTCCGATTTGGTATAGTTGACCAAAGAAATGGAATGCTTAGATTTTTGTTCAATGGAAGTAATTCCTTGATCCGAGCTTACCCAAATCTTACCCATCGAGTCTGCGGTTATGCCATGGATTTGAACACCCTCCAGCTCACTTAATTCAGGTTTCTTTATCCAGGTATGGGTAGCTAAGTCCAGCACTTTGATCCCTTGATTACTTGTTCCTACCCAAAGGTGCTGGTGCTCGTCTTTATACAGGGTAGTCATTCTTTGGGGTGCTGAGAGCGAATCTTGAAGTGTATGGAATTCATCGGTAGTGGTATTGAGTTTAATCAGTCCTTTGGTCTTGGTTGCCACCATAAACTCCTCGTCACTCAATTGAACTAAGTCGATGATATGATTATCTGGAAAGGGATTGGGGACATTTCCACGATGCTTGTAGGATTTTACGATTCCCCTTTTGGAGTCAAACTGGATCAAGCCTTCGGTTCTGGTGCATAACCAAAAGCGATTCTGCGTGTCTTTAATAATTCTACCGATTTGATTGGTCGGTAGAGTAGGTTGAGTAGTTTCGTTAAAATGCCGAATCGTATTTTTCTGCGTATTGAAAATACTTAGTCCCTTATTTTGATATCCAATCCAGATTTCCTCTTCGATTCCTTGAAGACTTAAAATTCGATTTTCTTTTAAGCTAACTGATTTGTCAGAAGTGGAAGAAAAGGTCTTCCACTTTTTGGTATGTAGATCATAACGAATCAATCCATTTCCAGCACTTCCCATCCAGAGCCTCTTTTGGGGATCTACATAGATAGACCGAATATTTTCTAAGTGAATGAAATCGGGTGCCTGTTCATTGGAAATCACCTTGAACTTTTCCAAGAAGGGATCAAAGTAATTCAATCCTGCCCCCAAAGTTCCCAGCCATGTTGTACCGGCGTAGTCGTGGTACAAAGCTGTAATGTCATTGGCTTTGATGGAATTTGGCGCTGTTTTTTGATGGGGGATATGGTTGATTTTTTTTTGAGCGAGGTCATAGGTAAATACGCCTAATCCATAGGTGGCGATCCAAAGCTCACGTTCATTTTTCAATTTAAGATCCAGAATCGGGCTGTAAATTTTAGTTTTTAAGGTCAAAGAATCCAAGGGTTTCAAGGTTTGCGATGAATCAAAGGTATACACTCCATTTTCGAAGGTTCCGATGTAGAGCTTACCGTTCCGGTCAAGAGTTGCGGTACTAAATAAAAATGAATCGGTGGCGGAATGAGTATATAAAGTCTTGAATTCTTTGGTGTCGATATTGATTTTTCCCAGTTGACTTTTGAATAAAATGAAGAACTCATGAGTTTTTTTTGGGTTTTTGAAAATTCCGATCATTTCCTGGTCAGCTTTTGCCAAGATTAATTCCTTGGTTTTTTCATCTGGATCATAACTGTAAAGCTGACCACTCAATGTCCCAAAGAGAATGTTACCTGATTGGGTTTCTGCCATGGAAGTAACCGAATTGAAATTGGGTATGGAAATGAATTCATTTTTTTCATTATCAAATAAATTGGGATGAAGGGACCCGGAAATCGTCCAAATCCGATTTTTGGAGTCGATCATTAAACTGCTTTTGAGCAAAAGATCTCCATCGAGTAGGAAATTGAAAAGGTGGGGATAGGTTTTGATTTCGTAGCCGTCGTATCGGTTTAATCCTTTTTCGGTAATAATCCAAAGGAATCCCTGCGGATCTTGTTCCAGATCCAAAACCCGATTATTTCTCATTCCATCAGGCATCCAAACCTGATGGAATTTTGGGTTTTCCTGTGAAAAAGCCGGGTAAAAAGAAGGGCCTCCAACAAAAATCAGGATGAAGAGAAATGCGATATTTTTCATGGTGTTCTAGTTCATGAAAATGAAATTATCATTTGATCTGATCTAAGATCGCCTATGTATCAAATTCTTTGTAATTGGATAATTGTTACATGAGCCAAATAATGATTGCTTTTTCAGGGAAAAAAATGCGTAATGTTTGTTTTAAACTTCTCCAATATGAACAAATAAATGTATTTTAGACCTTCCTTTTCACCTTACTGTTTAGCTAAATCAATGTTTTATGATCAGAGTTGCCATTTTGGATGACGAATCCAAATCTATCCGATCGTTGGTGTATGAATTGGAGCAGTTTGAAGATCGTGTGGAGATAGTCGCGCAATATACCCAGGTAGAAGAGGCTTTGATTCAGCTGGCAGAAAATGAGTTGGATTGTCTATTTTTAGATATTGAAATGCCCGGAATGGATGGATTTCGGTTTTTAGAGAAATTACCGGTCAAATCCTTTGAAATCGTTTTTGTTACAGCCTATTCCGAATATGCCATTCAGGCTATCCGGGAACGGGCCTTTGATTACTTGCTCAAACCGGTAGATGGGGAGGATTTGGATCGGGTACTGACCAAATTAGAAATCGAAAAATCCAATCAGCCAGCCCCGGTAACGAAAGGAAAAGTAATTTTGAATACTGATCAACAGATGCATGTAGTGGATCCAGATGAGATTTTGTTTTGTCAAAGTGAAGGAAGTTATTCTTGGGTAGTTCCTCATTCAGGAAACCGGATTATGGTTTCCAAGAATCTCAAACATCTGGAAGGGATTTTACCTGATCGACAATTTTTTAGAATTCATCACAGCTATCTAGTCAACATGGATCGGATCACAGTTTTGGATAAATCCCATTCCCATGTAATCCTAGATTCTGGGGTACGTTTACCACTTTCCAGGCTTCGAAAAAAGGAATTTTTGGAAATCTTAAAATTAACCCAAAGGCCAAGCTGATGGATGGAATAATCCCCTTTTTACAAGACAGCAATTACAATGGATTAGGTTTTAGTATCATTTCAATCCTTTTCTATTTATCCATTTATCATTTTGTCCTCTACCTCAAAAACAAAGACAATTTTTATCTCTTTTACAGTACCTACGCCTTCACCAATGTGCTGATATTGGTGCCGATTCCGTACAATGTCTTCTTGCAGGATATCTTTTTGGCCTATCCGGATTTTTTCATTCAGCTGGATTCTCCCTTAAAATTTGCCAGCTATATTCTATTTTCCTATTTCGTAATAGAAGTGCTGCATCTGAAAAATCATTTACCGCGTTTTGTAGCCTTTTTCAACTATTTCACCTTATCCGGAATAGGAATATATTTGGTTTTGGGGACTCTTGAGGTTTTTAAACCAGAATTAAACCTCCTTCAAACGTTCTTTTACTTTATCTTTTTGCCCATTTATTTTTTGGTGATGATTTATGGTTCGGTTCTTATCTTTCGAATCGATGAAAAAGTTAAGGGATATATTTTAACAGGATCTTTATTTTTAGGAGTAGGAGCCATTTTGTCAGCGGTGTTGACTGTAGGTCAACCTGCAGAAGTGATCGATCAGAATTTTTATGTGTATTACATCGGTGTTTTGGTAGAAAATCTTCTATTTACCTATGCACTGGCGATAAAACAGCGAGAGGTTTATAAAGAAAAGCTTCGGTTTCAGGAAGAGTTGGTCATTAAATTAAAGGAAAACGAGGAACTGAGAGAAATGCTTAATCAGCGACTTCAGAGTGAATTGGACCTGAAGGAACGACAAATTATTACTTTGGCAGCAGATGCTGAAACTGAACGAATGGAACGCATCAAGGCTCATTATGAGCGGGAAATCACTGAGCTCCATTTGCGATCACTGCGGAGTCAAATGAATCCGCATTTTATTTTTAATGCACTGAATTCAATCAAAGTATTTCTAATAGAAAATGATAAGGATCGGGCGATTTTATATTTGAACCGCTTTTCCAAATTGATTCGTTTGGTACTGGAAAGCTCACGGAAAACGAAGATTTCACTTGGAGAGGAGTTGGAAATAGCCCAACTCTATTTAACCTTGGAATCAATCCGTTTTGATGATGGAATTGAGTTTCAAATGGAAGTAGCCGAAGATGTTCGACTCAATCATATTGACGTTCCTCCTTTAGTATTACAGCCCTTTTTTGAAAATTCGATTTGGCATGGATTAATGAATAAAGCTGGGAAAAAATGGATAAGGGTAATGCTGAAGAAACAGGAAGGGGGGCATATGCTTTCCATACGGGATAACGGAATTGGAAGGAAAGCTTCGCAAGAGATCAATTCTAAGCGAACCATGAAAAAGGAATCCATCGGGATGAGTCTATCCAAGGATAGGTTGGAACTCTTCAATAAGAATGAATCTGTCCATTATCACTTCGAGATTATTGATCATTTTCTTGCCGAGGATTCGGGTACGGAAGTTATTTTTTGGCTGTAAATGAAAGGCTAGATGTATCGAATTTTGGGTGATTTGCTGCTATTTCTTGAAAACAGTAACCGAAATGGGCTGGCACTCATGGCTATTTCGATTTTGTTTTACCTAGCAGTCTTTCACTTTATTCTTTATATCAAAAACAAGGAAAAGTACTTTTTACATTACAGCATTTACTCCTTGGTCAATGCGGTGGCTTTGATTGGAAGGCCTTACCGAAGTTTTTTAAAGGATATTTATTTTTCTTTTCCCGAATTTTTTAGACTGACCATTACTCCGTTACAATTTATCAGCTTTATTGTCTTCTCTTTTTTCTTGATTGAGATTTTACAACTGAAATCCTACTATCCCAAATTCATCAAATTTTACCTCCGATATACCGTTTTCATTTCCTTGGTTTATTTGGTATTTTTTTTAGGAATTTTTATTTGGGATGGCTACCAATTGATGAGACAGTTTTACTTCTTCGGGTTTATGCCAATCACGTTTGTGTTTATGCTCATTGGAATTTTCCTGATCATCCGAACTGAGGAAAAAGTAAAAGGCCCGATTCTTTGTGGTTTTCTAACCATAGGAATTGCTTCGTTTTTATTTGGGCTACTAGCTGCTGACAGGGGGACTGCCTTTACGGATAAATATTACTACATTTTTTACCTAGGTATTTTGATTGAGAATTTTTTCTTTACCTATGCCTTGGCGTTAAAGCAGCGCGTGATTTTTGACGAAAAAATACGAATTCAAAATGAATTGGTCCTTCGTTATAAAGAGAATGATGATTTGCGAGGTCGATTGAATCGTCAGCTTCAGCATGAAATCATTCAAAAGGAGGAAAAAATAATTGAGCTGGAGTCCGATGCGGAAACTGAGCGGATGAGTCGAATCAAAGCCCTTTACGAGCGTGAAATCACCGAACTTCATTTGCGCTCACTGCGTAGCCAAATGAATCCTCATTTTATTTTCAATGCGCTAAATTCGATTAAAGTTTTTCTCATTGACCAAGAGAAGGATCGAGCAATTTTGTATTTGAACCGCTTTTCCAAATTGATCCGCTTGGTCTTGGAAAGCTCACGAAAAACCAAAATTTCACTCGGAGAGGAGTTAGAGATTGCCCAACTTTATTTAAGCTTGGAATCGATTCGATTTGAAGAAGGAATTGAACTTAAACTGGATATAGCAGAGGATGTCCGGCTCAATGAAATTCCAATTCCACCTTTAGTATTGCAGCCTTTTTTTGAAAATGCAATCTGGCATGGATTAATGACCAAAGTGGGAGAGAAGTGGATTTGTGTTAAGTTAAAAAAGCAGAGGAGTGGTTACCTACTTTCAATTAGGGATAATGGAATCGGTCGGAAGGCTTCTCAACAAATCAATTCCAAGCGCAAGATGAAAAAGGAATCGATCGGGATGAGTTTGTCCAAAGAAAGGCTGGAGCTTTTCAACCAAAACGAGCGGGTTTATTATCATTTTGAAATACTCGACCACAAAGAGGGCCCGATGGGGCACGCTGGTACGGAAGTGATTTTTTCTTTGGAGAGTTGGTACTCTACTTAATTTTCCAGATTTTCAGTTCATCTGGCCCTGTTTTTAGCCTATTGTTACAGTAGTAGGATCATTTGTTACAGGATTTTTATCACGATTTTTTTTTGGCGGCTACCTTGCCTTCCTCATTTACACCAAAATCAAGACGGCTATGAAAGCACATCAATGGATTAGTTATGCCTGTTTTATCTTCTTGATATTTTCCTCTTGTGGGGAAACCAAAACCACCAGTCAAACTGAGCAACTGGGGGAAGTTTTAACCCAAAGTGATGGGGAATCTCAGAATTCCAAAACTTGGCTGATGAGGTTGATGGAAAAGCAGCCTCTATCGCAGGAGGAGTATTTGGAATGGGTACCTGCCACTCTTCAAGGATTTCCTTTGCAATCTAAGGAACCTAAACCGGGATTGAATGGCTTTATCGCATTTTACAGTCATAAAGAAGGAAAGGAGCATCCCGGGTTGCGACTGGAAGTGATCGATGGTGCAGGATATAATCAGTTTCAACACGTCAATGCCGTGTATAAAATGCTAGAAACTGTTCGAAACGAATCTGGAGATGATTTCCGGTCCGAGATCAACGACCACAAAGGTGAGCGAATTCTTTTTGTCAGTAAAACCAGAAAAGGGCGAAAGGATTTTCAACTTGAATACATTCAAAATCAACGGTACCACGTGGGGATTCTTGGCAATCAAGTGGGGCCGGATAAAATCTATGGGGCTTTTGATGAGCTTCAAAACAATCAATTTCCAAACTAACAACTAATGAAAACGCCCAGCTATTTACACCTTATTCTCGGAATTGCTCTTATTGGATTAGAAGCTTGCGAGGGAAATAAAAATTCGAAAAATGACTCCGAACCAACCCCTTCAATTCAAACAAGTTCGGATTCAAAAGCTGAAGAAAGTTCTTCTTCGGTTGCCTCAGGTCCTGTTTCAAAATCGGAACTGCTGGATTGGTTACCCATGAACCATGCGGGATTTACCCGAGAAAAAAATCCATCAACTGAATATGGAGACCTTCCTAGAGTACAAGTCAGGTATGTTCATGATGAAAATCCTCAGAAGCGATTTACCCTAGATGTTTTGGATGGTAAAGGACCTTTGGTTGTGGCAGTGAATGGAATGATTAAAGCAAACTTGGGAGAGGAGTATGATGAGCCCTTGCTCGATGGCTATGCCAAAGTCTATGTTTCTAATGGCATCAAAGCTTTTGAGCGGCATACTCCAGCAGATGGTAAAGCTTTTTTACAGTATGCACTGGATCAACGGTTTTATTTTGATTTTCAGGGAGAGCAAATGAGCCCAGACATTTTTTGGGAATTCCAAAAAATTTTAGATCCTATCTCTCTTTCTCAATGAAACGTTATTTCCTCTGGGGCCTATTGATTTTTTCTGCGCTTTGTTGGGGTACAGCTTGCCAGCGAACCGAGCGTTTCATGGATCGAATAGAACCTCCTGTAAAAGTGATCAATGAATCTCAAAGTCGCCGAGATTCTGGTGGAAATCAAACTGTAACCGAAGGGATTCCTCTGGAAGAAAAAATACCTATTTCCAAAGAAGTATTGAAAAGCTGGGTGCCTGAAACGGTGGGGGACTATTATCGAATTCAATTACTATCAGGTCACCGGGAGGACTCAGGGATTGTTTCTGTTTTGGCGGAATACCAGCATCGTGAATTAAGAGATTTAGGTGTAAAAGTGGAAATAATGGATGGAGCAGGGCAAAATGGTTCCATTTTAATTCAGGCGGCAAAAGATCGTCTCAAGCTGGATATCGAAGAGAACAAAGGGGATAAACAAACCCGGATTTACCTCCGTGAAGGATTGCGAGTTCGGGAATCTGAAAATAAATCTCAGCAGTTTTCAGAGATCGAATTTTTGGATCAAAATCGGTATCTATTCCAAATCAAAGGCTTTGGGCTTAGTTTATCCCAACTTTGGGATTTTTCATCAAATGCAAGTTTTCATCAACCCTAATTACTAAAATCATGAAAAAACATGTTCTAATTTTCGCCATGCTCTTCGGATCCTATTCCCTTTCTGCCCAATCGTTAGAGGGTAGAATTCGGATCGAGGGATTCTCCAATGGTCAGGTTCTCAAAGAAACTGTTCCTGTTGATTTGTTCAAAAGTTTCAAAGAGAACAAATACAAAATCCTGTTTTCGTACAATGCTGATCAGGTAGGAAAGCGAGGCATTGTTCTTTTTGATATGAAAACCACGCTGATCAAAGATGGAAAAACGATCCATCACAGCTCCCGTGGAAATTGGCCCTGGCTTCCCGGAGATATGTATGTGCCGATTGAGGCCTTTGATTTGATCCCAGCCTTACAGAGTGAAGTTTATGAAATGCCCGTTCCCAGGTTAGATTGGCCTAAGTTGGACTCCAATCTTCCAAAGGGGAAGTACACTGTACGACTGGAAATGGTCCCAGTGGGTGAAATCCGAGGATCAGTTTCACCGGTTGAATTCAGCTTTCAAATTGAATGATTTTAACCATTTGATGAAATTGAAAGGTCCTAAATTAATTTTAGGACTTTTTTTTATTCTGAAAGGTCATCTACCCAAAGCTATGATGCATAATTGATAGGATTAGGTGGGATTTTTTCATCCGAACCTAGGATTAAACAGGAGTTTTACATCGATTTAAATTTTAACCAAAGGTATCAGTTATGAAAAAATCCATTAAAAACCAGATCAATTTTAGTTTGACCAAACTGGTCATTCTAGTGCTTTTTTTAACATTCAGTCTTCAGGGACAGGGACAAATAAACCCACGAACCAAGAAAAAGACGGAATCAAAAATCCCTCTTAAACGAGAACCAAAAACAGCACCCATTAAGCGAGACCCTAAAACTGGAGCTCCTATTTATGAATTACAGCCCATGACTGTCATTACATCAGTGACCCCTATGGATGTATTTGCCACAATTACTGAAGGGAGCCCCACCTCCACCGGGGGAAGGAAAAGTCTAATGGCAATCAACAGCGGTTCACTTAGCGATACGCATAACTCCGATGTACGAAAATTAAGTGATCGGAATACTTCGACCGCTTATTGTACCCGGGAACGACTAAACCTAGAGTCTAAAATTAAGAGATTCGAAGAAATGCCGGTAGGCTCAAGACCGGATTGGTTGAAGCCAGGAATAATTTTAAAGGCAAGAAGTTTTGTCAATGGCTCCTATCAAATCGAGGAAAATTATGATCGATATCCCATAACCATTTCCACGCCAGACCTACGTAATGTAAGTAAGACTTACATTACGATTCCGGATCCCCGGCAAAAATCTAAAATCTCTGAGGCGGAAAATCAGCTGATTTCCCAAAATGCGAGTCCGGTGGCTGCTAATATGAGTTTTAGAATGACCGAGATAAAAAGTCGGGAAGACTTAAGCTTTAAGCTTACCGGTAGGTACTCAGGTGGATTAGGTTCATTTGCAGCTTCGTTAGGTATAGAGGCAGGAACACAGAAAAACTACCATTATTATTTGGTAGAATTTAGCCAATATATGTTTTCACTTGAAGTGGATGGTCTTGATGCGGAGGCTGTTTTCAAAACTTCGGACCCGGTGCCTTATAAAGATTACGTTTATATCTCAAAAGTAGACTATGGGAGAAAAGGAGGGGTGCTCTTTAAAAGTAAACGATCTATACAAGAGTATGGCGCTACAGTAACTGCTAGCTCTGGTTTTTCAGGTATTTCAAAAACAGAATTAAATGCCCTATACAGTCAACTCTATGACAATAGCGAAGTAGAGATCAAAGCATTTATGTATGGAGGTACAAGTTCTAGTGCAGCAAATACCATTGTAGATGTACAGGATGAAGGAATCCCAAATATTGGAAATTGGATTACCTCCCAGCCAGGGAATCACAGATATGCTTTACCCATTGGATTTGAATTAAAAAACCTATGGAATCAGCAAGTGGGTATGGACAATTCGATGATTCAGGAAATTGAAACCTGCGTGGAAAAACGAAATTACCAATTGAAAATGACGTTAACAGATATCCAAAATGTCGATGGTCGAGATGGGGGTGGAGATGACCCAGATGATTACGGGTTGCAAATGGCAGTAGTTCTCAAAGCCCAGGGAAAAGTATTTCAACCCAGCAGTACCCAAATCAACAAATTCCCAGGGGCCCCCTGTGGTTTTGGCGATCCTAGCCGAAACCAAATATCTGGTCCTTACACCTGCTGGATGGGTGGAGGAGTAAATAAGCAACTTCATGTTCGGGAGAATCGAACCTCTCGGGACCCTTTTCAAATCAACAACACCCTTATTTTTGATATTCCATGGGATGCTTACACCGATCCAAAACAGGAAATGAAAATCTACACCTGGTTAAAGGAATATACTGGATCAAATGATAAAGTAATCCACGACAGTTCTATAGGGGTAGAGTTAAGAGAAGTTCTGGATGTTTTGTCTGGAATCAAAGCTTTAAATCCTACCAAAACTTTTCCTGATGGACAAATTGCTCAGGGTGCCTACCGGTTTTCAGATTTTGGAGCTACCCATACTCTTTGGTTGACCAATGTTCCGGATACGGGTGGTAAATACATTCTTGAAGGTCCCATTAAAGCAGGAAATGCAGGTGAAAAAGCAGCTATTTGGGTTCGCTTTGAATTGCTGAATTAATCAAAATCGCCCCTCTGCTTAGTTGGAGGGGTGATGTTACCATTTTTATATCATTTGATACATTATTGATATCCCATTTTTAGCTCAAACGAGAACTTTATCCCATCAAAATTTGAACGACCATGAAAAAATCAATTTTAATCTTGCTGGCGCTGGTTTGCAGTGTCCCGATGGCGGAGGCTCAATTTCTCAAAAATCTTAAAAAAAGAGTTGAGGAACGAACCAAAGAAGTCATTGAATATAAAACTGCCGATAAGGCGGGTCAAATGACTGAAAATGCTTTGGACAAAATCCTTAATCCAAATCTAGAAGGATTGATGAAAGGTGGGGGTAAAGGGAAGCCCGTGGACGTTGCCGAACTCCCTGATACTTATTATTTCGAATACCGCTATGCGATGAAAATGTCCACTTCTGCCGGTGAAATGCAGTTTGATTATTTCCTCAACCCCAATGAGTCCTACCTGGGCTACAAAATGGATATGGGAATGGATTTTTTTTCGATCATCGATGAAGACAGAAAAGTCATTGTGAACTACATCGACGGGAACCCCATCGCCACTTCAATGGATCTTGCCGAAAACATGGATAACCAAGAAGAAGAGTACATGGAAGAATATCAAGATTTTACCCTTACTGAGCTTCCAAACAAGGAGTTTCTGGGCTATGACTGCATCGGCAGGCAAATGGAAAATGAGCAGTACAAGTTCACGGTCTATTTTGCCACTGACATGCCCGCCAATTTTGATAATGTTTTTAAAAACACACAAGGAAATCTTCCTCCAGAGATGCAGCGCTTTGTAGAAGAGCATCAAGGTAGTCTGATGATGTATATGGAGATGGAGGACAAGGAAAACAAAGGCAAAAAAAACGGAAGTGCCACCATGGAATGTGTCGCTTTTGAATCCTATGAATACACAATTTCTAATCGATAAAAACCATGAACTGCAAAAGCAAACTACTACTCTTAGTATTCAGTATTTTCATTTTTTCATGTCAGAAGGAGGATGACATGGAGCCTTTTGACTATGAATATTTTTCCGTCGATGTCACCGGTGATGTCACTGGAAGCATTGTTTACGATGAATCCAAGTATGTAGGGACCGAAGGGGAAACTTTGTTGACCGATGATTTTGATACGTATTTAATGGTTACGGCTACGGAATTTGACCGAACGATGACCCTTAATTTTTATCCGCCGGATGATAACCCTAGAGCGGGGGATGTACTCTCGGTAACGATTAAAGCTCCCGAACTTAAGCCTTGGGCCCAATCCAATGATTATACCACCGCTTACATCAATCAATTGCAGCAATACGATAGCTATGCAATCGTCAGCTATTGGAATGATGCCGAAGAGCGGGATTATGTGTCTTATTATCGATTTGAAAACACCTCCAATTCGGTCATGATCCAAACCGAAGGGGATATGCTTACCGGAGAGGTGGCATCCATGACTTTGGCTACGTTTAACGGCTCTCATCAAATCACCATCAGAGACTTTACTTTCCGAATGAGACCGGGAGATGAAGGATTGACTATGGACTAATTATAAAAACTATGCAAGAATCTAAAGAACATTTAACGGTAGCCTCCTCTCCTGAGGGGAAAACAGAGGCGATCATTGCTTACATCACGGTGATTGGTTTGATTATCGCATTTGTAATGAACAATGAGAAAAAGTATCCCTTTACTAAGTTTCACATCAAGCAATCCTTGGGCTTGGTAGTGGTCGGTTTGGTCCTGGTGATTATTAGTTTGATCCCCATTCTGGGTTGGATTATTTATCTGTTAGGCTTGGTGGTGATGATTTACATGTGGGTGATGGGCTTGATTCACGCCGTAAACGGTCGGATGGAACCAGTCCCCATTTTGGGAGATCGTTTTGAAGAATGGTTTAAAAACTTTTAATCTAATTTTTTAACCATGTCTTATTCCTCAGATCGAAGAGAATTTTTCAAGAAACTGGCTTTTTTTGGGTTAGTGTCATCTACAGGGGGCTGGTTGGCCTCCTGTGATGACGCTGAGCTTCGTCCCGAAAATCTGGAGGGAGGAGTTTTTCAGGTTTGGCGCGAGATGCAACAGCTGATCCAAACTAGTCCATCCTGTCTGATTGAAGCTTACCAACGAGTTAAAGAGGGTAGGGATCCCAAACAGATGTTAGCATTTGTAAGAGATTCTATCTTTTTGATTCCCGCTAATGAAGCTTCATTAAGGGGAATGGGTACGGCGATGCGTGCAGGGATTAGAGGGGTTTTGAGGGATGGATTCGCTACCCCAAGGGAAAAAGCAGAGGTTTTAAGGCAACTTCTCGAGGAGTCAGGAATTCAGGCTGAGGTCGTTTTTGAGCGAACTGATTTTGATGAGAAAATGGTTAAGTCCTTGTTTTTTCGGCCTAATGAAAATCAAATTTTACCAGACTTGAACCAGGGTCAATATGAGCGATGGATGAATATGCTGGAGCTTTCCGAATCAGACCTTCAGGAGCTCACTTTTATTAATGCTGATCAGAAGGATGCTGAAAAATTGGCCGATCGACTTTGGGATCTCATTCCTGAGAAAGAAAAGATCCGGTTTCATGATTTTGATTTTCGTTGGGATGATTCCCGATGTCCCGCTGTTCAGTTTCAATGGGAAAATAAAACCCTAATTGCCCATCTCTTTGATCCGGACATTCCATTTGGGGAAGCTTTTAATGCCGGAAGCCCCGTCAGAAGTGCTGATCCTGCGGAATATGTTTTGGATCAGGTCGAGCTTAGTTTGAGCTATCGAGACAATATAGAACCAACAGAAGATAAAATTCTTTTAACCAAAAATTATGAGGCTAAAGATCTGATTGGGAGGCAGCTGCATTTAGGTTTTTTTCATGGATTGGACTGGATGGAGCAGGCAAGTACCACTTTTAAGCAGGTTCGGATATTTTCACCTGCCTTGAGTATAGAGAGTCCCGATCTTTCCCAAGAGGAAAAAGTAGGATTGTCGCAACTTGGGGAAACATTTACCCTGGAGGGTCAGAAAATCCAGGTTGATGAAAAAGCAAAAACTATTCGAGTCAACGGTTTTCCAATCGATTGGGTAGAGGAATCTACCAGGGTTAAGGATGTCGCACAATTAACATTAAAAATTACTGCGGGGCTTCCCTCTATGGTAAAAATGGAGATTTGGCCGACCAATGAACACGGAAAACGGGTAGAGGGTTTGATGGCCTCTAATTTTACTTTTTGGGAAAATGACCTTCCGTTCAGCCCTTTAATGGAGTCCAATGAAACAGCTCCTAAAGTGTTGATCCTTTACGATACCTCGTTGAGTATGCCTCTTGAATATCGTAACGAGGGGATGGAAGCGTTTTTGGAAAAATTGGAGGTGGGAATCCGGCAGGATTTCCCTAAAGCTTCGGTGACTAGTTGGGCCACCGATTCATCTTTGTATCAATGGCTCCGCAAAGCCAGTCAAACATCCTTTGACTTGATCCTTTTTGCCACCGATGGGGATAATAAGGATGAGCTGAAAGATGGAGATTTGGAAGCTTTTCGAGCAGGTCCACCGGTGATTGTTTTGGATGTATTTAATTCGACTCGAGAAAGCAGTCAGGAGGTTTTCGAAAATTTGGCCGTCTCCAGTGAAGGCAACATAATTAATGCTCAGGACCAAGGAGTCGCCCAGCAGGAGATTTTGGAGCAGCTTTCATTATTGGAGTTGCCTGCTTATGTATTCACGTTCCATGGTTCACTTCAATCGGAAACCAATGAAATTAAGGTTTCTGTTGACAACGATCGAGTTAGTACCCGTGAAACTTATCAATTTAAATTTAGGGAAGAATCCCAAACGATTGGCCCAAAAGTGATTGGGATTTATTTGAAAATAAAAATCGGGAATCACATAACTGAGCGAGTCTTGGCAGGTTGGGATCCGGTGATCGGGGAAGAGGTCCAGATTGGGAAAAAACACTCCGATGAGGTTCGCAACCTGCTTTTTGGTTCGGTCATCATCGGTGTGGAAGGGCAGGGACCCACTTTTGCCAATGCCTTGAATGAATTACTGGAATATAGGCTGAGCAAACAGCCCTGGATGGATGCAGTCAAAGCGGAAAATCTCGATCTGGCGCTGGAAGCAGTGGAAAAGTCTAGTTGGACTTATGATCCCCTGATGATTCATCTTTTGGCACCTTTACCGGATCAAGTTACAGAGGATTCCTTGATTTTTGCCAGCGGGATTCGAATGGTCATCGTCAAGCGATCCACGGGAATCAATCAAGAATTTTCAGAAGATGCAGTAGATATTTTACCGACTGCAAATTTTGTGACGATATCAGAGGACTTGGAGAAAAGTTTTCGGATAAATCTTAAAAAGACTGTTCATTTAGCGTTGTTGGAAGGAGCATTTTTTGAACAAAGTACCTTAAATCTTTTGAATGGTGCTGATTTAATCAGTAACGAAGAAGCCAAAAATGAGAATTGGTTTGAGGAGCAACTTCAGAATGGCCCGCATGCTAACTTCATCAAGCAATATTGGAGCCGTGCGGGTTCGGAATTGAAGATTTTTGGAAGGGAGCTAGACACCTTGGCTTTTTGGCAAATTGATAAGAAGACTGGAGAGCTCCTGGGTATTTTGCCAGATCAAACCGGTGGTGGAAAGCGAAAAGTTTACACCCGCTACGACGATATTAATATGGTTTTAAGGGCCTATACACGTCATTTTAAACAAAATCCAGGACGGAGTATTGGCTTAATTGGGTATCAATTGATTCTCATTAAGCTGTACGCAATCGCATCCCATGCCATCCAAACCATGGATACGAGTAATTTGGAGCAAGACGTACTTCAGGCTTTGCAGATGGATGCATGTGATGCTGCCCGATGGATTCACGGAGGAATGACCGGCCAACCTGAGGAAGTCATGGGGGGACTCAGTAAACTCATTGGAATGATGGACAAAATGGGTAATTATTTACCCTGTTAAATAAACTTTAATACTAAAACTAATGAAAAAACTACTTGGAATCTTGACAATTGGACTGATGTCCATGACCGTACAAACTGCTCACCAAACCACTCAACCCGTGGTGGGAACAGTAGAGGGATTTGATAAACTTCCCGAGATGAAGTTGGCTTTGTTTACGCTGGGAGCGGATTTTCCCATTGAGATTGGAACGGTAAACAAGGGAGGGGACTTTTCGATAGATCTGTCTCAAGCAACATTACCCGCAGACATGGCTGAAGAGGATATGGCGGTATTTTTTGGAGGACTACATACGGCTTTTGATGGTGCATTTTCCAGAGATGATTTTGGGTTGTTGGCAGATGTAATAGCGCTAAAAAATCCTTATATCTCCATTATGGCCAGTAGAAATCGCTGGGCAGGAAATGTATTTCCGGTGACCAGTGAAGAAGTGAAGAATTGGTTAGAAGACTCAGCCTACAACAATGCGGTGATTGGATCTTATTTAAATATTATTTATGTGGAAGAACCAATTACCCTGGATTATTCTGCCAGCTCAAAAATGCCCTATCAAGGAGAGGAGATTCTTCAGGAATATCAATTTAAATTGACTTTGGAGCCGGGTTTTAATTGGGTGCAATACGACATCGAGGAAGTGTATGAAACTGATCCGAAGATTAGGGGATCTTTTCCATCCAAGATCACCATACGAAATATGGATGACTCGAGTCAATTTCGCTGGATCGGGAAGTTTTTTTAAATCATGACACGAACCGGAACTATGAAAAAGTCACTTTTAATAAACGTTATCACAGTACTATTCTTCTCAATACAACAGCTAGCAAATTCCCAGACTCATTTTAACAGAAATATTCCCAATGAAGCACATACCCAAATAGGGAAGCTGATTTCAGCAGGGATAAATACGGTGGGGTTTGCTCCCAATGGCGGGTGGGTAGTTGCCACTCAGGATGGAAAAAGTTTTTCCAGAAACATCCCCCAGGAATGCTATGAGAAGATCCAGGAATTTCAGAAACTCGGTCATGAAATAAAACATGTGGCTTTTCCACCCAAGGGCGGGAATAGTTGGATAATTGTGACCAACAAAACTACCTTTTCAAGAAATATTCCCGATGAGGCTCATCAGCAAATACAATCTCTTCAAAATCGAGGGAAAAAAATCAGAAAAGTGGTATTTCCTTCTTCTGTTCGGACAGAAAATTCTTGGGTGATTCTGGCAGAAGACGGGACTTTTTTTGCACGAAATATTGATGATGAATGCTATCAAATTTTAACTAACCTTTCCCAATCGCCTGTACCGGGAAAATCTGCCACCCGGAAAATTCATCATCTAGAATTTACCCCTTCTGGAGGGTGGTTGGTGATTGCAGATGATTACCATTTTGCTCGAAATATTGATAATGAAGCATTTAAACAAATGAATACGATGCGTGGGAACAAGGAGCGACTTGATTTGGTCATGTTTACTCCTACTGGAGGATGGTCGATCATTTCGAATGGAAGAATCAATCAAATTCCTTCAGATCCCATCCGAAATTTCGAAAATTCAGTGAGTCCTGATATTTGGAAAAAAATGAGGGAGCTAAATGTTCCTGGGGTAAGTATTGCAGTGGTGATGAATAACCAAATTGTTTGGTCAACTGGCTACGGATTCTTGAAAAATGGGGACAAGACCCATGCGGTGCACTCCGAATCCATGTTTCAAGCGGCCTCTGTAAGTAAAGTGGTAGCGGCTGTGGGTGGGGTAAAACTAACCGAGGACTTTTCAATTGAGCTGGATGAAGATATTCAAGATTCATTCACGAATTATCAAGTACCGGTTAACAGTGGTTTGAAAAATTTTACAGCTGATGACATTACCCTAGAGGGAATTTTGAATCACAGAAGTGGGATAGATGGTGCTGACGTCTCTTTGCCAGGAATTCGGGTTTTTGATCCTTTACAGGGTGGCGGATATTCAGGATATGCCCAAAGCATTCCAGCATCTAGACTTCCAAACTTAACCCAAATTTTAGAAGGTGATAATCCCGCAAATAGCGAAAAGATTACGATTGCCTACCAAGCTGATACGGCTAGAAGGGATTACTATTCTGGACCCGGATTTACTGTCTTACAAAAATTAACCGCTGACCTTACTCGTAGCCCATATGAACGATGGATGAAGTCAACTATCTTAAATCCAATGGGTATGCAAAAAAGTGCCTTTACAGTATCTCCAGAAAATAGTTACAAAACTGAAGAACTCACCTGGGGCTACAATAAGGGAAATGTGCGAAACCGCTACCCTGAGTTTGCTGCTGCAGGCCTTTATACCAATGCCAAAGAATTGGCTAACCTGTTACTAACCATCAATAATGGAGGGGTTTACAAGGGACGACCTGTCATTACCAAGGAGCATGCTTTAAAAATACAAAATGGGCTCGGTACTAATACAAGGGATCCAAGTATAAATGCAAATAACGAATATTACTGCCATGGTGGAGTAAACAATGGGTACCGAAGTTTTATAATTGGTTTTCCGACTATCAATGATCCAGACCGAAGGATTTCTAGTGCAGGAATTGTGGTCTTAACCAATGGAAGTAATACCAATTTCCGCTATGAGTTAGCCAATGCAATTATCGAGGCATATGGCTGGTAAAATTTTAACCAATTTCTAACTACTGTACTAATGAAATCGAGCATGACGTATCCGTCTCACACCGGGATGATTGTAAAATGTGTGAGATTCCATGTGACCTTTGAAAATCAATTATAACCCCATAAAATCGAGCATGACTAAAAATTCACACACTGATATGACTATCGATTCCGCTAGATTCCATGTGGCCGTTATAGAAAAAATATAAACACATGAAAAATAAGATAAATAATCTGTTTGTCTGGAATCGAACGGTCCTTTCGATAAAACTTCTTCCAGTCCTTTTACTCATTCTAGTTCCTTCTTTTTTCAATTCAACGGAGGATTCTAGTTCAGAAAAACAAACTACTGCTGCCATAGATCGCATTGTAGAAGAAGAAATGATTTATGGGAACTTGGTAGGTGTAGCTGTTGCTGTGGTACAAAATGGACGTACCATTCACCAAAAAACCTATGGCTATAGGGATGTAGAAAATCGAACCCCTTTCCGGAATACAGATTTATTTCGATGGGCGTCCATTTCAAAAGTTGTGACTGCTGTGGCTATTCATAAATTGGTTGAGGATGGAGCGATTGATCTTAGTGACCGGGTTTCGGATCTGGTTGATTATTGGCCCACAAGAGATAATAAAAACTTGATCACCGTAGAGCATCTTTTGTCCCATAGAAGTGGAATCAGGCATTATCAACAATATAATAGGAATAATTATACTGGAGATGCGGATGAGGCCTATGATGCAGAAGAGGGGGTAGAGGTGTTTAGCTCAGGTTCATTGGCTTTTACACCGGGGACTCAATTTCGGTATTCAACTTTTGGTACGAGTTTATTGGGAGCTGTTATTGACCAGCAGGGGGGTGGTTTTGATGCTTATATTAATGCTCATATCAAAGATAAACTAGGTTTGAGCTCCCTGACCTATAATTCTAACCGTCAAATGACCGGTTACAATAAATTCTGTGATGATATGCTGACTGAAACAGATGGGAGTGATGTCATTTGGAAGGTTCCTGGAGGTGGTTTTTTATCCACGATAGATGATCTGCGAAAATTCATGGTTGGCTTGATGAATGATGACCTTTTGGCCAATACAGAAGACCTATGGAGCAGAACGTTTACTAATAATAACAACTACTCCTTAGGATTAAGGCGAGTCCAATTAGGTTCTGAATTATTTGTTGAACATGGAGGTGCTCATGACGATATGCGAACCAAAATGATTTTTAGTACCGAGGCAGATAATGGGATTGTTATTGCAGTCAATGGTGGAGCATATGCTTCTCGAACTAGAGATAATATCATTAATAGGATTTTTAGGGCTACAGGAATTAGTAACCGGGCTTTTGAAACTGAACCTTTCCATTTTTCAGATACCGATAATAGGAATACCAACAATCCATGCAACGAACCAATTGTCGCGGTGTGGCATTTGGGAGATCAGAATACCATTTTAAGGAGGGGATATAGCACCAAATCATTTGGTGATGAATGGAGATTACTTAGAGATGCCGGGTATGTCTGTGTGGACTTTGAAACCTACATGCATAATGATAAACGCGTTTGGGATGGGATTTTCAAAAAGCAGAGCCAAAGACAAGCGATGTGGCGAAACTTTGATTCGGAGGGGTTCAATCAAAAATGGCAGGAAATGAGTAAACAAGGGTATCGATTAGTGGATCTGGAAACCTACATGGAAGGATCAAAAAGACTTTATGCAGGATTGTTTTTGCCAGGCAAAGGAAAGTATGCACTCTATCGCGGATTTTCCCCTGATGAATTTGGTAAAAAGAGGGAAGAATTAGGAAAGTCAGGGTATAAGTTAATTGATATCGAAGTGTACTATTCGAATGGGCAACAAAAATGGTGCGGGGTATGGGTGGAAGGAAATGATGGGTTACTCAACAGAAATTATGAATCCTCAGGGTTTCAGAAATTGGTTTCCGCTCGAATAAAGGAGGGTTGGAATCTAATTGATGTTGAAACATACATGGATGGTCGAACTAGAAAATGGGCAGGAATCTGGGATAAAACCAACCTTAAGCAAGAGGTGAACTATCGAGTTCAGCATGATTCTCTATTCTCTGTAGACTTAAATAGAAAAATTAAGGATCGAATGGTCTTAACCGATTTCCAGCGATATTGATATGAGAACGAAACTAAATTACAATTTCTGGCAGCTACTCCTTTTACTTCCTCTTCTGATATTTTCTTGCACTGAACGATCAGAAAATTCGAATGAATTTACTGATCATGAAAGTGAAATTCAGCCGGCAGGAAATGCAAAATACCCCTATTATATTCGTGCAAAAGTAGACGGAGAGTTAAGGGAATTTACTAACCCGGATATGCTCTATATTATGGTGGGAAGTTATATCCCAGGAATCTTCGAGGCCAGCATTATAGGAGGTGAGCTTAATGAGGAAGATAACGGAAGCCCTGAAGGATTCAATATTGCCATCAAAGACGATCAGGAAATTCGGGTGGGTAGCTATAATTTTTTGGAGCCTTTCGAATCTACTGGATACGGACTTCGGGGGGCTAGTTTAGGCTACTACACGCAAAGCAACAGTAAAACTTATGTTTCTGATGTTGATGAAGAAGACCCTACTTTCGAATTAACCGAGCTTACTGAAAAGGAGGCGAAAGGAACTTTCTCCGGTCGGGTATATGATATGATTACCAAAGAATCGGTGTTGATCAGCGAAGGAGAATTTTATCTGGAGCGGATAAATTGATCCACTGTGTTTTCTAATTCTTTAAGGGATAGTTCAATTAACTGTGCCTAGGTTTAAGTTTATATTTCAAAGGGGAAGCAGAGGAGGCCGTAGGCCGACGAAGCTTCCCCTTTGAAAACTAATTTATTTGTGATACTCTCTCCGGGTACATCTCCATGATTTCCCGTTGTATGGAAGCCCATCCGAACGCTTTTCTTTTCCATGACTTTTCGTTTTTGTTGATTGATAAATAGAGCTGTTTTAACAGCGCCGTTTCAGATACCCAGGCTGCCTTACTTTTTATCAGTTTTCTCATGATCCGGTGAAGGGCTTCCACAGGATTGGTCGTATAGATCATTTTGCGCATGGATAGGGGAAAATCCAAAAAAGCCATCAGCTCAAGCCAGTTTTCCGTCTATTGTTTTACAATGTATTTGTATTTCTTGCCCCACGTGGCTTCAAAGGCCGACAGGGCTGTCTTTGCACCCTCTTCAGTAGTGGAGGTGTAAATTTGACGTAAGTCCTTAACAACGGCCTTGCGGTCGACTTCATCCACATATTTCAGCGAATTTCGCATTTGGTGGACAATACATTTTTGGACAATCGAAGAAGGAAAAACTTCTTGAATCTGCTCGGAAAATCCCTGCAGATCATCCGTACAGATCACCAAAATATCCGCTACTCCCCTGGCTTTCAGATCTTCCATTACCATTCCCCATTTCCTGGCCCCTTCTCCACCCGTGTTGATGTAGAGCCCTAAGACATCCCTGTTCCCTTCCCAATCCACAGAATATACCGTGTAGAAAGCACTACTCGTGTATTTACCATCCTGACGCACTTTGAAGTGTATCGCATCCAGATAGACTACCGGATAAAAGCTCTGAAGGCTTCTTGAACGCCATTCCTGAATCTCCGGCAATACCTTGTCGGTAATCTGTGAAATCCGGCCTGCAGAGATACTCACCCCGTAAATATCCTCCAGAAGACGCCTTACGTCCTCGACCGAATTCCCTTGGGCATACAAGGCTAAAATCTGGTCATCCACACCGCTGTTCAGTACCCGCTCACGTTTCCCTATCAGCTCAGGCTCAAAGTCCCCCTGCCGGTCACGGGGCGTCGAAATATCCAAGGAACCCGCATCGCTCAGCACTCGCTTGGAAGTCCTTCCATTCCGCTTATTCACATGACCAGAGGCACGCTCTTCGTTGAGAAAACTCTCAATCTCCCCATCAAGCATAACATTGACCATCTGCTGCAAAATTTCACTAAATGGACTCTCTTTCCCAAGCAATCCCTGCTTGCTGTAAAGTCGCTCTTTTAACCGTTCGCTCATTTTGGGATCTTTCAGTAAATCCTCAAGTGTCTGTTTCTTCTTCATTTATTGCTAAGTTAGCAGACACACTTAATTGAACAGTCTCTTCTTTAAGGCCTCAGGATATTTTCTGGGGCTTTTTTTATCCCCATTACATGCAAAAACAGCTGGTTATGTTACAATTCTGATATCATACGTTACAGGATTTATACTTGAATGGAAGGTTTTTCTTGAATTTTATCAAGATTTAAAATCCAGCTTATTATGAAATTAATTTTAAAATCTCCTGTCTCCAAAAACTCCGGTATTTGTTTTTTAAATTTTGAATTCCGTGAAAATCTATTTTTAAGAATGAGAATTCTTATGATTTTTATTGCTTCTTTTTCATTGCAACTAACATCTTTCGGGCAGGCTCCAACTTTACCTTCTACTGATTTTGGATCAAGAAGTATTGATGGTGATCGATTTATTGTTTCCTACACCAGTGGTGATGGACAAAATAGGATAATTATTGCAAGTGAAAGTCCTATCACTGCGGTACCATCGGATGGTACGGATTATATAGCAGGCAATTTTGGACTAGGAAACGAAATTTCTCCAGGGCAGTTTGTCGTGTACAAAGGAAATGCAAGCTCTACCTGGCTTTACGGGTTTTATCATTCGACTACCTATTATTTAAAAATATTTGAATATAACGGGTCAAATTTTACTACCGAATATTTAACAGATGAATTTTTAGAAGGTACAGTTTCTACCCTTACTGGACCTACAGTTCAGGCAAGCGGTTTGACTTTCAGCAATGTGACGGGGAATTCGATGTCGCTAAACTGGACGCCGGGAGACGGTACTTCGCGAATGATCGTGGCCCGGGAGGGTGCGCCTGTAGATGCTGAGCCTGAAGATCTGTCCAGCTATGGCGGGAGCAGTTCGTTCGGAAATGGTGTGCAGATCAGCCCGGGGAATTATGTAATTTATAACGGTGCAGGGAGTAGTATGAATCTGACGAATCTGTCTCCCAACAAGACCTACCATTTTTCGATTTTCGAATACAACGGGAGTAGTGGAAAAATTTACTTGCGTCCAGGAGCTGCGGGGAGTCAACTGACAGCATCAGCACCGTCGGTACCAGCGACTAATTTTTTCACACGAAGTGTTGATGGAAACCGGTTTATCTACGAGTTTACCCGCGGAAATGGCACCAGAAGGATTGTAATTGCGAAGAAGGGAAGTGCGGTGACAGCTATCCCCTCAGATGGTCAAACCTACTCGGCCAATGATGTGTTTGGTTCGGGGAATGAGATTTCCCCGGGTGAATACGTGGTACATAATGGCACCTCAAATGCGATGTGGCTTTATGGCTTGGAGCCGGGTACTACGTATCATTTTGCGGTATTTGAATACAATGGAGTAGATGCAGAGACTTTTTACCTCACCGATCCTTATTTGACCGGTACGGGGAGTACCCTTACAGGTCCCACGGTTCAGTCGAGTAATCTGACTTTCAGCAATGTGACGGGGAATTCGATGTCGCTAAACTGGACGCCGGGAGACGGTACTTCGCGAATGATCGTGGCCCGGGAGGGTGCGCCTGTAGATGCCGAGCCTGAAGATCTGTCCAGCTATGGCGGGAGCAGTTCGTTCGGAAATGGTGTGCAGATCAGCCCGGGGAATTATGTAATTTACAACGGTGCAGGGAGTAGTATGAATCTGACGAATCTGTCTCCCAACAAGACCTACCATTTTTCGATTTTCGAATACAACGGGAGTAGTGGAAAAATTTACTTGCGTCCAGGAGCTGCGGGGAGTCAACTGACAGCATCAGCACCGTCGGTACCAGCGACTAATTTTTTCACACGAAGTGTTGATGGAAACCGGTTTATCTACGAGTTTACCCGCGGAAATGGCACCAGAAGGATTGTAATTGCGAAGAAGGAAAGTGCGGTGACC
>NZ_JAMWZB010000001.1:176982-179444 GCF_024305035.1 Algoriphagus sp.
GTATTTGAATACAATGGAGTAGATGCAGAGACTTTTTACCTCACCGATCCCTATTTGGCTGGAACGGGTAGTACACTTTCGAGCCCGACGGTTCAATCAAGTAATGCCTTTACAAGTAGCAGAAGCAATACCTCGCTCAATATTTCATGGACTAGGGGGGATGGCACCAATCGAATTTTGATTGGAAGAAAAGATGGACCGGTCAATGTAGAACCACAGGATTTTCAAAATTATTCCTCTTCTTCCACCTATGGGCTAAGAGAAATAGGGACAGAAAACTATGTTTTATATACTGGTACCGGAAATAATGTAAATGTGAATAGTCTGGAACAATCGACAAATTATCACTTTGCATTATTCGAATATAACGGGAGTAGCGCCAAACAATACCTTCGTCCCGGATATGCATTTTCTTTGGAGACCTTTGGCGAGCGACCGACCGTGCAAGTATCCAATGCCACCTATTCAAATATCACTTCGGAGTCTCTCACTGTCGAATTTACAAAAGGAAATGGAAGCTCCAGACTAGTCTTGGCCAAAAAGGGAGAATCGGTGGATGCCGGTCCGAGTGATTTTAATAGTTACTCCGAAAGTGGAGTATTTGCTCAAGGGGATGAATTGGGAGAGGGGAATTTTGTCGTTTTTAATGGAGATTTAGAATCCTTTGACCTTTCTGGTTTGGAGCCTGCTCAGAATTATTTCTTTGCTTTCTACGAAGCTGCTTTGACAGACCGAGGCCCCATTTTTATGGCTCCTCCCTACACCTCTTCGGTCAAAACCGAATCTTTATTGGACATTGGGGTTATTGAAGTACTGGGCTTGCAGTCAGATTGTGATCTTACAAAACCTATTTTTCCAATTGTCAGGCTAGAACGGTTTTCAAGTCCACCCATCGGCAATTTTAAGTTGGGTATAGCCATCAATGGAGAAACGGTTCTATTAGAGGATGTTAATGAGAGGTTTCAAGATCCCAACCAAACGATTGATGAGTATCAATTTGTCAATTCCCTTGATCTTTCCCAAAAAGGAACCTACGAAATCCGGGTATTTTTGGACTATCCGGAGGACACTAATGAAAGCAACAACGAACTTACCTTGGTCACGGAGCACTATCCGACTCCTGAAACAACAATCACCGCAGACTTGCTGACTTGCCCGGGAGTACCTGTCCAATTAGATGCAAGCGGAGGAGTAAGCTATCAATGGAGTACTGGAGAGACTTCCTCTTCCATCTCAGTTGCACCTACTTCTACCACTAGCTACACGGTATTGATTACGGATGAGAATGGCTGTTCTAAGCAAGAGAGTGTTACTGTAGAAACCGAGACAGACCCATGTGCTTGTACCAGCTGTCCCGACGGATTCGATTGTTTTCAGGGAGTGTGCTTTGAGCCTACCTATCAGCTTACAGTTTTGGTGACAGATCCAGATGGTGTTCTTCTCCCAAATGTGTTGATTAAAAACGAATTAGGCGAAATTGTAGGGATCACAAGTTTGTCAGAGGATGGTGATGGAAGCTTGGAGATTGTTGGGGAATATAAAGATGGAGAAACCTTACAGATTTCAAAGATTGGTTATAAAGACCTTAATTATGTTTTTGTAGCAGCCTTGGGAACCTATCTTGAAATAGTTCTAATCCCCGACTGCGAGATATCCTGTCCAGAGAACCAAGTCTGTCATTCGGGGATTTGTGAGTATGAAACCATCTACTTAGCAGGCCATGTAGTTGATAAATTCTCTGGAGAACCTATTGCAGATGTCAAAGTGGAACCATCAGGGGAGTTTGGTGGTCCTGTCATCTTTGAAAAAACCGATCAATCGGGCTATTTCATGATCAAAATTAAGAGTGGCGAAGACCTTTATTTTTCAAAAACAGGTTATGTGGCAGAAGTTTTACCTGACTTGAGGGTAGGATCTTTGGACTTACTCATTTCATTGGAGACAGGCGAAAGCGGGATTTATTGTCCGATTGGAAGTCAGGAATTTTATGGGGAATGTCGGTTTAATTGTGTAAGTAATCAGGATTGTCCTCCTGGAACTATCTGTGTAGGAGACGGTCTGTGTTTGGAACCTGATGATTTGTGCTTGGTGACTAACTGTCCTGAGGGGACGGTTTGTTATCAAGGGCAATGTTTAGAGGATCCAATAATTATCACAGGGAGGGTTACGGATCTCAATTCCCTCGAAAACCTTGAGAATGTTTCCATCAGCTTGGCTTCTGGAGGTGAAACGCTTTTCACCACATCCGAAAATGGGCAGTACCAAGTAGTCATTGATTCAGGCGAACAATTGCAATTTACTGCTGCAGGTTATAGTTCCATCACCACGGATCCGATTTTAGCGAGCAATTCCAATTTGGTTATCGAAATGGAAACGCTTGAATGTGAAGGAATTTCCTGTCCTCCGGGATATTTCTGTGAAAATGGATCCTGTGTTCCTAGATTATACGCGATCACCGGAGA
>NZ_JAMWZB010000001.1:181050-185804 GCF_024305035.1 Algoriphagus sp.
AGTCAGGAATTTTACGGGGAATGTCGGTTTAATTGCGTTAGCAATCAGGATTGTCCTCTTGGAACTATCTGTGCAGGAGAAGGCCTTTGCTTGGAGCCTGATGATTTGTGCTTGGTGACCAACTGTCCCGAGGGGACGACTTGTTACCAAGGAATTTGCTATCCAGATGAAGATCCATGCTTAGAAAATGTATGTCCAGAGGGCTTCTATTGCTGGGAAGGGGAGTGTATCGTAGGTTCACCTATTATAGAAATATCAGGAACAATCTACGATGCAGAGACCAACTCGCCAATCAGTACGGTAGGAGTGGCCTCTACACACGGAGACCAATTGTCGGATGTCAACGGTAACTATGCCATTACTACCATGATTTCGGATCAATTGACATTTACTGACAACTTATATGTATCCTATACTACGCCTATAATTACCGAATCCAGCAATTCTTATGATATATACCTCAATAAAAACTACTGCAAATTCTTTGATTGCGGTCCAGGTCAAGAGTGTATCAATGGTAGGTGTACAGCAGTAAACTACCAGCTTAGCGGAGAAGTTCGAGACAGCGACACAGACCTTCCTCTTGATAATGTAAGGATCCAGTCTTTGAGTTTTGATGATGTCTTAACTGGATCAGACGGTAAATTTTCCATAGAAGTACTATCTGGACTGAATGCAACTTTTGAGCGGTCTGGGTATTTAATCAAGTCCATCACCGTAAATGAGAACGAGGATTTGATTGTCTACCTCAATCCAGATCCTTGCGATGAATTGGATTGTCCTGATGGATTTGTTTGTCAGGATGGAGAATGTGTGCCTGACCCCTGCGCGGGTACGGTTTGTGGCCCGGATGAATTTTGCTTTGCAGGTTCATGCTTTCCGCTTGAGGGGTCTTCAATCCGGGTACATGGTACGGTCAGAGACTTATCTACAAATGATCCGATTCCGGCGGCAATTACCAGCTCATTGGGTACATCCTTAGCAGATCTGAATGGATTCTTTGTAGTAGATGTGCCCTATGGTGAGACACTTAGCTTTGGAGCTGAAAATTATGGTTCTTTTACGACTGAAACTTTAAAAGAAAATGGACAAGAACTGGAAATTTTCTTGACCCAAGAAAACTGCAAGGATATAAATTGTCCAGATGGGTCGTTTTGTGAAAATGGGGTTTGTATCCCTTATCCGTGTGGAATAGAACTTTTGCCATTACAAATCAGTCCTGAAATAGGCACGAGTGAAACCGAGTACACCTTCACCATCACTTATACTGATCCGGAAAATTCGAATTTGGCAATAGGTTATCCAAGATTGGAATTGGATGCAAATAACAATGGTTCTGCGGAAGATTCGGGTGATTTGACCTTTGCGATGTCTGAACTTGATCCGAGTGATATAGATTTGAAAGATGGTAAGATCTATCAAGTAAGAGTTTCAGGATTGAAAGATAACACTGCTTGGAAAGCTCGAGTAGTGGCTAAGAACGAATTTTATTGTCAAGTGAGTACGGACTTCATTGATCAGCCGAATGTGTCGGTGAGCAATCTCGATGTGGGGATTTTTGCCAACAACATCAGCTTCACCAACGATACTCCTGACAATAACGAAACCATCACGATTTTTGCAAGAGTTCGAAATATCTCGGATTTCCCAGCTGAAAATTTTGTGGTCTCTGCCTACGATGGCGAAACTCAAATTTTCAGCACAGTCATCGAAAATCTGGAAGCTAGATCCAATATTGATTTATCATGGGATTACAGTTTTGAGGAGGCTGGTTTTTATCAGATTAAGGTGGTCCTTGATGAAACCGATGTGCTCGAGGAAATCAACGAACTCAACAATTTTGCGATTAGACCTGTGTTGGTGGGCAACTATGTGTTGCCGGGTGGAATTCAGGCCAAGGCTACACCAAATTCTTCTACAGTTTATGTGGGGGAATGGATAAACATCTCTGGAAATGCATCCTACTTTGGTATTGATGAAGGTGTCAATCCGGATGTGGCAGGAGCGAATGTTTCCTTTAGCTATGAGAATGGATCTTTCCAGACGACTACAAGTTCGAATGGAACATTTAGCAGATCTGTCAAAATGCCGACCACTCCAGGAGTCTATACATTCACAGGTTCGGTAACAGATTACACGTTGACTGGTGAGATTCCTTCTTTCCAAATAGAAGTAATTCCATACCCTGCAAAGGCTGATTTGAGAGCCAATATCACGCTGGATCAAACTGAGGTACTAGCAGGTGAGGAAATAACCGGTACAGCGACAGTGACCAATCTGGGAGAATTAACCGCGACAAACTTCACTTTCCGCTATGAAACCTGTGAAGGAATTTTAGAAGAAGTTGGAATCAACTCCCTTGCTCCAGGCGAAACATTGTCATTTGACTTTGCGGTTTCCATCACATCAGAAATTGGAAGTTGCTTTAACAAGAATAATTGCTCGTTTACTGCTATTGCGGATGTATTCAATCAGGTAGATGATAAAACTAGAAGCAATAACTCGGTTGGACAAAGTGTAACAGTTTATCCAACTGTTCCTGATTTGACTCCTTCTTCTTCATTGATTGGTTTTAGTTCCAGAATGGAAGATCCATTTGAATTCACGGTTAAGGTGGATAATATCGGAGGTGTAATTACAAGTGAAGCCTTTGCGGTTAACGTCTATGTGGATGATGAATTGGTGGATAGTAGAAGTTTTGAAAAGCTCGACCAATGTGCTCAGATTTCTTATCCTGTTTCGGTAGTCTTCCAGACTCAGGAGGATCATGTGATCAGAATCAAAGTCGATGAACCCTTAGGTTCAGGAAGTATAGTCGAATACAATGAGGATAATAATGAATTTGTCAGAACGGTGAAATACAGTCCGCCTCCAGTTTTACGTCCAAACTTGTATATCACAAATACCTACTTATCAGTTGAACCGGGTCTTCCTGCTGCAGGAGAAACCTTCCTGGTCAAAACAAAAGTGAGAAATACCGGACAGGTATCGATCGAGGAAGCCTTCGAGGTTAATTTCCAGATTTCAGAAAAAGGAGTCTCGAGAAATGAAATCGTGCAGGTTCCGACTGGGTTAAAGAGTGGGGCAGAAGTCACAGTGGAGTATGAAACCAGCTTGGCTTCTGACGGAAGTAACGCTGTTTTGGTAGAACTTGACCCACTGAACCTGATTGATGAAAGCTCAGAGTTTGATAATAAAGCAAGTATGCCGCTTTGTTTGGATTTTGAAGTGGGACAAGCAGGATCTGTTTGGAATGGTGGGTTCATAGTATATACTGAACAAAACCTAACAGGTAGAGTCCGAAATCTTGGCTTGTTCACTGCTAAAGAAGTTAGGGTGGACTTCTTGTTGAATGGATCCGAGATTGGGTCAACGATCATTCCTGAGTTGAAGCCATCTTATGGTGGACTCGGTCAGTTTGTTTCCTTCCCTTACACCTTTAGAGAAGTTGGGACCTTCCAATTGGAGATGGTGATTGACCGAAATGATGATTTTGCTGAATGTAACGAAGCAAATAACAGCATCACAAGGTCAATCACAGTAAGAGCACCGCAACCTGATTTGAGGATTTTGTCAGAATACATTTCTCCAAGCAATCTCAATCCAGACCTGGATGAAGAAATTAATCTCTTCGTCTCCTTTGAAAATATCGGTTCTAAAACTCAATCTCCATTTAAGATCCGTGTTACAGTTGATGATATTCAATTAGGTCAAGACATATTGGTTGATGCCTTAGATGCAGGACAATTAGCAACAATCCCAGTAGAAACGACATACAGCAGTCCAACTGCGGGGGTGAAGGTTGTGAGGAGTTTTGTGGATATAGATCAGGAAACTGACGATTTGAATTACGTCAATAATGACGCAAGCAGGGCATTGGTAGTGGGAGAGGCGCCAAACCTTTTCTTTACCCAAATCGGATTTAGTACCAATTGTCCTCAGGTTGGAGAATTGATTCAAATCAATGTGGATATAGAAAATGAAGGGGATTTAGCCTCTAATGCTGAGCTTCACTTCTCCTATGTTACGGAGACTGACACGATACCGATTGAGGCTGTACCAATCTTTGTTGACATCCAGGGTTCTGCATCCAAATCCATTACTTGGACAGTCATCAACCCGGAATACTCCATTCTGGCAGAGATCAAAAACTCAGACCCACAGGAGTTTGATGATTTGGACAATTTCATTTTGGGAGAATTCAAAGATATTGTGCCTCCAACCCTAAATACTCAAGATATTGCGGTTTATCTCGATGAAAATGGATTGGTAACTATCAGTCCTGAGCAGGTTGACAATGGCTCTTTTGATGACTGTGGCATTGCGGAATTGACTTTAAGTCAGGAAAGCTTTAGTTGTTCAGAAATAGGTGATCAAGTCATTTTATTCACTGCCCTGGATGTAAACGGTAATGAATCTTCAGCAGAAGTTACAGTTACTGTGCTGGATGATATTTTCCCTGAAATTATTGGAATACCAGAAAATATTATTGTTGAAACTTCTTCAGGTAGTTGCGGAGGAATAGTAGAATGGGCAGCTCCTGTTTCTGCAGATAATTGTGTAGGGCATAGCATCGAGCAGATCTCAGGACCTGTGAGTGGATCAGAATTCCCTATAGGTACTAGTGTAGTGAGCTATAGAGCCAATGATGCCAGTGGAAATAAAGTCGAGTTAAGCTTCGAGGTTACCGTTGAAGATAAAGAAGCACCGAGCTTGATCATTCCAGAAGCGATTACAGTAAATACCGATATGGG
>NZ_JAMWZB010000001.1:185900-244945 GCF_024305035.1 Algoriphagus sp.
GCAATGATGCACCGGAAACCTTCTCAATCGGCACTACCCAAGTGACTTGGACTGCGACCGATGAAGCGGGAAATCAAACTGCATTGATCCAATTGGTTACCGTTGAGGACAAAGAAGCACCAATAGTACTTACCCAAAATCTCTTTTTTGAAATTTTGGAAGGTGAAATTGTTACAATTGTACCTGAAGACGTGGACGGAGGTTCTTATGATAATTGTAGTTCTGTTTCTCTTTCGATAGACCAGAATATATTTACTGACGCTAATGAAGGTGAAAATATTGTGACCTTGGCAGGAGAGGATAATGTAGGAAATAGCTCTTCCGGTCAAGCATTAATAACGATTGTCGTAATCAGGGAGCCGTCGTGTAGGGTTTTTGCTATAGCCAAGGACATCACGGTTTATTTAGACAAAAATGGATCAGCTTCTGTCTCTACAAATCAAGTAAACAACGGCTCTTATTCAGAATGCGCAAATGGAAAACTTGACCTTTCTCTTAGTAAATCCATTTTCGATTGTGCAGATTTGGGTGATAGCATGATTACCCTCACCGCAACTGATCGTGATGGAAATGTCGGAATTGTTGAATTTAACGTGACAGTCATTGATGATATCGCACCTAGTATTGACAAGACACCAAAATTTTTAAGAATTAGACTAGGTGAAGGACAGACTTTCAATCTTCCCGATTACAGAGAAGTTTATTCTGCTAATGATAACTGTGTTTTATCTTCCTATATACAACAACCAGCTTCAGGGATGTTGATTGATCAAGCAGGCTCTTATCCAATAAACTTAATAGCTATAGATGCTAATGGGAACTCAATTCAAAGTCAATTTGACTTGATTGTAGAAATAAGTGGATCTGGGGGTAAGGGAGGAGGAAATGGAAAAGGTAAAGGGCCTAATAAATCCATTACTTCCAATTCCCTTTTAACCGTTCCATGGAACACCCCATTTGACTCACTTGCCAAGTATGACTTTGATTTACTTGGATATGAAAATCCGATTGAAGTCAACTGGAATGTGGAAGATTATAATGGTTTGGTTCCAGGATACTATCAGATTTCTGGTAAGCCAAAAGCATTAAATATCAACAGATTCTTGGAAGAAACGATCCAAATGAATGTTTTGGTGGAAAATAAACCGCTTCCATTGGACATTAAATTGGATCAGAATATTCTACCTGAAGAGGTGGTCAAAGATCAGGTTTTAGCCAATTTAAGCACTAGTGATGAGGTAGATTCGATTCATTCTTACCTATTAATGGATAATGAATTCGTCTACTTGAACGGAAGTCAAATTCACTGGAAAGGTGAGGAGGGAAGAATTAAAGCTCCAGTTAACTTGAAGGTAATTTCTACGGATCGAGCAAATCAGTCCATTGAGCGAAACTTGACTTTGATGATGCCTGACTTACCGATAAACCTTCAAGTCTATCCAAACCCAAGTACACGATATACGACTATCAGGGTTGATTTTAGCGGTGATGAACCTGTTAATATTAAGATATTTGACGCGACAGGCCGATTGGTTTTAGAAGAAGAATCGGTTCAATCCAACAGCTATGAGCGGCAAATCGATATGGAGATGCTGAGCAATGGTATGTACCAAGTTCAAGTACAAATCGGTCAGTTTATTTTAACTAAACGACTGGTGAAGCAGAATTGAGATTATATTTTCAAAGGGATAACTGCGTGGGAGATTTTCTCTTACGCAGTTTTTTTTTTATCCACTAAAAACAACAAAAAACCAATGGCTAATAGCCCTAATCCTGCCAAACTTTCCAAGGGACGCTCGTAGATTAAATATCCTGAAATGACCAAGCTGCTAATCAAATATAGTATCTGCGGAATCGGCTTCCATGGGGTAATAAATCCCTCTGGATTTTGGATTTTCAGGGATGCAAAAATCGTGATGGTTCCCATCAATTGCAATACAAATCCTGCATACAACATGATTTGCTCAAATGAACCGCTCAGAAAAAGAATGAGGCTAATGAGAGTGTTTAAGAGTATTGCTCTAACCGGTATTCCTTGGGAATTGGTTTGAGATAGTGGGCGCCAAATTTTAAAATCCTTAGCCATGGCAAAAGTAATTCGAGGTCCTATCCACGCATAACCCGATATGGTAGCCAAAAGCTGAATGCCTATGAAAAGCCCAACCCAAAGTCCTGCATCATTGCCCAAAATATTACTGAAAGCAATTTCGGTAACTTCTATTTTCCCCACCAACTGTTCAAGACTGGCATGCTTTAAAAGAACAAAATGAAAGAGTAAATAGACTAGAGTCACAAAAAGTGTGGCAATAATCAAAGCTTTAGGCAGTGATTTTTGAGGTTCCTTTACTTCTTCAACAATGTAGGCTGCAGAATTCCATCCCGTGTAAGAAAAAAACACGTAAATAAGGGAAACAGCAAATCCGGGTTGAAGGATTTCCAATGACCAAGTCGAATCAAAATTCAGTGCCGTTGTATTTGAATTAGTCGAAAACCAAAATCCAATGCCAATTAAACAGAGAAGGAATAGAATTTTAAAAAGGGTCAGGAAATTTTGGAAAATAGCTGATTTAGCAAGGCTTATGCTATGAGCGATTGGTAAAATCAGCAAGACCAATAGTCCGGGTAGGATAGTTTTGCCAGTCAGTGGACTGAGGTAATTATTCATCGCCATCCCAGCAATAGCGATTGGTGCCGAAAAACCGACAGTCAAAGAAACCCAGGCATAAAGATATCCTACAACTGGATGAATCGTTTGGGATAGAAAAATATAATCCCCACCCGTTTTTCGGAAGTGTGTTCCCAGTTCGGCATAAATCAGCGCTCCCATTAGCGCCATTCCACCTCCGATTGACCATAGCAAAAGTATTGACCAGGTATTTTGAATTTCAACCAATTGGAAACCCAAACTCGTAAAAACACCTGTGCCAATAATATTGGCAATGACGAGTCCAGCGGCTGTTTTCCAGCCGATCTTTTGGAGCTTTGGAAATGATGAGTCTGAAGAAAAGGACATATAAAAAAGCATCCGTGTTTTTCACGGATGCTTTAAAGTTAGATTTTTTTGATCATCAATCCTTTTTCAGTCCTTCGAAAAGGTCCAATTCAGTGTTTTTTACCTTTTCTTCGAAGGTTTTAAAATCACCATTTAAGAACTCTTCTAAAACGGCAAATGCTTCTTCAGCGGCTTCTTTCGCATGTTGATAGACGCGCTCTTCAGTTTCCCCAGGAGCAGCATAGCTTGAACCTGCATAGCGTCTCGGGCTTCCCTGAAGTGTCATGGTAGTTGGGTAGAGATTTCGGACGATCCCTTGTCCTTCCCGTTCCGGCCCGTAGAAGGCTTCCCGAGTTTTGTCCAGCTTTTTCTTGATCTCTTTAGCGGCTTCTTTCAAGGCTTTGGCTTCTTCAGATTCCAAGTCTTTGGTGAGCTCATTAACCTTATCAATGGTTTTTTGAGCTTCGGAAAGCTTATCGGTAGCCTCACTCATTTGGGTCTGTAGTACCTCCAATTTTTTGAAAAACTCATCTTTGGCTTTCAAATCAGCTAGTTTTGCATCGATTCGAGGATCAGAGAAAACATTAATGGTTGTTTCTGATTTTTCTTCCCCATAAACAAATTCTACTCGATAAGTCCCCGGTAATGCATCTCCACCACTGGGTTCAAAGAATCCATTTCTTCTTCGATTTGTTCCGGAATATGTTGCAGTTGACTTGCGGTCAAGATTCCAGCTAATTCGATTGACTCCTTTTTCGGGAACCGTCTTAAGGGTTCTGATTGGCTCACCGGCTGCATCGTAAATAGTTACCGTGACGGTATCCAGTTTTTCTTTGTCATCATTGAGGATAAAGCTCAAACGGCCGCCTGTTTCCCTATTTTCTCCTGCATACTTACCATCTGCAGCAAATCGTTCCCCATGGGGTTGTTGAATCTCTACCTGATAGGCATCCGGAGCTGGTACTGCTGTAATTTTTGCTTCTGGAGCCTTTCCATTATTGGCAGCAAAAATTCTCAAGGGACGTATGTCATCCAAAACCCACATCGAACGACCAAATGTCCCGATCACTAAGTCGGCTTCACGTTCTTGGATGGTCATGTCATAGGTTGAGACAGCCTTAGGATAACCATGCTCCCATTTATTCCAACTTTTTGCCTTGTCGAAGGAAACGTATAAACCATATTCTGTACCTAAGAAAACCAAGTTGGGTTCTTCCAGATCTTGCTTGATCGAAAGGGCATATCCCCATACCTTAGAATCATCGGCAATTCGGGTGAAGGTCTTTCCATAATCATCACTGTGGTAGGCATAGGCAGTGAAATCATTGTTTCGGTAATTATTGGCTACCACCCAAACCTCTCCAGGGTTGTAGGTTGAAGCTTGTACTTGAGCTATCCAAGAAGCTTCAGGTAAATCATCGAGTTTATTTGCCACATTACTCCAAGTTCGACCCCCATCCTGGGTGACTTGAAGATTGCCATCATCTGTGCCTACCCAAATTACATTTTCATCCACAGGGCTTGGCGCAATAGCAATGATTGTCGTGTGGTTTTCAGCTCCTGTAATATCGAAAGTCAAACCACCTGTCTGCTGTTGTCTTTGCTTTGTTGAGTCATTTGTGGTCAAATCCGGAGAAATAATTTCCCAGGTTTCTCCACTATCGGTGGACTTGTGTAAAAACTGAGAACCATAATAGACTCCATTTTCATCATGTGGATCTACAGCAATTGCCGCATTCCAATTGAATCGAAGGAATACATCCTTGTCAGGATGCGTGGGACGAATAACACGATTGTGACCGGTGAGTTTGTCAAATCGACTAACATTCCCTCCTTGCGACATGGTGTATCCATATCGCGAATCGGCAGGATGTGACACTACATCAAATCCATCTCCGAAAGAAATTTCTTGCCAATAGGTATTTCGAATTCCGTCTCTTCTCCAAACATAGGCGGGACCAACCCAAGAACCGTTGTCTTGCATCCCCCCATAGATGTTATAAGGAAGTTCATTATCTACGTTGACGTGGTAGAACTGCCCTACGGGTAGTTTTTCGGCAAAATACCAGGTTTTACCTCCATCTCTTGAGATATTTAATCCTCCATCATTCCCATCGATGAGTAATTTTGGATTTTCAGGATTAATATACCACGCATGGTGATCTGGGTGAACTCCTGCATACTGTAAAATCTGGGTGAAGGATTTTCCCCCATCTTCACTCATCCCTACCCGGGAATAAAGCGTGTAAATCCGATTTTCATTTTTTGGATCAGCATGAATTTCAAAATAGTAGAAAGGTCGGTCTCCGATCTCACCTTTATCGTTAACCATTTTAAAGTTTTCTCCTCCGTCTTCAGATACGTAAAGGGCATTTTTCTTTGACTCAACCAACGCATAAACTTTGTTGCTGTTAGCAGCAGAAATTGCAAGTCCCATTCTTCCATACTCTCCTTTTGGAAGTCCGTTTTTATCATCCAGTTTTTTCCAGTTTTCACCCCCATCCAGGGTTACATAAAGTCCAGAAGAGGGGCCTCCGGATTCAAAAAACCAAGGATACCTTCGGTGTTGCCACATGTTGACAAATAATTTGTTTGGGTTGTTCGGATCCATGATCATCTCCCCAACGCCGGTTTTTTCGTCTATATAGAGTATTTTTTCCCAGCTTTTGCCTCCGTCAGTTGTTTTGTAAACCCCTCGGGCCTCTTGTTCACCCCAAGGAGATCCGATGGCACCGACAAAAACAGTATTGGGGTCATCCGGATGAACGATGATTCGGTGAATAGCCCGAGTTTCCTCCAGTCCCATCAGTTCCCAGGTTTTCCCAGCGTCTAAAGATCGATAGACGCCGCCTCCTAGGTTCAACGAGTTTCTGGGATTTCCTTCTCCAGTACCCACCCATATAACGGAAGGGTTTTTCTGATAAATGGAAATGGCTCCGATTGAGTGAACCTTTTGATCATCAAAAATTGGTTCCCAGTGGATACCTCCTGAAGTGGATTTCCATAATCCACCAGAGGCCGAACCTGCATAAATGATCGAGGGGTCAGCATCTATCGCATCGATAGCCGTGATCCGACCACTCATTCCGGCAGGTCCTACATTTCTTGTTTTCATGGATTTGAACCAATCCATGTCCGTTTGCTGGGCATGCACTCCAATTCCAAGAAGAATCAGCAAAATCAGTAAGTAGAATTTTTTCATAAGTAGGTGTTGGTAATTTTTTATTAAATAAATAAAAACTGCGAGATAGTTCTGCATCTTTTACGCCAGTGGAAAGTTAGAAACTTGAAAGTAATAAAGATGGCTAAAATTTGACTGGTGGTTTGGGCTATGATTCCTTTTTCTTTTTCTTTAGAAAAAAATTATTAATCGTATGAAATTTAAGTTTCCGAAGCCTTTAGCAGGGCTTTTTCTTTGTTTAGTAGGGAGTTTGCAGGGGATGGGCCAGACGGGACGTTTTCAGCAGGCGGTGGATTACAAAATGGAGGTATCCATGGATGTTCAAAGCAACCAATACACTGGAACTCAGGAATTGGTTTACACCAATAATTCACCCGATACGCTCACCCGTGTTTTTTATCATCTATATTATAATGCCTTCCAGCCTGGAAGTATGATGGATGTTCGCTCCAGGACCATCGCTGATCCCGATCGCAGAGTAGGGGATCGGATTGCAAACCTTCAGCCAAATGAAATAGGTTATCTCCACGTAAAAAAACTGAAAATGAATGGGAAAGCTGCCCAATCATCTGAGGTCGGAACAATTTTGGAAGTAGAATTGCCCGAACCCATTCTCCCAAATTCTGAAGTAACTTTTACCCTTGAATTTGAAGGACAGGTACCGGTTCAAATCCGAAGATCCGGAAGAGATTCTGAAGAGGGGGTGCGCTATTCCATGTCCCAGTGGTATCCCAAATTGGCTAATTATGATGAGCAAGGATGGCATGCAAATCCTTACATCGGAAGGGAATTTTATGGAATTTGGGGTGATTTTGACGTGAAAATCACCATAGATAAAAATTACACGATTGGTGGTACTGGCTACCTTCAGAATCCCAATGAAATTGGACATGGCTATCAAGATGCTGGTGTAACGGTTCCTGAAGCCTCAGGAGAAACCTTGACTTGGCATTTCAAAGCCCCTAAGGTCCATGACTTTATGTGGGGAGCTGATGATAACTATCAACACGATAAAGTGGAGATGGAAAATGGTATCACGGTGCATCATTTTTATATTCCAGGAGAAAAAACTTCCGAGAATTGGGAGAAATTAAAGGAATACACCCCTAAGGCTATTACTTATCTATCTGAGCATTTTGGACAATATCCTTACAAGCAATTTTCTGTCGTTCAAGGAGGTGATGGAGGAATGGAATATGCGATGTCCACCTTGATTACAGGCGAAAGAAGTCTACCAAGCTTAGTAGGAGTGATGGTCCATGAATTGGCTCATAGCTGGTATCACGGAGTACTTGCTACCAATGAATCCCTGTATCCATGGATGGATGAAGGTTTTACCAGCTACGCTTCCAATCTTACCATGAATGAGATCATGAATAGAAATTCCTCTTCCATTCATGCCGGGTCTTACCGTGGATATTTTAGTCTGGCCAAATCAGGAGTTGAAGAACCCATGTCTACTCATTCAGATCACTATCATACCAATCGTGCTTATGGTTCTGCTGCTTATTCCAAAGGTGCAGTATTTATGGAACAATTGGGTTATGTAATCGGTGCAGAGGTTCGAGATAGGGGATTGCTTCGCTATTTTAATGAGTGGAAGTTTAAACATCCCAATGTGAATGATCTGATCCGGGTGATGGAAAAAGAAAGTGGATTGGAATTGGATTGGTATAAAGAGTATTTTGTGAATTCTACCAAAACCATAGACTATGGGATAAAGGAAGTAAAAGCTGATGGGGCAACTACGCAAATTACCTTAGAGCGGATAGGCTTGATGCCAATGCCTTTGGACGTGGTGATTACTTATAAAGATGGAAGTAAAGAACAAATTTATTTGCCCCTGGTCATCATGAGAGGTGAAAAAGAAATTGAGGCGGGAATGCCCGAGCGAATTTTGTCTGAAGATTGGCCTTGGACTAACTTGACCAAAACAATTACGCTATCCAAAGAACTGGAACGTATTGAGTCCATAGAAATCGATCCAAGCGGAAGATTGGCTGATTTAGAGCGTGAAAACAATAAAGTGGAGTTTTAAGGCTCCACTTTATTTCTCCAACTTAAACAAAAAAAGGTGGCTTTTGGCCACCTCTTGTTTTTGTTTAAATCAACCGGCATTTTTCTTATCCTGCACTTCTTTGCGGATATCCTGCGCGATGTTTTTCAAATCTTGCATTCCCTTTCTCACTCGGGTACCTGCTGCTTGATTACCTTTTTCGTAGAATTTTTCGAAATCGGCTTCTAAGCCCATTACAAGATCTTTGACTTCACTAAATCTGCTCATAGTAAAAGTGTGTTTTTAAGGTTGATGATAAGTTTATTTGATTCCAATATAGCCTAAATACTTGCTAATTCAATCCTGAGGGCATTTTTTTTGGAAAATTTTTTATTCGCCAAACGAAACTGCAATCTCAGAGTTGCGATAAATCCCGTTTGTTAGCTTTTCTTTTACGGCTGCAAATGCATTGATGGTTTCTTCCACATCCTCAAGTGTATGGACCGCAGTTGGGATTAACCGTAAGATAATCATGCCTTTAGGTACAACTGGGTAAATCACCACAGAACAGAAAATATTGTAATTTTCTCTCAAATCATAGGAGAGGGCAGCAGCTTCACCCACCGTACCATTCAAAACCACAGGAGTCACGGGTGAATTTGATTTTCCGGTGCTGAATCCATGAGAATGGAGTCCATCACGTAATGCATTCACTATTTTCCAGAGATTCGCCTTTAGTTCCGGTTGAGTTTTCAATAGCTCCAAACGCTTTCGAGCCCCTTCAACCAACAGCATGGGAAGTGATTTGGCAAAAATCTGCGACCGCATATTAAAGCGGAGGTAGTGAATGACTTTTTCCTCTCCGGCGATAAATGCGCCGATGGAGGCCATGGATTTTGCAAAGGTTGAAAAATACAAATCAACCTCTTCAATCACTCCTTGTTCCTCATGGGTTCCTGCCCCAGTTTTACCCAGGGTTCCAAAACCATGTGCGTCATCTACCAGCAACCTGAACTCAAATTTTTTCTTCAGCTCACAGATTTCTTTCAATTTCCCCTGATCTCCGGTCATCCCGAAAACACCTTCAGTGATAACAAGAATACCACCCCCGGTTTCAGCTGCTAGTTTGGAAGCTCGTTCAAGTTGTTTTTCGCAGTTTTCGATATCATTATGAGGGAAAACATAACGCTTACCCATGTGCATCCGAAGCGCATCGATGATACAGGCATGACATTCCGAATCATAAACCACCACGTCTTTGCGATCCAGCAATGCATCAATAACTGACATGATGCCTTGATAGCCATAATTGAGCAAATACGATTTTTCTTTCCCCACAAACTCGGCAAGTTCTTCTTCCAACTTTTCATGAAGGCTGGTTTGACCGGACATCATTCGAGCTCCCATGGGGTAGGCTGCCCCCCATTTTGCGGCGGCTTCAGCGTCTGTTTTTCGAACTTCAGGGTGATTGGCGAGTCCGAGGTAATTATTTAGGGACCAGGTCAGTACCTCTCTTCCCTGAAATTGCATCCGAGGGGCGATCTCTCCTTCTAATTTCGGAAACATGTAGTAGCCGTCGGAAAACTGGGAATGCTTTCCAAGGGGTCCCATGTTAGTTTTTAATTTTGCAAATAGATCCAAAGCGTATCGATTTAAGTTTAATTTCTAATGAATTAACCATTAAAATTCGCCAAAAATAAAACTAATATGCCTACCAAGCAAAAAAGGAATTCTGATATGCTGTTTTCTTAACATTCCTCAATTTATTTTCCTTAATTCGCTTCTGACATTTATCAAAGCCCAAATTCTAACAGGAGAACATGCCTAAAATCAATAAACTTTTGGTAGCCAACCGAGGGGAAATTGCCCTCCGAATCATGCGATCAGCCCGAGAAATGGGTATGAAGACCGTAGCAGTCTATTCTGAAGCTGACCGTTTGTCACCTCATGTGAAATATGCAGACCAGGCAATTTGCCTGGGTCCGCCGCCCTCCAATCAGTCCTATCTTCTTGGGGAAAAAATAATTCAGGTTTGTCATGATTTACAAGTGGATGCCATCCATCCCGGTTATGGATTCCTTTCTGAAAATGCCTCTTTTGCCCGAAAAGTAAAAGAGGCAGGGATCATATTTGTTGGACCTTCACCGGAGGCCATCGAAGTGATGGGCAGCAAGCTTGCCGCTAAGCAGGCGGTTGCATCTTACGATATCCCGATGGTTCCCGGGATGGAAAAAGCCATTACCGATATTGCTTTTGCCAAAGCCAAAGCAGCTGAAATTGGCTATCCGATTTTGATCAAAGCCAGTGCCGGAGGAGGAGGAAAGGGAATGCGAATAGTAGAATCAGAGTTCGAGTTTGAGGAGCAAATGCAGCGGGCTGTCAGTGAGGCAGAATCGGCATTTGGGGATGGGGCAGTTTTTATTGAAAAGTTTATCACCTCGCCTAGGCACATAGAAATACAAATTCTCGGAGATCAACAAGGAAACATTGTGTATTTATTTGAACGGGAATGTTCGATTCAGCGCCGTCATCAAAAAGTGATCGAAGAAGCTCCTTCTGCAGTAGTTACGCCGGAATTGCGCAGAGCAATGGGAGAGGCCGCGGTAGGAGTGGCAAAGGCCTGTGACTATTACGGAGCTGGAACGGTAGAGTTTATTGTCGATGAGCAGTTGAATTTTTATTTTCTTGAAATGAATACTCGCCTACAAGTGGAGCATCCGGTGACTGAATTGATCACGGGGAAGGACTTGGTTAAAGAACAGCTAAAAATAGCCGAAGGGCAAGCACTAACCTTCAGTCAGGAGGAGTTGAAGATCCATGGACATGCGGTCGAAGTACGGGTTTATGCTGAAGATCCCAAAAATAATTTCCTGCCAGATATCGGAAAATTGACGACCTATCTCCGGCCTCAAGGTCCTGGAGTTCGGGTAGATGATGGTTTCGAAGAAGGGATGGATATCCCTATTTATTATGATCCAATGATCGCCAAATTGATCACTCATGCAGAGACCAGAAGTGAAGCCATAGACCGGATGATTCGGGCAATCGATGATTATCAGATTACCGGAATTCAGACCACTTTGGGTTTTTGCAAATTCGCATTGCAACACGAAGCCTTCACTTCAGGGAAGTTTGATACCAAATTTGTTGAACGATATTTTGAGCCGTCCATGTTGCAGGAAAAGCTTTCCGAATCAGAAGAGGAACTTATTGCTGCGTTGGCAATTGAATTTTTTCAGAAATTGAGTAAGCCCAACGCGGGTAAATCTACCGGATCGCCTTCAGTGAAAAGTTCAGCATGGAAAAATCGGTTGAAATAAGCGAAAATGGCAGAAATATTACCACTTAGAGCTTGGAGATATTCGGATGAATTCTCCGAGCGAATCGAAGAACTTACTGCGCCCTTATTTGATGTCGTATCGGTACAGCAGCGTGAACAACTCTATAAAAATCCCTACAATGCGATTCATCTCTCAGTCCCCAAAAATCCTTTTGCGATTCAGAATGCGGAGAAAACAGTACAGGATTGGAAAAGAAAAGGAGTAATCAAGCAAGATAAACTCCCTGGAATTTATGTTTATTACCAGTATTTTAGACTCCCGGGTGAAGAAAAAGAGCGCTGCCGCAAAGGCTTTATTATTCAGATCAAGGCTTACGATTGGGATGAGGGAAAGATTTTACGTCACGAGAACACCATAGTTTCAGCAGTCCATGATCGAGTGGATCTTTTGGCAGCGACCAAAATGCAAGCCAGCCCCACCCATGGTTTATATGTGGACGAAGACTTTCAGCTTGAAAGTGACATGGAAGCGGCGATGAGTTCACCAATTTACGAAGTGGAAGATTATCAAGGGGTCAGGGAAGTTTTGGCAGTGATTCACGATGCGGATGTGATTCGACGGTTTTTGAGCTTATTAGAGAAAAAGCAAGTAATCCTAGCAGATGGACATCATCGGCTGGAGGGAGCGATAGCCTACCGAAAAAGGATGAAAGGGGCTTTCGACGATAAAAAATGGAAGGCCCATGAATACCATTTGATGTATTTGACCAATGCTGCCTCGGATGATTTGAAGATTTTACCTACTCACCGGTTATACTCTGAACTCAAGATGAGTAAATCAGAGTTTTTCGAAAAACTCTCCGAGTGGTTCTTGATCAAGCCATTTTCTGATCCAGAGGAAATGGGAACTTATACCTTTAGGCGGGTAAGGAAATTTGGTCTTTTGATTGAAAATGAAGGATATATTATCGAACTCAAGCCTGAGCTTTTCGATCAGGTCAATCAGGGAATGCCCGAAGTGCTGAGGAAATTGGATTTGGTGATTTTGCACGAAGTGTTATTCTGGCGGATTTTGGGCATTCCCCTTGATGAACAGCGAACTAAGGAAAACCTGGTCTATGAGCGGAATTTTTCCAAGTGTCTACGAGAAGTGCAATCTGGAAAGGCGAGTTTTGCCATCATCACCCGTGAACTGGAAATGGCGCAAGTCTTGGATGTGTGCAATTCGGGTTATTTGATGCCTCAAAAATCAACTTATTTTTATCCTAAAGCCTTGAGCGGATTGATTTTTGCAAGTATAGACCAAGATGAATTTGACTTTACCTATGATGCCTTTTTTGGAAAAAATAAAAGATAAAAAAATCATCCTTGCCTCCAATTCTCCAAGAAGACGGGAGCTTTTAAGAGGCTTGGAAATTGATTTTGAAGTTAACCCCTTTCCTGTAGATGAAACAATTCCCTCAGAAATTCCCGCAGATTATGTAGCCGCCTATCTTTCTAAGCTAAAGGCTGAATCTTATCCTGAGCCACTTGCTGAAAATGAAATTTTGATCACCTCCGACACCGTGGTCATTCAGGATGGGCATATTCTGGGCAAACCTCACTCAGACCAGGAAGCATTTGATATGATCAAAAGTCTTTCCGGAACCAGGCATAAAGTCATGACTGCGGTGACACTTGTAGGAAGTCAAAAACGAACTACTCTTGAGGATGAAACTTGGGTGACTTTTCGTTTTTTGGATGAGGAAGAAATTTGGCATTACGTTAAAAATTATGGGCCTTTCGATAAGGCAGGGGGATATGGTATTCAGGAATGGATAGGGTATATCGGCGTGTCAAAAATAGAGGGGTCTTACTATACCGTCATGGGATTCCCGGTACACATGATTTACGATGAGCTCAAAAAATGGTAGTGATCAGAGGACTAAAAGTCCATGTTCTTTGAGAAAATCGGACATGTATTTGGGAGAGATTGGTTTTTGGATATAATCTTTGACATCTGGATAAGTCATGGCTTGATCTTTATCCTGGGGACTGATCGAACTGGTTATTATTGCAATGAAAAAATGCTTTCGTATGTTTTCGGGTAATTGTTGAAACTCCTTCAAAAATCCCCATGCATCCGATACAGGCATATTGATATCCAACAGGATAAGAATAGGAGAGGTGGATTCTTCGATCAAATTTGATTCAATTCGAGTTTTAAGGGCTTCTATGGCTTCCTGCCCGTTACCAAATTGACTAATGGGACCTTCATATCCGATATTTTTAAGGATCTTTATCCCTACCATTTTAACAATGGCATCATCATCTACAAATATGATCTCACGAAGATTGTACACAGCCGATTTTAATTTTTTGCAATTGCAAAACTATATGTTTTAACGTATTTATAATTGGAATTTACCAATTTTTATTTTTTGAAATAGAATTTTAAATTATTCAGTTTTAATTCCGTATTTAACCCGATCAGCCTCATCATTTTACTCATGAAATGAGAGCTGTCATCATTTATTCCGATAGCTTAATTATCCTTACCGCACCACGCGTCACCCATACAAAAACCAGCATTCCGATCAATAAATCCGGAATAGCTGAATCGAACCATAAAACCAATAAACCTGCCGATATTACGCCTAAATTGATTAAGATATCATTAGAAGTGAATATCATACTGGCTTTCATGTGAGCGGCTTCACTCTTTGAGCTTTGAAGGAGCTTCAAGCAGGTGGCATTGGCGATTAAAGCCAAAAAGGAAATGCTAATCATTAGGCTGTATTCTGGACTTTCTTCTACAGTTAAGAACCGTCTGATGACTTCCCAAATGCCTAAAATGGCCAAAAAAAGCTGAAAAATGCCTGCCAATCCGGCTATTTTTTTTTGCCTGCTCATTCCAGCGCCCACAGCCAAAAGGCTAATCCCATAAACAAAACTATCGGCGAGCATATCCAAACTATCCGCAATCAAACCCAGCGAGCAGGAGATCCACCCAAATAGCATTTCGACTAAAAAGAAAAGAAAATTAATTCCCAAAACCGTCCAGAGCAATTTTTTTTCAGGATGTAGAAACCGGGGTAAATGAGTAGGGGCTACCCGTTGAGTTTGGATTTTTTTGCTTCCCAACCTTAGCGATTCCAAGATCTCTTGAAGGTTGGGGCTGGGAGTTTCCTCATAGACATGAAGCTCCCTTTTCGCTAAATCGAACTCGAGTCCTCGTATACTTTTTTGATCCTGAAGTTTTAGCCTGATTAGGTTTTCTTCAGAGGGGCAGTCCATATCTGAAATATGAAATGTCGTCTTTTGCATCAGGTTAGATCAGGACTTGCTCTAGGCTTAATCTGAGGATATTTCCCATGTTTTTGCAAACCAAAAACCGACCATTTTGATAATGGCGGGAAAGCTCCTCACGAAGGCTTATGATGTTGGATTGGGGAGCTATTTCATCTTTTTCCATGGCAGATAGAATATCCTCGATTTCAAAATGAGATGATTTAACTCGAGAGGCGATTAGCGATCGTTCTTCGCGTTGATATTGGCGCATGGATTCAGGGGTAATGTACTGCATACCCAAGTGGATGAGGACATTGTTCTCTTTAAAATATTGAGGTAAATAAATGGATTTTTTTCCTTCGTAGGATTGCTGATCAAAGTCAATGGCACGGATCCGATAGTGGGTCTCCTCAAAGTCTGGCGTCACATCGATTACAAAATTGGATGAATGCATATCTCCCAATAGACGGACAAAACATCGCTCGTTAAACTTGACAAACTCTTTTGCTAGTCGGATAGGATTCAGATGCGTATCCTTCATATGCAAGCGCATAAATTTATCTCCGGGGATGCCGGCAATATGTTCTTCGATCAGGGTGTTTTGATGTACTAAATAGCTGATCCGGTTTGGGGACAGCAAATGCTCAAGTTCCAAGCCATAAACCCGCGACGCATCTGCATTTTTGATGTAAAAATAATCAAAGTTATCGTTGATCCGGTTGACTATTCGAACACGAAAAGGCTGAGTATTGCCATAAATGCATAAATCTATCCGGTCTACATACAGGTGCTCCATCACTGACATGTCTCCACCTGCTTTGAGTAAGGCATAGATTTTTTTAACATTGAGGTGGATTTCCTCGCGATCGGATTGCTCATAAAAAACCGTCTCCCAAAGCGTATCCTGTTCTTTTGAATCATAAAGCGCAATGGAATTGGAGTACCTGAGCAGTTCATGGTAATGAATGGGGATATCTACCTCACGGGCATAGTCAATCAGATAGGCCCTCAAGAAAGGGCTGATGGGATATACTTTCTTTTTCTTGCTGATCAATGCCATCTAAAAATCCACCTTCTGATTTTTTTTGAGATTTCGATGAAATATAAACGGACCAAAAGGAAGAATAGAGGCGATAAGTGCAAAAAGTGTCCGGCTGAAATTCCATTTTAGTTTGGAAGCAGTGGGAAAAACCACATAAATATAAATCATGAAAAGTAGGCCATGCGCCCAGCCTACATAAGTGACCGCTAGTGGAAGATCATAGATATATTTGAGCGGCATGGCGATAAACAAGAGAATCAGGAAGGAAAGTCCTTCAATCAGACTGATCCATTTGAATCGTTTGGCCCAATTAAGTTGTTTGGAATCAAGTGTCATGATTGGGGATTATGCTAGGTTGAATAGAATTTTGAGATTATTCCAAAGTTTGGCTTTGAGCGCTTTGTTTTCTGCGATTTGACTTAAAGAGTCCGCAAAAAGGTATTCGGTTTCCTCCTCGGTATGAATTTGGTAGTTGTTGATTGGGAGCGAATTGATCGGATGCTGAATTCTCCCAAATTTAATCACCGTGTGCGCATTCAGAGCATGGAAATCAGCCAAGGTTTGACCTGTCAACGCTTTACTGGATACCATTCCTACTGAATTCAGGGAGTGTCCCACCGCTTGGAGAATTTTAACCAAAAGATCCATCACCTCTTCATTTAAAGTTTCCTCCTCATGAAGGATAAGGATTCCTTTTTCAAATTTACCCAAGACCTGAATCGGGTCAGGAACTTGAGCTTCTTTTTGATTTAGTTCATCCGCTGAAGAAGCGATTTGGTTTGTGTTAGGTTCTTGAAATTCATTGGATTGGAGATCAGTTTCTTGGATATCCTTGAGGATTTTAGGGATTTCTTTTTTGATCAAGAAAATGTTTTCGGTCAGAATAAACTGAAGGGTTTCAAGGCTGCTCTTTTCCATAGCTGAAAATTGGTTAAAATTAAAACTCAAGCCAAAAAAAGGGAAGATTTATTGCCTTCCCTGTGAGTTTATTTTGTGATTTCCAGATTGAAAATGGACTTGAGTTCTTGGGCGTCCTCCGGCTTCATTCGCTTGGCAAGCACAAGCCGGAGCTGTCGTCTTCGCAATGCCCCCTCATATAATTCGACTTCTTCGGGCGTTTCTGGTACTACTTCGGGAATTTCGATGGGTTTGCCATTTTGATCTACCGCCACAAAGGTAAAAAATGCTCGATGAGTAATGGTTTTTTTGCTGGCTGGAATGTCCTCTGCACTCACTTCGATGAAAACCTCCATCGAGGAGTTGAAAGCCCGGGTAACCTTTGCCTGTAGGGTGACCACATTGCCAAGTGCGATGGGTTGTTTAAACGAAATGCTATCCGCTGAGGCGGTGACCACGATTCGGTTGGAGTGTTTTTGAGCGGCAATGGCAGCGACTACATCCATCCAATGCATCAATCTTCCTCCCATCAGATTATTGAGCGTGTTGGTGTCGTTTGGTAGGACCATTTCGGTCATGATGGTCGCGGATTCCTTGGCAAATTTTTTCTTTGACATACTCCTATTTTTTACAAAAATAAGAATAAAATTTTTCTGAATAGAATCCGAAGGATTAAATTCAGAATATAATTTTGAAAAAGGGGATTTTATCTCCACCCATCTTTTCCCAATAAAGGGACAAAGGCAAATCCGGCAAATTCTTCTCGTTCGATTTTATTTGGGCCGGTTTTGACGATTTTAACCATTGTTTGAAGGCTTCGATCCCCTACGGGAATGACCAAGATGCCCCCCACTTTGAGTTGCTGAACCAAGGCTTCTGGGACAATAGGAGCCCCGGCCGTTACTAGTATTTTGTCATAAGGGGCAGAGGCTGGAAGACCGGCTGTACCGTCCCCATAAAAGAGATGCATTTCAATTCCGAGTCGCTTGAGAAATTTCTGGGTGGCTTCAAAAAGCTTCTTTTGATATTCGATCGTGTAGACCTGGGCTCCTAGTAGATGAAGAATACTGGCTTGATACCCCGAACCTGTTCCAATTTCGAGGACTTTGTCATCCGGCTTGACCTCAAGAAGTTCGGTTTGAAAGGCAACGGTGTAAGGCTGGGAAATCGTCTGCCCTTCACCGATGGGGAAAGCTTTGTCCTCATAGGCATGGGAAATCAGTGCGGAATCAAAGAAAAAATGTCTGGGAAGGGTGTTGATGGCATGAAGAACACGTTCACTTTTTATTCCTTTTTTTCGCAATTCGGCTACTAGGGCCTTTCTTTTTCCTTTGTGTAAATAGGTGTCTTCGAGCTTAAGCAGTGGCATTTCTAAATAAATTTCTCTCGAAGTTAATCGATTATTTGACTTAATTTGAAACCGAAATGGGCAATTTTTGCTTAATCATTGAAAGCCAGACCAGAAGTACTATCGAGATGTTTACAGGAATAATTGAATCGTTTGCCAGTGTTAAAGAAATCATTCGGGAGGGCACAAATGTTCATTTTGAATTGAGTTCAAAATTAGCCCCCGAGTTAAAAATAGACCAATCGCTCGCTCACGACGGGGTCTGCCTCACAGTGGTGAGCACCTCACCGGATTCCTATCGGGTGACAGCTATTGATGAGACAATTAAAAAAACCAATTTATCGCAATGGAACATTGGAAAGAAAGTGAATCTGGAGCGTTGCATGTCAGCCAATGGACGGTTTGACGGGCACATTGTTCAGGGCCACGTAGATCAAGTGGGAAAGGTAAAGCGAATTTCGGATCAACAAGGTTCTTGGATATTTGACATTGAATTTGATCAGAATAGTGGAAATATAACCGTTGAAAAAGGGTCAATCACCATCAATGGCACCAGTCTTACCTGTTTCAACTCCATTCCCGGCGGTTTTTCTGTAGCCATTATTCCTTATACTTACGAGCACACCAATTTTCATCAACTCCAAGAAGGGGACTGGGTGAATCTTGAATTTGATATAGTAGGAAAATACATTCAGCGAATTACCAAGGGTTATTCGTAAGTTTGAACAGCGAATTGTTTTAGGAATAGATCAAAATAAGGAATAAACATATGATGTCGGAAAATTTTCCCTTCCTCATCGGGAAATTTTTCAGCGTAATCAGCATCAGGTACTAAAATTATAAAATCCCCAGCCCGGCTAAAATGATTGCTGTCCAGGTAGCCAGGACCCTCGAAATCAGGTAATACCTTGACTACTTGTTTTTCTTGAAACGTTCCCAGATACTTTTGAAAGTTCTTTTTGGACCGCTTGGTTGGCTTGTCCAGACGATTGTAAACCGTTTTAAAAAGGAGGTTTTTTGGAAATTTTTGTTTGTGAATCAGAGGTTTGATGTTACCGAAAGGATTTGTTTGGCTAAAGTCTTCGGTTGTCTGAATTGAGAAGGGGACTTGAGGGACCCAATCTGCCGTATTGACCACATTGAATGCCCAGCCTCCAGAGTTAGTTTGTTCATAGTCGTAAGCAAAAAATAGATTTCCGGGCTTTGGAGCAGCAGATGCATAGGATTTAATTCGAATATCCGATTGCCAACGCCCTTGTTTTTTCATTTGTTGGAGCATCATGTTCACCAGGTAGGTAATCGCTCCACCTTGAGAATGACCGGTAACGATAAAATCCATATACCCTTGAGTGATCAAGGAATCAATTTTGGGAAGTATGGTTTCCGCTAAGCTTCCCGTTGCCAAAGCCCATCCGGCATGAACACCAGCTTGAGGGTGTTCAGAAAAGTTGTAATCAAAATTATAGTCTTCTCGGATTTTAATCCTTCCTTTTGCAGGTATCATAGCTGCGTAAAAGTTGGCCAACCAGGAGGTGGGATGTTGGATAGTACCACGGATAGCTACCAGGGCCTGCTTTTTTTCTTCGTCTATCCAAAGGGCCCATTTATTTTCTAATCCTACAGTAGGGGATTCATACGCTTTGGTAAAGTTTACCGGTCTGGGGATAGATCCTTGAAGACTATCGGGTAATCCCTGGGTAAAAACCCCTAAAATCTCCAAGTATTCTTCCTGTATAAAGCCCGGTTGGAGTTGCCCAAAAGTCGGATAAATTGAAAGAATGAAGAGCGTTCCCAGAAAAGTAAGCACTTTGATCATAGCAGGTGGTTAATTCATGGATAGTCTTTTTTTTTCGGGATCCTTCACCAATCGAAATCCGACATTGGAAGTGCCGGAGTCAAAGGCTTGTCCCTGTCGGGCACTGGGCCGATAGTTAACACAATAGTTTTCAGCGCATAAGTAGGATCCCCCTTTGATTACCCGCTCTTGAGCGTAAGGATTTTCAGGATTGTAGCAGGGGTTCATACCGGCATCAAGTTTTGGTGCTTCTCCTGCCAATCTGGCCAGCTTCAACGCATCGTACCAGTCGCTGGTGAGTTCCCAAACATTTCCGATCATGTCATAGAGTCCATAGGTATTGGGTGCAAAGGATTTGACTGGGGAGGTTCCTGAAAAGCCGTCGGATTCTAAGTTTTCGTGAGGAAAAACTCCTTGAAAGGTATTGGCCAGGTAAGTCCCATTTGGTGTCAATTCATCTCCCCAAGCAAAGCGCTTTCCTTTTGCACCACCTCTGGCTGCAAATTCCCATTCCAATTCGGTTGGAAGTCTTTTTCCTGCCCATTCCGCATAAGCCAAAGCATCCTCGTATGCGATATGGACGACGGGATGATTTGCTCTACCTTCTAGGTTACTTTCTGGTCCTTCGGGATGTTTCCAAGAGGCACCTTCTACCCAAGACCACCAAAGCGACACATCTTGGGTGGGAACCGGGTAAGGAGGGGGGGTAAACACCATGGAACCGGGAACGAGCACGGAATCATCGGGTTTCGGGGTGCCGGGAGGAACTTGCTTTTTGAGATCCTCCCAATCCGGTTTTTGCTCGGCAATGGTTACATATCCTGTTTCTTCTACAAATTTTTGAAATTCAGCATTGGTAACTTCATGAGTGTCCATCCAAAAACCGGAAACGGCAACATTGACGGCTGGCTTTTCGGCAGGATAGGCATTCGCTTCGTTGGTGCCCATCGTAAACTCCCCACCAGGTATCCAGACCATTCCTTCCGGTGAATTTTCGGATGGTTGTGGACTAGGAGACGGTTGAAACGAACTGGAATGGTTTTCCGAACTTGGTTTTGGTTGACAAGCCAGAAATACCAATGAAAAGAATAAGGTACCTAAGCAGAGTTTTGAGAAATAGTGCAATCGATCCATAGACTTCGAATTTACTAATATTCTCAGAAATCAACTCAAGTCAAGGATTATTGGTCCTCACACTTTCACTTCGAGAGCATCTATCCGCAGGGTTACCTTTCGTCTTAATTTGTTGAAAAATTATTTTCGTTCTTTTTCACCCACTTTGCTGATCTGGGTTGATTTTTTAATCAGATTTTCCAAGTTGACAAGCATTCCATCATTGAATGATCTGTCAGCCGTACCCAACATGTAAATCACGCCGTAGTTTAGCTAGCTAATGCGGGTACGGTCAATTTCGACAAAGAATGTATGGTCACCCAATACAAATTCATGGACAAAGAAAGGATAGTCTGCACTATCGGCTATAGGACACTACCGAGGAAGGAATTTTTTTCTTGCCTCAGTCATGCGCTCCAGATAATCCACGACCTCAAGCATGCAGGTGTGAACTACCCCTTTGCTCAAGGCAAATGGGCTTCGGGTTTCACAGCGTGTGCGTTAGTGCTAACGTCTGATTTCTCTCCACCTTCGTATTGGACAGTCCCTGACCTAAATTTTGAAACTTTCTTTGATCATTTTTTTACTCGAATTTATATCTCTGTCGTGTATTGCACCACAGGAGTTACCAGTCCATTCTCTATCTGAAAGTTTTAATTCTTGATTTATCCAACCACAGTCTCCACAAATTTTTGATGAAGGGTAGAAACGGATTCACTTGTTCAACTAAACGAAAAAACCACCTACCGAAGTAGATGGTTTTGTAAGGCTAACATTTTTCCATTTTTAAAAGGAGCTCACTCACCGGAATGAGCGGCGGCATGGAGTTTTCCGAGTTCCTGATCTATGGTCCAGAGTCCAATGCCCTCTTCGCCGATAATATCAAACAGTTCCAAAGCCCTTCGAGACATCGTTTCTTCTTCACGCTGTTCGGTGACATACCATTGCATAAAACTGAAGGTAGCAAAATCTTTCACCGAAAAGGCATGATCCACAATGCTGTTGATGGATTTGGTGACTTTGATCTCATGCTCAAGAATCAATTCAAATATTTCTCTCAGTGAGTTGAAATGATTTCTAATGCCGGTAATCTCCGGTTGAATAGCATGTCCTCCAGCTTCATTGACATACTGAAAAATTTTCATCATATGCATCCGCTCCTCATCGGCATGAGTGTACAGGTATTTGGCGGCATTTTCATAGCCCATCATATGGCACCATGAGGCCATTGAAAGGTAGTAGGCAGAAGACTTTCCTTCCATCTCAATTTGTTTGTTGAGAAGCGCTTCGGTGTCGTGCAGCAAAGATCGCTGCAAGGTGACTATTTCTTTTTGTTTCATTTCTGAGTCTATTAGTAACTGACAAGATAACTAGAATTGCGATTTCTAGTTCCTTTTGATGGAAGTAGAACTAAAATTTAGAATTGGTTTAAGTTAATCTGCTTCGAAGGAGGGCCCAACATTCCCCGCAAATCCCAAAGTTTGATAAAGAGATCCTTGAGTTCCTTGAATTTTTAGAAAAATAAAATCTCTTGGAAGGTATTTCGGTTAACCGGTAAATCTTAATTTTAACCTGAATCATTTATTTCAATTGAACGTTTTTCATGCAGACATTACTCCCCCCTACAAAAGGCGACTATCCTGCTTATTTTGAGCGTTACCTTCAGCTCAATCCGCAGAAAGCGTACCCCTTGCTCATCGATGAACAAATTCAGAAGATCAAAGGATTATTTGAAACCAAACCCTCAAGCTGGGCTGAAACCCCCTATCAAACTGGAAAATGGTCTCCAAAAGAAGTATTGGGTCATGTGATCGATACCGAGCGAATCATGACTTTTCGAGCTTTGTGCTTTGCTCGTGGGGAGCGGAATGCACTCCCCGGGTTTGACCAGGATCCGTATGTATTGAATGCACGATTTGGAGCGATTGCTTCAGAACTGCTTTTGGAAGATTTTGAATCTCAACGAAAGGCATTATTGACTCTGATTCAAACCTTACCTGAAGATTCCCTGGATATTTCCGGGACTGCCAACGGAGCCAAAATCACCCCTCGAGCTTTGTTTTGGATCATTCCGGGACATTTTATTCATCACCTTACCATCTTAAACCAACGGTATTAACTCATGGAACTTCCCATTGCTATTGTAGATGCTTTTACCAGTCAGGCTTTTTCTGGTAATCCTGCCGCTGTTTGCCTACTTGACCGAGAACTAGATCCTGCTTTAATGCAGTCAATTGCTTGCGAAATGAATTTAAGCGAAACAGCTTTTGTCCTTCCCACCGAACGAAATGGGCATTTTAATCTTCGTTGGTTTACCCCAACTTTAGAAATTGATTTATGTGGACATGCCACGTTGGCCAGTTCTTTTTGGATGCTTCAAAAGGGTTGGGCTTTCGAAAATGAGCAAGTTCACTTTCACACCAAAAGCGGTGAGCTAATAGTCAGCGTAGGGCAAGAGTTAATTGAAATGGACTTTCCACTTTTAGAAACAACAGTCGCTAAACATCCCCATTTTCAAGATCAGCTTTTTGGAAAAAGAATCGTTCAGGCAGCTGAATTGAAAAGAAATTGGATTTTTGAGTTGGAGGATGAGCAGGCTGTCAGAAGCCTTATTCCTGATTTTGAAGAAATCTCATTACACAGCGAAGAAGGAATCATTATCACCTCCAAAGGAAACGCTGTTGACTGTGTTTCCCGGTTTTTTGGTCCTAATGTGGGCGTTCCGGAAGATCCTGTGACTGGCTTTGCCCACTGTGCTTTGATGGATTATTGGAATAAACGAACCGGTACTTTTCATCTGAAAGCTCACCAAGCAAGTAAGCGAGGAGGAAATTTGGAGGTTGAAAAGAAAGGAAAACGCGTAGTACTCAAAGGAAAGGCAGTTGGGGTGTTGGAAGGTTTACTTAAAATTTGATCACACCAGGCAAGCTTAAAAGTCTGATAAGGGTATAGTAATAACTGCGAGATTCCATTTGGCTACCGAAAAACAACTTGAAAAAATATGAATGAAGAAGGCAAAAACCCTCACCAAGCCATTCGATACATCCGACATTTTAGAAACTATTGGTTGACAGATATCAGTTTTAGCTTGCTTTTGGTGGTATTGCTATTTATTGTCTTTGTACTTCCAATATTGATTGATTACGGTCATGTGGGTATGATTTTTTCGAACGTCGTTTTTCTGTTTTTGTATTTTACAGGGATTTGGTCTTCACGAGAGCGATTTTTGGTTTTCCTTACCTCTGGGTTATTTTTTACTCAATTGGCTATGAAATTGTTGCGTTTTAGCGATTTGCCTGTAGAGTTTTATTTACTGGAGCGTATTGTGGGTATCGCCAATATGTCCGTTTTTATATTTCTGAATCTTCGTCTCCTGTTTAGGGACCGGGAGGTAAACGTGTATCGGGTGATTGGAGCTGTGAACGTGTATTTATCCCTGGCACTGTTAGGGGCTTTTGTTTTTGAAATCATACACCTGACAATCGGGGAAAGTATCGGTGGAGATATTAAGCTGGAGGGGCTGGATGATGATTATTCCAATTATATTTATTTTAGTCTCGTTTCCTTGACTACGGTAGGATTTGGGGAATTATTTCCCGTCAATGTCCTGTCAAAAATGCTGTCTGTGTTCCTATCCACGGTGGGGATGCTGTATCCTGCGGTGGTTATCGCGAAATTAGTCAGCGAGACCAAAAAATAACTCCATTGATGTAAAACCTAGTGGATGTCTTCTTTCAAGCAAGTAGCTTACCTTAAAATCACTAAACTATGAGAAATTTTACCTTACTTATTCTTTTGCTTTTCTGTTTTTCTGGCCTTCAAGCGCAAGAAAACAGAAAGCTCCCTGTAGAAACGAAAGTTGAAAAGAATCACCAAATTACGATTAAGGGAAATCGTGTTTCTTTCAAATCCACCACGGGTACCCAGCCTGTTTGGGATGAAAAAGGTGATCCCATAGCTTCCCTTTTCTATACCTATTATGAGCGAACTGATGTGGAAAATAAAGAGAAAAGGCCCTTAGTTATTTCGTTTAATGGTGGACCCGGTTCAGCATCGATTTGGATGCATTTAGCCTACACGGGACCAGTTTTACTTAATATCGATGATGAAGGGTACCCTGTACAACCCTACGGGACCCGAGACAATCCCCATTCGATTTTAGATGTGGCCGATATTGTCTATGTCGATCCCGTCAATACGGGGTATTCTAGAATTTTAGATGAAGAAACACCTCGATCTACCTTTTTCGGAATCAATGCGGATATCCAATACCTAGCCGATTGGGTTAATACTTTTGTGACGCGTCAAAACAGATGGGCCTCTCCAAAGTACTTAATTGGGGAAAGCTACGGCACTACCCGTGTGGCTGGACTGGTTTCTGAACTTCAAAACGCCCATTGGATGTATTTTAATGGAGTAATATTAGTTTCTCCCACAGATATGGGCATTGAGCGGGGAGGTCCGGTTAAAATGGCGAATTATTTTCCTTATTATGCTGCGACTGCTTGGTACCATGGTCAGTTGCCATCTGATTTACAAAGCAAAGATCTGGATGAAATTATTCCTGAGGTAGAAAAATTTGCAGTCAATGAAGCCCTTCCGGCCATGGTCAAAGGTGGGAGCCTCACCCCAGCAGAAAGAGACGCGATGGCAACTAAAATGGCCCGTTACTCAGGCTTGGATAAAGAGGTTTTTCTTGCGAACAACCTTATGGTGGGGACAAGTCTTTTTTGGAAAGAGTTGCTGCGTGAACAGGGAATGACTGTGGGTCGGCTGGATAGTCGATACAAAGGCTTTGATCGAATGGAAGGAGGGGAACGCTATGATTTTGATCCGGCCCTAACGAGCTGGAATCATGCTTTTGCGCCTGCTTTCAATCATTATGCAAAAAATGTCTTGGGGTTTGAAACGGACTTGACCTACAATCTGTTTGGACCGGTTCATCCTTGGGACCGATCCAATGAAACAACGGGATACGATTTGGGGCAGGCCATGCGTCAAAACCCTTATTTACATGTCATGGTGCAATCTGGCTATTTCGATGGAGGAACTGATTTCTTTAACGCCAAATACAGTATGTGGCATATTGATCCTAATGGGAAATTGGCAGATCGGATGAGATTCAAAGGCTACCGGTCAGGGCATATGATGTATTTGAGAGCAGAGGACTTGGCCACTTCCAATCAGGATATTCGTCAGTTTATCCAAGACTCCATGGTCGGGGAAGGCGTTCCGGCCAAATATGATTAAGTTACAGGCTCGGGTTTTTAATCCGAGCCAATTTTTTAAAAGTTCAAGAGGTTTTTGAATTCATTCATCGTGGAAATGGGAGCAGGGGAACCCATCAATTCTCCAATCAGTCCAAGTACATCTGAAAGATTTTTTCCGTTTTTGCGTAAATGCTGAAGAGAGGTGGCGCCTTCAGATTTGGATAATTTTTTCCTTTTTCGATCTTTCAAAATCGAATGATGATAAAAAGTAGAATATTTAAAATTCTTAAAATCAATTACTTCTGATAAGTAAGATTGAGCAAGACTTGAGCTTAATAAATCCATTCCACGGATAATAAAATCAACTTCAAAATGCTGATCATCTACCAAAGATGCCAAGTGATAGGAGGGCATTTGATCTTTTTTGCGAACTATGAAAAAACTGGTGTCCAGCGGAATGGGCTGAATGATTTTATGATCAGGAAACGCACACAGCTCAATGAGATCCGCAGTCAACGTATTGATCCTCCAGGCAGCTTCGGCTCGATCTAAAGGAATTTTTCGATCTAGGCAGTGTCCCAAATAATATCCTGAAGAATCCATGGATTGGATTTTTTTTCGCGAACAGGTACAGGCAAACAGCTGATTGGAATCGCTTAGTTTTTGTAAGGCATTTTGATAAAGGGGAAGCCGGTGAATTTGTGACCATTCTTGCTCAAAGTCAGATAAATTTTTGGGGCCCTGATCGATTGAAATTTCCAAAAAATCCAAGCTGTCAAAAATATCCTGAACGTATTCTTTCCGATAGCGTTCTCGATCCAAGTCATCGATTCGAAGCAAAATTTTAGCTCCTGTTTTTTCAGCCAAGGCTTGGGTTAATAAAAAGGAATATGCGTTTCCAAGATGTAAAAAGCCACTGGGCGTAGGGGCTATTCGGGTCAGATTGAATTTCATTTCGTTTAAATTGATATATTGAAGGAAAAACGATGCGCAAGTTATTTCTGATTTTCTTGATCTCAAGCTTTGTTTCATGTGAATTCGGCAAAACCAAGGTGGTGACTGGACCGGACTTGATCGATCAGTCCATTCGTTTTCATGACCCCAATGATGCTTGGAGGAATTTCTCCGGTACTTTTTCGATCATCGATAGCCTCCCCGCGGGAAAAGATTCCAGAGCATATGAACTCTCTTTTCAAAATCAATTGAACAAAATGCACTATCGAAAAGACGATTTGGAGTTCATCGTATGGGAAGATTCCGTTTACGTTTTCAAGGGTGAAATTGATCAAGACCGAGCCTTGATGCTCCGGAATTATTATGGGTATTTGTGGGGACTGCCCATGAAATTGAAGGACCCAGGGATTACGGTTGATGCGCAAATTTTTGAAGAAGAGTTGAATGGGAAATCCTTTCAGGTGGTACGCGTGCCTTATCCAAAGGATACCTGGTATTTTTATTTTGATCCTCAAACAACTCAACTGGAAGCCTATAAATTTTATCCAAATGATGCTGACAAAAAGGGGGAAATCATATTTCTGGAGGGAATACTGGAATCTGAGGGGTTGAAAATTCCAAAAAACAGATCTTGGTTTCTACTGGAAAATAATGAATTTTTAGGAACTGATCGGCTAAAATCCATTTCCCAACAAAATGTGGATTAAGCAACTTTAACGCGGTAGAAATGCGGTTATCAGAGATATCCCGTACTTTTCCAAAGTGAAAAATGGAGGTTTTTTGTTTCTGATGCTAGGCTTGTGCTGGACCACTTTAGGGTTCGGACAAACGACCTATTCTGGAAATGTGATAGATGCAAGTGATCGGCAAGTTTTGGAAGGTGTCCAAGTGAAAGTTTTGAACCGGGAATCTGGTGACCTCACCAATCGGCGGGGTTATTTTTCTGTCCTGGGATCCGATGGAGACACCTTATTAGTCCAATTTGACGGATTCGTTTCAAAGAAAATCCGATTGGGAAAGGAGCGGTTTATCATGATCGAGATTCAGGATAAAGCCCGGTTTTTACCGACTTTCGAAGTCAGATCTCCGGCGTATTCTTACCGGTTCAAAGACGGGAGATTGGTATTACGAGATGAAAATGAAATCGAACAACCATCAAGAAAAGGTGAGGTGATTGCCGGTCCAGTCCAATCGGGGGGTGGAACGGGAGGATTAGCATTTAGTGGGGTGATTTCTTATTTCACAAAAAAAGCCCGACTTGAAAGGGAATACACTCGAAAACAAGAATGGCACCGCCGTAGGAAAGGCTATTACGCGGTCGTTGAATCAGATTCAATACGAACAAAAATAAAGGAGGATTTCAACCTGGGGTCAGAGGACTGGGATAAATTGATTATTCAATTCAATCAATTTCATGCCAGTCATGAATTTTTGGATTGGAGTGAAAGCCGGGTTTACAACCAATTGTTGGATTTTATAAAAATCGAAACTCTGCTCATGGATTAAGCTTTTCGCTTAAATGACCAAGTGACATGGAACCGGGCTACCCGCTCACCAGCTGTATTTTTTCCCTCAGAAATCAGGGTCATTTGACCGCTTTCATTAACTTCTAGGGAATCTATCTTGGTGAATAATTCCAAACCTTGATTGCAAGAAAAAATAATTTTTTGGTCGGCTTTCTTAAAATACTCGGCTCTAAAATCAACTACCAGCATGCTGAATGAACCTTTCCCAGCCAAAGCAAGCTGACAAAGTGCTCCGGTACTGAGTTCGGCTGCACCTGCCAATGCAGCAAAATATATGGATCGAAAGGGGTTTTTGCTACGCCAAAAATAGGGTATGCTCACTTCACATTTTTCCACATTCAAACTTTGAATAGAAAGCCGCCAAAAAACTGCAGAGGGGAGTTTGAAAAGCATGATAAACCAAAAAATAACCGAATTAGTCATTTTTTTTCGATAAGATTCTGCCTGTGGATTAAGATTCATCAGTTGGCCAATTAATTGATCCTTAAAATAAGAATATTTTTTTTTAGTAATTAAGAAGCACTGGAATTGAAAAAAATCTTGGATTAATCAGACTATCTTGCATTGAAATTGCTACTTAATATTTCTCACTTATTTTGAAGACTATGAAAAGAATTCTTGTGATTTTCATTTCACTTCTGTTGTTAGATGCCTGTTCAAAGGTGCCTATTACAGGTAGAAGCCGGCTTTCGGCTGTTCCTCATGAAGAAATTATGCCACTGGTCAATCAACAATACGACAGTATTGTTCGGGTAGGCAAAGTACTCACCAATACATCCGACGGTCGGAAGGTGGTCGAAGTTGGGAGGAGAATTTCCCAAGCAGTTGAATCCTTTTTGAAAACGGAGGGCTATGATGATCTGGTAGAGCAGTTTGAATGGGAATTTAATTTATTAGAATCCGATCAGGTCAACGCCTGGTGTATGCCTGGAGGAAAAGTGGCATTTTATACCGGAATATTACCCGTTACCAAAGATGAGACTGGAATGGCAGTGGTCATGGGGCATGAGATTGCTCATGCGGTGGCTTCCCATTCACAGGAGCGGATGTCAAATGGAATGGCGGCTAATTTTGGCTTGAGCTTGCTATCTGCAGCTATGGGTCAGAACCCAACGATGACACAACAATTATTTCTTCAGTCTGTGGGAATAGTAGGTCAATTTGGCATGTTGAAGTTTTCTAGAAATCATGAATTGGAAGCTGATGAACTGGGATTGCTTTTTATGGCTATGGCAGGATATGACCCAAGGGAAGCCCCCGTGTTTTGGGAGCGGATGGCTGCTGCTGGAGGAGAAGCGCCGCCAGAGTTTCTATCCACTCACCCGGGTCCGGATCGTAGGATAGAACGCTTGAATGCGAATATGGATAAGGCGTTGGAATACTACCAACAAAACAAATAATATATAATAATAAATATATAATAATAAAGGCCCGAAAATCGAAAGTTTCGGGCCTTTGTTTTTATCGCTGCGTGAGGGATCGAAGCCTAACCTGAGTTAGCTTCCGCTTGGTGTCGAGCGGAAAATCTCCGCGCATCATCCAATCATAGTAGCCAGGTTCTTCTTTAAGTACTTGCTCTATGGTTTTTCCCTTGTGTTTGCCGAAGTTAAAAATTTCTACACCCTCGGAATTAAAGATAAACCGACCTGCTAAATCGACCATTTTTTCATTGATCAATTCATGGAGTTTTTTCATATCATTCTCAAAAACTCCAATTTTATTCCCTTGAAGATCTTCTACTTCTTCTCCCACATACCGCTCTACTTGAGCACGAAAAACATCCAATGTTGCCAGAGTATCCGCTTCAGCACTATGGGCATTTTCCAGCGTCTTGTTGCAGTAAAACTTATAGGCGGAAGTCAGATTTCGCTTTTCCATGAGGAAGAAAATTTTCTGGGCATCCAGGAGATTTCGTTTATCCAAATCAAAATCGATTCCAGCACGGAGGAACTCCTCTACTAGAAGCGGAATATCGTATTTTAGGACATTAAATCCAGCTAAATCGGCAGAGCAGATAAATTGATGAATTTCTTTTGCCAGGTCTTTAAACGTTGGAGCGTTTTTGACATCCTTGTCATAAATTCCGTGAATCAGAGAAGCTTCCAAAGGAATGGGAATACCTGGATTGACCCGTTTAGTATAGATGGCTTGACCACCATCTGGGTTAACTTTAACGATAGATATCTCTACAATTCGGTCCGTTCCGACATTGGTTCCGGTTGCTTCTAGGTCAAAAAATGCGACTTCGTTTCGTAAGTTCAAATTCATTTTTGTTCAAATTTTGTCAGGATCCCCTGAAGATCCATATTGTCATAATTTCCTGAGCTCATTAAGAGCAAATTACTATTGGTATAATCGAGGCCTTCAAGATACGATTTTAATGCGTGACTATCGGTGAATAATTTTAAATCACTTCGTTCAAACCCTTTTCTTAACGTCTCTTCATCCATTAATTCAAGCTTTTTTAATTCTGCCGCATGTGGATTCAAGTAGATAATTGCCTGGTCGGCTGAGTCCATGCTTCCCCGGTAGTTGGGAAGAAAATCCTTATTGAGTGAGGAGTAAGTATGTAACTCCTGTACAGCAATTAATTTACGCTCAGGATACTGCTTTTTTACAGCCGAGGCGGTGGCTTTAAGCTTGGATGGAGCATGAGCAAAATCCCGGTAAATTGCTCGGTCTACCGCTGATTTGAGGAGTTCAAGTCGTTTGGCTGCTCCTTTAAAGGTTTGAATGGAGGTGTAAAATTGACTTTGGGTCAAGCCCAAGGCTTCACAGATTCGTTTTGCTCCTTGGAGATTTTGTAAATTATGCTCCCCAAAAAGATGAATCGGAATTTGGGTTTGATCTAGGGTTAAAAACGTTTTTCCATTTTTAATTCTTGCAGGGTGAGCGGAGTAGGGCGTTTTCCTTGCTTTGATTTTACTTTCTTCAACCACTTCTTTGACTAAAGGGTCGGCTTGGCAATAAATAATTTCTCCCTCTTGCGGAGTCAACTTGACGAATTGGCGAAATTGATTTTTGTAATCTTCAAAATCCGGGAAGACATTAAAATGATCCCAAGCTATTCCGGACAGCAGTGCAATGTCATGTTGGTAGTGAAAAAATTTGGGTCTACGGTCTAGGGGAGAGGTGAGGTATTCATCCCCTTCAATGATGATAACTGGGGCATCGGAAAGCCGTACCATTAAGTCAAAGCCTTCAATTTGTGCGCCAACCAAATAATCAAAATCTACTCCTTGATCCCTGAGGACATGTAGAATTATGGACGTAATGGAAGTTTTGCCATGGGATCCGGCAATAACTACGCGTTTTTTATGCTTGCTTTGATTGTAAATAAACTCGGGGAATGAGTACACGGGGATACCTAAATCCCGGGCTCTAACCAGTTCAGGATTATCAATTCGAGCATGCATCCCAAGAATGATACCATCAAGATCGGAGCTGATTTTCTCGGGAAACCAGCCAAAGGCTTCAGGCAGGATTCCCGCTCGTTCCAGTCTGGTACGGGAGGGTTCATAAATTTCGTCATCTGATCCGGAAATTTGATATCCCTTTTGAACTAAAGCGAGTGCCAAATTGTGCATTACGGCCCCACCAATTGCTATAAAGTGGTATTTGCTCATTGTGGTTTTTTCAATGGCTTCAAACTTAGTTATATTTTCAATCCGAAAGGAGTACCAGAAGGAAATTGAGCCTTAGGATTTCCATTTTTTTTAGCGTCAGGAGAAGCCATCCCCCCCTCTCCTCAATGGTACTTTCCCCTACTACTTTCCCCAAAACCTATGGAAGGTTAGTTAAAAACATTTAATTTTGGGCTAAATTATTTTTCTCTATGCTGGATTATAAATTTGCCTATTTCTCTCTGGCGCTTTTGTATATGGTAGCCTGGCTTGGGGTATTTTGGAAGTCCCCATGGAAAAGTGGGATGGTCAAGGTGGGGTTTATCGGAGGAATCATGGGAGTCATTGCCGAGGTTTGGTATTTTCGGGACTATTGGAGACCACCAACCCTCTTCGCTGATGGAGGAATAGTCGGAATAGAGGATTTTATCATTGGGTTTGCTCTTTTTGGGGTAGGGGGATACATTCATACAGCGTATACCAAAAGAAAAATTGATTTTGAACGGGAGGAACCTGCAAAGAATTTTCATTTCTTTATTCTATTTCTGTTAGGAAGTGGAAGTTTGACCTTGTTCAGTATTGGACTGGGTTTTCATTCGGGCTATGTTACCTTTATTACCTTCTTTTTGCTCTCAGTTTATATTTGGATTCAGCGTCCGGATTTAATCGGTATTTCGATTCAGTCTGCTTTCCTTACCTTAGGAATTTCTTTTGTCATTTATTTGATCAATTTCAACCTGCTTTTTCCAGATTTTTGGAATAAATACGGCATGTTGGAAAAACCGATTTTGGGAATCAGAATACTTGGAATTCCACTTTCTGAAATGCTATGGCACTTTACCTGGGCTATGCTGTGTAGTATGTTTCGGGGGTATAGGAATGGGGTGTATTATAAACCCAATGAGCTTCAGGTGGATTGAAATTTGTTGATAAGTTTTGGAAAAATTGTTTAAAACTCTTGACTGAAAGCCGATACATTTGTTAAATGTCTGATAAGCCAACCAACTCACGAATACCTCGAAAGAAGCCTACTTTTGAAAGTCCTTCATCCTTAGGAAAAATCCCTCCTCAGGCCATTGATCTGGAGGAGGCGGTTCTTGGTGCATTGATGTTGGAAAAAGATGCGCTGACCAATGTCATTGACATTTTAAAGGTAGAATCATTCTATAAAGATGCCCATCAAGTAATTTTCCAGGCGATTTTGGATCTTTTTACAGATTCACAACCCATCGATTTGTTGACAGTGACCGCACAGCTTCGGCGAAATGGTACCCTGGAAGTAGCAGGAGGTGCCTTTTACATCACTGAACTCACCTCTAAAGTTTCCTCAGCAGCCAATATTGAATATCACGCTCGGATCATTACCGAGCAATCCATCAAGCGCGAAATGATTAGGATTGCCTCCGATATTCAGCGGGATGCCTTTGAGGAAACCACGGATGTTTTTGAACTTTTGGACAAAATGGAGCAATCCCTGTTTGAAATTTCGGAGAAAAATATTCGAAAGAATTATTCCGATATGAAGTCCATCATGAGGGAAGCGATTGCAGAAATGGAAGCCAAAAAGGATCAAAAGGATGGACTTACTGGAGTTCCTTCCGGTTTTACTGCCTTAGATCGTGTGACTTCGGGTTGGCAAAAATCTGACTTGGTGATTATCGCTGCACGTCCTGCGATGGGAAAAACAGCTTTTGTACTTTCTGTACTAAGAAATGCGGCCGTAGATCACAATAAACCCGTAGCCATCTTTTCGCTGGAGATGTCCTCAGTTCAATTGGTCAATCGTCTGATCGCTTCTGAAGCGGAGTTGGATTCAGAAAAAATTAAAAAAGGCTCTCTTGCCGAGCATGAATGGGCTCAATTAGTTCATAAAACAGCCAAACTTTCCAAAGCACCACTTTTTGTTGATGACACGCCTGCTTTGTCTATTTTGGAACTTCGGGCAAAATGTAGAAAACTCAAAGCCCAGCATGACATTCAAATGGTCGTGGTCGATTACCTTCAGCTGATGTCAGGAGATACCGGGAAAGGAGGGGCAGGAAATAGGGAACAAGAAATTGCCAGTATATCGCGGGCTCTAAAAAAGATTGCCAAAGAGCTCAGCATACCCGTTATTGCTCTTTCCCAGCTTTCCCGAGCAGTTGAAACCCGAGGAGGAGATAAACGACCCCAGTTATCTGATTTGCGGGAATCGGGCTCGATCGAGCAAGATGCGGATATGGTAATGTTTCTTTATCGTCCCGAATACTATGGGATTACCGAGGATGAGGATCACAATTCCACTTTGGGTGTTGGGGAGGTAATTATCGCCAAACATCGAAACGGATCTTTGGAAAATGTGAAGCTTCGGTTTATAGGCAAATACACCAAGTTCACTGATTTGGATAATTTTGGGAATTTTCCCGAAAAACCTGGTGCTGACCTCCCTTATGGAGGCAAATTTACTCCTAGCTCTAGTGGAGTTTCTGATTTTGATCAGCCAAATACCATCAAAATGTCAAGCCGAGCTAATGATGATATGGATGATTTTACAAATCCGAATACCAAACCGTTAGATTTTTAGTCATGAAAGGTATTGTGCTCAATAGATCGCTTTCTGGACAATTGGAAGAGCGGGAATTTGATTCTTTTTTGATCGAAGACAATCAGGTAAAAATCAAAATCAAAAGTGCCGCACTCAATCATCGGGATGAATGGTGTCGTCAGGGCTTGTACCCCAACTTAAAAGATGGGGTAATTTTAGGTTCCGATGGAGCGGGGGTGATTGTTGAACTGGGGTCAAAGGTTACCCATTTAAGCTTGGGGCAGGAAGTACTGGTCAATCCTGCTATGAATTGGGGAAATAACCAGAGGGTTCAGGGGAAGGATTTTCAAATTTTAGGGATGCCCAGTAATGGGACCTTGGCAGAAGAATTAGTGGTGAATGCGGATCGTGTTTTTCCCAAACCGAGTCATTTAACCTGGGAAGAGGCAGCTTCACTTCCTTTAGCTGGGTTAACAGCCTATCGGGCCTTGTGTTATCAAGGGGAGGTGAAGGCAGGAGAAAAAGTCTTGGTTACTGGTTTTGGTGGGGGAGTAGCTCAATTTGCCACTCAATTTGCTTTAGCAAGGGATGCGGATGTTTATGTCACTAGCAGCAGTCCTTCCAAGATCGAAAAAGCCAAAAGTTTGGGGGTCACCTCGGGCTTTAATTATCGAGTTGCTGAATGGACCGAGTTGGCCAACTCAAAAGTTGGTGGATTTGATTTGATCATTGATGGTGCAGCAGGAAATTCGCTCAACGATTTGATTCAAGTAGCAGCACCGGGGGGCCGTATCGTTTTTTATGGAGCTACTTTGGGTAACCCTTCCCATTTAGAGGCGAGAAAGATATTTTGGAATCAGTTAAAAATCATGGGAAGTACCATGGGTTCTGATCGGGATTTTAACCAAATGTTGGATTTGGTCCGTACCCACAAGATCAAGCCGGTCTTAGACCAGGTTTTTTCATTTTCGCAGGCCGTAGAGGCATTCGATCGGATGAAAGCAGGAGCACAGATGGGCAAAATTGTGTTGAAGCCTTAGATCTCCTGATAGGTTTCTTTGAACTCTTTATGTGCAATCCGGTAGATTTCGTTTTTTTCAGGTGGCAGAACCAAAAAGTCCTCGGGTTTGGCCGTGATTAATTCTCCCCAGGGAGCCATAAAATCCAATACCCCGTCTGCCCCAAAATGGTGGATATCCTGAGCGGAAATTTGAATTGCCCAAATGAATTCGCGGAGCTGATAGGTAGCCCAACCTTGGGAAAGGGATTGAGTGATTTCATATTTTCGCTCAAAGGCCTTCTTACGAACCAGATAGATTTCACGGGTACTCGTTTGGTTTTCAACAATATAATCTCCTTCTTCTGCTACGTTTTTGGTTTGGATTCCATCTGAGGTTTCCGTTACTACTTCCATGCCTTGGGGAGCTAATTTAGCTTTAATCAGGGCATTTTTTTTAAATCGTTTTCCTTCCTTTTCCACTTTTGGAAGAAAAAATTCCAACATATTAGCCTGAGTAATCTTCATCTTCTGGTGAGTTTAGTCATCAACTTAATATACAAATAAGCTAGAACTTTATCCCTTTATGTGCTCATCCTAGTTTTTCAAGGGTAAAAAAGATTTTTAATTGGATAATCTTCATTCTTCATTCAAGTCATTTTCAAAAAGAAAATTTTGATAACGGTTTTGAAGTTCTCTGAGGGCTTTGGCATTGGATTGATTTTTTGCCAGATGAATTCCTTCCCTGAAGAATTTTGCGGCATTTTCGTAATCCTGGCAGTGTTCAAAATATTCGGCTGCAGTGTAATACAGCGGAAGATAAGTTGGAAATTGTTGTCGGATTCTTAGAAAAATGTCTTTCGTCTCAGCATGATTGATTTTTTGGTATTCCAAGGCCAAGGCATACCAATTAAATGGGTTTTCTGGTTCTTCTTTTATAAATTGTTCCAGGAGTTTTATTCGGGGTAAATTGGGCATAAATAGTTTTTTTAATTACCTTCTGACTGTTATTTTCACGCGAAATAAATCTTAAATAATCTAATCCTAAACCAATGAAGATTCTTGTTTGTATCACTCACGTACCAGATACGACTTCCAAGATTCAATTTACTGCCGATAATACAAAATTTGATACCACTGGAGTTCAATTTATCATCGGGCCCTACGACGATTATGCCTTGGCTCGCGCAGTTGAACTTAGAGATCAAACTGGAGGAAAGCTTACGGTGTTGAACGTCGGAGAAGCCGAAACTGAGCCGACGCTTCGAAAAGCCTTGGCTATTGGAGCCGATGAAGCTATCCGTATCAATGCCACACCCAAAGACTCCTACTTTGTAGCTCAGCAAATCGCTCATGTTGCCAAAGAGGGAGGCTATGATTTGATTTTGATGGGAAGGGAGTCTATTGATTTTAATGGTGGAATGGTTCACGGTATGGTAGGTGAGCTGTTGGGCATGCCTTCTTTCTCTCCGGTAATGAAACTGGATTTGGAAGGAACAACAGTAAAAATGGCCCGTGAAATTGAAGGAGGAAAAGAAATGCTAGAAGCTCAGCTCCCCCTGATTGCAGGTTGCCAAGAGCCCATTGCGGAATGGAAAATCCCTAACATGAGAGGAATTATGTCTGCTCGAACCAAACCCCTCAGTGTGGTAGAGGCTGTTTCCGAAGAGACTCAGGCAGAGACCAAAAAGTATGAACTTCCTCCGGTCAAAGGGGCAGTGAAGTTGGTAGATAAAGACCAAGTCTCTGAATTGGTGAAGTTGCTCAAAAATGAAGCAAAAGTGCTTTAATTTTAATCTTTTATTTTACAATAAATCAAATAGATATGTCAGTATTAGTTTATATAGAGCATGCGGAGGGACAAGTTAAAAAAACCAGCTTGGAAGCGGTTTCTTATGCCTATGCCCTAGCTCAAAAAACAGGGGAAGGAGAAGTAGTGGCAGTAGCTTTAGGGGCTATAGATTCTTCAGAATTAGCTAAAGTAGGGAGTGCGGGTGCAGCTAAAGTGTTTCATGCCGGAGATGATCGCCTGACAGCAGGTGTGATTCAGGCGCATGCTTCGGCTGTGGCACAAGCTTTTGAAAAAGTGGGAGCAAAGACGCTGATTTTGGCCAAATCCTCTTTAGGAGATGCTGTAGCGGCTCGTTTATCCATTAAATTGGGAGCTGGTTTGGTTTCAAATGTGGTTGAATTGCCCGATACTAAAGAAGGGTATGCTGTTAAACGAAGTATTTACACCGGTAAAGCCTTTGCAATCACGGAGCTCACCACAGAAAAGAAAATATTAGCGGTCAAGAAAAATGCCGTTGACATGAAAACTGATGGTGGTCCAGCCACGGTTGAGTCCTTGGAGCTGACCATTCCAGAAGCTGATTTTGCTTCTAAAATCACCCATACCGAGCGTTCGACAGGAGATGTGCTTTTGCCTGAAGCAGATATAGTTGTCTCGGGAGGACGTGGTATGAAAGGTCCTGAAAACTGGGGCATGATCGAGGATTTGGCTAAAACACTGGGTGCGGCAACAGGTTGCTCCAAACCAGTTTCTGATATTGGCTGGAGGCCACATCACGAGCATGTTGGTCAGACGGGGATAAAAGTCGCTCCATCTTTGTACATTGCAATAGGAATTTCAGGCGCTATTCAACATCTTGCAGGTGTAAATTCCTCCAAGTGCATTGTGGTAATCAACAAAGACCCTGAGGCGCCTTTTTTCAAGGCCGCTGATTATGGAATAGTTGGAGATGCATTTGAGGTGGTTCCTAAATTGAATGAAGCGCTAAAAGCCGAACTATAATATTTTGTGGAAAAACTCATAGAACTTGAGATTTTAGGACTTTCTTCCAATCACTCCCAATCGGGGTCTTTTACGTTGGTGTTGGGTGAAGTCGGAGGTATCAGAAGATTACCGATTGTCATTGGTATGTTCGAAGCACAAGCTATTGCCTTGGAAATAGAAAAAATAGTCCCCAATAGACCGATGACGCATGATTTATTCAAATCTTTTGCAAATGGTTTTAATTTCAATCTGGATCGAATCGTGATCACAGATATGAAAGAGGGGGTGTTTTATGCCAAAATCCAGTGTAAAAGCGAGGCTATAGAAGCCGAGATTGATGCTCGGCCTTCGGATGCGATTGCGATTGCCATTCGTTTTGGATGCCCGATTTTCTGTAGTGCCAAAGCAATGGCTGAAGGCGCTGTGGAGCATTTCGAGGTTGAAGGCGAAGAATCCTCTCCTCCTCAACCCGGTCCCAGTCAAAAGTTTTCAGCTAAAAAAGAACCCTCTTTAAAGGATTTTAGCTTGGACAAGCTTAATCAGATGCTTGACAAAGCGATTTCAAATGAAGATTACGAAAAAGCTGCCCGCATAAGGGATGAAATAAATAAAAGAAACTAAGTAAATATTAAAGTCCTGATATCTCAGGACTTTTTTCTTGAATAGGACTTGCCTATTTTTAGCGCTTGATTTGAAGAAACAATCACATGGATTACATCAGAGGAGTCTTCGGACTAATGGTCATCGTTTTGGTGGCTTATATTTTTTCAAATAATAAGCGAAAAATTGACTGGCGGTTAGTTGGAATCGGAATCATCCTACAGTTGATTTTTGGATTTTTAATTACAAAAGTACCCATTGTCGCCAGTGGTTTTGCCTTGCTCAGTGAGGGGTTTGTGAAGTTTTTGAGCTTCAGTGAAGATGGGGCTCGTTTTATATTCGGAGATCTGGCAGGTGACAGCTTTGGGTTCATTTTTGCTTTCAAGGTATTACCCACCATTATTTTCTTTTCGACCGTTTCTGCCGGTTTGTATTATTTAGGGGTTTTACAAAAAATTGTTTTTGGAATCGCTTGGGTAATGTCCCGGACCATGCGGCTTTCGGGCCCGGAGAGTCTTTCGGCTGCAGGTAATATTTTTCTAGGACAGACTGAAGCCCCATTATTGGTTCGGCCATTTATTCCTCAAATGAGCAAATCCGAGCTGATGTGTCTGATGACAGGTGGTATGGCTACCATCGCAGGAGGAGTTTTGGCCGGATATGTGGCTTTCTTGGGCGGAGATAGTTTGGAGGAACAAAGCCGATTTGCTGCCTATCTTTTGGGAGCGAGTATTATGAATGCTCCGGCGGCAATTGTGCTATCCAAAATTTTCATTCCTGAGGTGGAAAAAGAACGCGTACAGGAGAAACTGGAAGTCAATGAAGAGAACCTAGGAGTAAATTTGATAGATGCCATGTCAATCGGGGCTTCCGAAGGTCTCAAATTGGCTTTAAATGTAGGCGCCATGTTATTGGCTTTCATTGCTGTAATTGCGGCGATCAATTACATTTTGATGGGACTTTTTGGGGAAGCCACAGGACTAAACGGCTTTGTCGCAAGCTCTACCAATGGCCAATTTTCTGGCTTTTCATTGGAGTATATCTTTGGACAAATATTTCGATTATTTGCATGGGTGATCGGCGTGGAGTGGGGGGATACCCTTCAAATCGGTAGTTTACTGGGACAAAAGACCGTAATTAATGAATTTGTGGCTTATCTCAGTCTGGCAGAAATGAAAGAAGCAGGAAGTTTGGCTCCCAAATCCATCGTTATCGCAACTTATGCGCTTTGTGGATTTTCAAATTTCAGTTCAATAGCCATTCAATTAGGAGGGATTTCCATTATCGCCCCAAATCAGCAAGCCAATATCAGTAGGCTTGGGATGAAATCCCTTGCGGCAGCTTCACTGGCCTGCTTAATGACCGCAACGATTGCCGGCATGTTATTTTAATTGAATCAACTGAAATCGAGCAGGATTAAAAAGTCAGATTTTGCAATGAGGTGCACTCAGCGAGATTCCCGGTGACTTTAAAAATTCAATTTTAAACCTAAAAAAGGCCTAATCTCTCCAAGTAGAAATTAGGCCTCTTTTCATCCAATTCTTGATTTTACTGATCTCCGTAGAGTTTCTTACTCACATCTTCGTATTTATCGCCCGCTTTCCAGACTGGCTTTTGATCCCAGTTGGCTACTCGTTCTGCGGATAAAATATAGGATTTCCAATATTTAACGGCATATTCCAAATCGAAATTGTCTACCTCATCCCCTGGCTTATGATAATATTTCTGGATTTCATCGTCAAAGGCTTGGAATCCCAAACTGAAAGTGGGGGCAGGAATTCCTTTTTTTGCAAAATTGACATTATCTGATCGGTCATATAAACCTTGTTCCGGGGATGGATCCGGGATAGCTTCTAGCCCAAATTCAGAAACGGCTGATTCAATTTCAGCATCTACCGAAGTTCGTCCCAATCCGATGACGGTGATGACCGAAGTATCATTGTAGCCACCGTTATCAATGTTGAGATTGTAAATGATCTTATTGAGAGGGACTAAAGGATTATCTGCAAAATAAGCCGAACCTAAAAGGCCTTTTTCTTCGGCAGTCCATAGTGCCAAAAGAATGGAGCGCTTCGGGGGATTCTTTGCAAAATATTTAGCGGCATTGATTACCGCAACCGTTCCTACCGCATTATCACGAGCCCCGTTGTAAATGGAATCACCAGTTTGGTCCGGAGTACCCACCCCTACATGATCATAATGTGCCGAAAGCATGACGAACTCATCTTTAAGCTCTGGGTCTGTGCCTTCTATCCAACCCACAATATTTTTACCTGTAATTGAGCGGTTAGTTTTACCTTCGATTTCTAAGGCCGTACGGGTTAATTTTCCTTCCGAAAGTTTGTCTCTAAGGGAGTTATCCATGTCTTTGATCCAAATATAGGGCAGATTTGAGCTTTCTCCTTGATCAATTCCTAACGTAGTTCTATTCAGAAAATTAGAGACCAGTTGCCAGGGTACGGAAGGAATATTAAATCGTTCGATCAAGCCAATGGCACCCGCCTGTTTTGCACGGACGAGTTTTTCACGTCCAAGAGCAAATAAATCAGCAGGACTGAAACGATTAGGAGCACCTACATTCGATATAAGGATTTTACCTGAAAGATCTTTACCCTCAAAATCTTCCTCTAAACCAAAGCCAATGTCCACTAAGCTATAGTCGCCCTTCATGGCCAATCCATCTAAAACCAGAAGGTCTTCCCCTTGTGTAAATTGCTGATCCGCTAAAGTTACTGTGCCTGTTTTTGGAGGAGACGAGACCCTAAAGGGGATTTCTTGGAAGTAACCGGTAGCCCCTGGGATTTGGGAAGCACCATACTTTTTTAATTGCTCAGCGATATACTTTTCAGCCAGTTCAATTTCGGGTCTGATGGGATCTCTTCCCATCAATTCATCCGAAGCCAAAAACGTAAAATGATGAATGGCTTCTTTTGGGTTGAAGTTTTTTTCTACTGCTTTTTTTTGGGCTAAGGCCGGACCCGCCAATAACACCAAGGTTAATGCAATGCAAGTTTTGTTCATAGGGTAATTGTTTTAAAGCAAATTAAGCGAAATCATAGAAAGTAAAAGGCCGCTCATTGAATAAGATCAGAATTCAAGTCAATTTTGAGCAATATTGTCCGAAAATGAGCAGGTAAAGTGGCTTCTAGCCGTAATTTTTGGTTGGTACGGGGATGTGTTAACTCTAATTTAAAAGCGTGTAAAAGGAGGTTTTCTAGCCCAAATTCTTTAAAGAAAAATTGATTTTGTTTGTTATTTCCATGCTTTTTATCTCCGATAATATAATGACGCAGGTGAGCTAAATGTCGTCTGATTTGGTGGGTCCGACCTGTCAACGGGCTCATTTCGACCAAGGAATAACGAGAGGTAGGGTATCTGCCGGTGGTGTCATAGGGGATTTCTTTCTCTGCTAAAACCCGAAAATGGGTGATGGCCTCCTGTAATTTTTTTGAACGTTCATTTTCCAATGGATGGTTGACTCTTCCTTCATTTTCTAAGAAAAAACCACGAACCAACGCCAAGTATTTTTTGGAGACTTCACGATTGGCAAACTGGGCTTTCAGCTGAGGTAGGATTTCTGAATTTTTTGAAAAAAGTAAAACTCCGCTGGTAGGCCGATCGATTCGATGCACTGGATAAACCCGTGTTCCGATTTGGTCGCGTAGATTTTGAACAGCAAACTGGGTTTTTTCCTCTGCCGCCATTGAGGTACGGTGGACTAGAAGGCCAGCCGGTTTGTTGATTGCGACAAGCTCCTGATCCTCATATAGTATATCCAGCATGGGAGTGGATTGAATAGTTAAAAGATGGTACCCGATCCAATACACTCATTCTGATTGTACCAGGCCACAAATTGTCCTGATGCTACCCCTTTTTGCGCTTCTTCGAAAATCACATAAAGGCCTTTTTCCCGTTGAATAAGCGTGACATTGGTTAGGGGTTGGCGGTACCGGATACGCGCCTGATAGGAAGCGGTTTGACCGGGGTTCAATTTTAAATCTCTTCTAATCCAGTGAATTTGGTCCGCTTTGACAAAAAGCGCATTCCGTAGTAATCCGGGATGATCTTCTCCCAATCCGGTGTAGATTACGTTGGTCTGAGTGTCGGTGCCAATCACAAAAAGCGGTTTTCCAGTTCCGCCAATATTTAACCCTTTACGCTGCCCGACAGTAAAGTAATGAGCTCCATTGTGCTCTCCGATGAGTTTTCCCTGGTCTGGACGATAATGAATGGGAAGTGAGAGATGGGAGAGTTCTGCATCGCCTAATTCAAAAAGGTCAACTCCTACCGGAATTTTAAGCCGGTCAAATTCTTTTAGATGATCGGGAATTTGGATGATTCTGCCTTTTTTTGGTTTCAATTGTTGCTGCAAAAATTCGGGCAAGCGCACTTTTCCAATAAAGCACAGTCCTTGGGAATCCTTTTTTTCTGCTGTAATCAGGTCTAATTCTTTGGCTATTTTTCTAACTTCTGATTTCTGTAAATGTCCAATTGGAAATAAGGCTTTGGCTAATTGGTCCTGAGAAAGTTGACAGAGGAAGTAGCTCTGGTCTTTATTTGGATCTGCACCAGCGAGAAGTTGATAAATCGGCTGACCTTCTGCTTGAAATTCAGCTTTTTGGCAATAATGTCCGGTGGCAACAAAATCGGCTTTTAATTTTTTTGCGGCTTTGAGAAAAATATCGAATTTGATTTCCCGGTTGCATAAAATATCAGGGTTGGGAGTTCGACCAACCTCATATTCTGAGAACATATAATCCACGATCCGCTCGCGATATTCTTCGCTTAAATCAATGGCTTGAAAAGGAATTCCTAACTTTTCGGCCACCAGCATGGCATCCGTTGAGTCCTCCATCCAAGGGCATTCATTGGAAATGGTGACCGATTCATCATGCCAGTTTTTCATAAACATGCCGATGACTTCATAGCCCTGCTCAATTAAGAGGTGGGCGGCGACCGAACTATCCACCCCTCCGGATAATCCGACGACAACTCGTGGTTTATTTTTCATAGTCAAATCACTTAATGGATTCAAGGTCCATTCGATTAGATGGATGTAAAACTGAGGGGATATTAAATCAGTTCAAAGTCTCAAAGAAATTATTTCTGACAAATTTTGTCTCAGACGGATTTTAATGAGTGCAGGAATAGGTTTTAAGTGGAATCAATGGCTTATTTTTGCAGCCGATATTGATTTTTCTATTGCAATGAATTTCCAACTGATCAAAGATGCTATTTTAGGAAAAGAGCAGGATTTTACCACCTTAAGCTTGAAGACAGCCATCTGGGTGCTGGCTATTCCCATGATTTTGGAGATGATGATGGAGTCGGCATTTGCAGTGGTGGATATATTTTTTGTTGCCAAATTAGGTGAACATGCCATTGCAACCGTTGGTTTGACTGAGTCGGTTATTGTATTGGTTTATGCTGTTGGATTTGGAATTAGTATGGCTGCCACCGCATTGGTTTCGCGGAGATTTGGAGAGAAAGAATATGACCAGGCTGGAACGGTAGCTTTTCAGCTATTACTTGTTGGAGCTTTGATTTCCATTGTTTTAGGTGTGCTCGGCTGGGTATTTGCCGAAAATATTCTCCAGTTGATGGGAGCAGAGCCGGAAGTTGTTCGAACAGGGGTGTCTTATACTCGGATTATTTTTGCGGGCAATACAGCCATTATGCTACTGTTTTTGATCAATGGAGCATTTCGCGGTGCAGGCCAGGCCCATCACGCAATGCGGTCGCTTTGGATTGCAAACGGCTTTAATATTGTTTTAGATCCAATTTTGATTTTTGGCGTAGGAAGTTGGACTGGATATGGACTGGAGGGAGCCGCTTTTGCTACTACGATAGGAAGGAGTTTGGGTGTGGTTTATCAGTTATACCAGTTGTTTAACGGAAAGCACAGGCTCTCTATTGCTGCTAAGCATATGGTGGTCAAGTGGCACACCATTAAAAAAATTATGGATATTGCAGCTGGAGGAATGGGACAATTTCTCATTGATTCGGTTTCATGGATTGCCTTGACCCGGATGAATGCGGAGTTTGGCTCCGCCGCCTTGGCTGGGTATACTATTGCCATGCGGGTCTTGATTTTCACCTTGCTTCCAGCCTGGGGGATTTCCGGAGCTGCAGCTACGCTAGTCGGTCAAAATCTGGGTGCCAATGAAGTGAAACGAGCAGAGGAAGCCGTCTGGATGACAACCCGTTATTGTGTAATTTTCATGGCATCAGTGACCGGAATTTATTTGTTGTTTTCCTCTCAGTTAGCTGGATTTTTTACCCAAATTCCAGAGGTCAGAGACATTGCTGCACAAGGTCTCTGGGTGATCGTATTAGGTTATGTATTTTTTGCGGTGGGAATGGTGTTGACCCAAGCCTTTAATGGGGCAGGTGATACCAAAACTCCAGCCTACATCAATATCGGTGTTCTTTGGTTTTTGGAAATTCCTTTGGCTTGGTTTTTAGCTTTCCCCATGAAAATGGAATATTTAGGAATATTCATTGCTATCGCTTTTTCACATTCCTTTCATGCATTGGTAGCTTTATTCTTTTTCCGCAGGGGAAAGTGGAAAAAGGTTGTCGTCTAACTTATGGGGTCGGATTCTGAAATAGATTTTCACCCAAAATAGGAGTTATTAAACGATGATCAGTGAGTTTGGGTGATTGGGTCAAAATATCGAGAGGCTCCAAAAGTGGTTCATCGGATAAATCAAAGGTGCCAAAATGCATGGGAATGAAGTGTTTTCCTTTCATTTCGATAAATGCCTTTCCAGCATCCTGCGGATTGGTATGGGCGGCATTCATGAACCATTCGGGTCGAAATGCACCGACTCCCATCAGGGCATAATCGGGAGATCCCAAGGTTTCACTGATCAATTTGAAATGGGGCCCATAGCCCGAATCTCCCATAAAATAAATGCTTTGCGCTGCTGTTTCAAGGTAAAAACCTCCCCAAAGTCGCAGATTGGTATCCGAAAGGCCTCTTCTGGACCAGTGCCTGGCAGGGACAAACGTAATTTTCAAGTCTGAACCCGTGTTAAATTGCTGAAACCAACCGGCTTCTTCGATGGAGATTGAATTGCTCGTCCAATCTTGAATGAGCGGTTTCATATTTAATCCGGCTAAAATCTTTACCTCCGGATTGAGTGATGTGATTCGTTTGATTGTTTCTTCATCACAGTGGTCTCGGTGATCATGGGAAATTAAAATGTAGTCGATATTTTTTAGCTCTTTGGGATCGATGGGTAGTTCACTGTTTCTTTTGAGCACCCAATTGTCCAACCACACCGGGTCTGTAATCAGGGTTATTCCATTTAGATGAATCAAAAAGGAAGCATGGCCCAACCAAATCAATTGATCCTTTCCATTAGGTTGAAATGTCTTCATGGGTTGAATCTCAAGGGTTCGATCATCCTTTTTCTTTTGATCTGAATAGGGGTTTTTAGACAACTTCCATTTCAAAACCTCCCAAAGACTCGATTCAAAGGGATAATAAAGGTTTTGATAGGTGCCATCGCTTAATTGTGGCGTACCCTTCCAGTCTTCGGGAACAGCAGTGTAGGAGAGGGATGGGTTTTCAGTGTAGTTAAGGCTGGTTTCTTTGCTTGGCATAAAAAAGAAGGAAAATAACAGACCCAATGCGACAAGGGGAATGAGGATAATTTTTGATTTTGAGCGGCCGGAAACTTTCAATGGATGAAGGAATTTACAGGATATAACTCCCGTGCCTACAAAGTGGTTTCAAAGGGAATAAAAAAGTCGATCCATAAAACAGGATCGACCCATTAAAAAGCTATTGATTTATTTTAAGGTTACAAATTTGCTATCCACCGTTTCATTGATAAAGTAGATTTTTTTTCCTCCAAACCTTTGACTTTCGCTAGTGTAAGCAGCTACTTGCACCAGCGCGTTATTGGAAGCGGATAGTTCATTAAGCTCACTTTCTGAGTAAGTGATTGAGGTGGAACGCCCTTCTTTGGTGATTACATGATTGCCGTCAGAAATGACCCAAAGCAGGTTATCTACTCCAGACGGAATTTGTTGAATGCTCAATTCTACTCCCGAGCCTAAGTCGAATTCTTCCGGGACATTGGATTGAAATCGAACCACCCCGGGCATCGGTTTGGTAGTGGTATAGGTAAATCCTGAAAATCCATTGGCTCCATCCACTGTCCAAGTATTGGTTTGTCCAGGCGTGATTTCCAGCGTGATATCCGAAAAATTATTAAGGTAAGCATTCCCTCCTACATTTTGGAGTTCAAATTCGTTGAGACTCACCCTGCCCACATTCACTAAACTTCCTCCGCTTGGGGATGAATAAAAATTAGCATTGGCAACATCGACCAGTACATCGGCCATTCCGGGTATGGAAGGGGTTCCGGCGGGAAGATTTGATTTAGCCTTGATTGCAGCCATCACTCCATCGGCATCTCCGAAGTCTGGAAGAGGGTTCGTATTTTGTTGTTCTTGGGGATTTTCATCTGCATCCGTGCACGAACTGAAACAAAACGAAGTGAGGGCAAAAAGGATAAGAAAAGAATAGGGGTTAGTTTTCATAGGACTGAGGTTGGTTATCAATCCAAAATTCCAACTACTTCAGCTCTCTATCAATAAGGCATATGGCGTATTTGTTTCAATTCACATCGGTGCTAAAACACTGAACATTGATAAAATAAGGCATATTGAAGAGATTTTTTTCCGGGTAAACCGCACAACCTGCACCCATGTAGTGAAAAGTTGGACTCAGGATGTTGGCCCGATGTCCGGGAGAATCCATCCAAAGTTTGACAACTTCTCTGGCATAACTTGCATAGGTATGCCGCTGAACCGGTTCGGTTTGACTCGAGTTACGGTAATAAAAATCACCGGGTGATAAAGGAGGGCCAACAGGACGACCATAGTCGTAATCCAGCCCGGCAGTGCTACTAATATTTTCTGCAATTTGACTGGGGTTCAAGCCTACTATTTGAAATCGATCCCGAAGTAACCGTTTATTTCTGATGGTACTGAAATGCCCATAAAAATTGTAGGTAACCATATCTGAGGCATGGGAGGCAGCAAGTTGTTCGATACGAAAAGAGTATTTCAGCGGACTGAGTCCATGTTTACTGCGTTGTTCATTGGTGGCATAAAATAGAGCAGCATGTAATAGCCCGTAATCAATGTCTCGGTAATTGATGTACTGAAGCACTTGATTTTGGTGAAAAAAATCCTCCCAAGTATGGTTCTGATAGTTTTGGGAACTCCAATTTTGGCCCAATACTTCTTGTAGGATAAGAAATGTTAAACAGATCGGGATTAAAGGCTTCATTTATTCTCTATTCGATTCCAAAAAAGAGACGTTCAAAAGCACCTTTTAGTGTATCCTTACTCCAATTAATTGTCTCGAGGTAGGTCCAATAACAAATCGATCAAGTCCTTTGGGGTTCCCGCATTTTGGATTTTTTCTTCCTGAAGGTTTACCTGTAGTTGATACTCCAACTCAAAAATCAGTCCATTAACGAAAATAGGGTCCATGTTTAATTTTTGAATGAAATGGTCGTTTTTTCTTGGTCCATGGACATAGATCCCATAGGAATGAAACACCTCCACGGCTTTTTTTATTTTTGAAAAATGCTGATTCATGTCAGAAATTTTGTAGCTATCAGATATATTAATTGAGGGAATAACGAAATCATAAAGAATTCATTTTGAGTTAAACTTGAATTAATTTAAAATGGTTGCAAAGCGGGTAAAAAAAGTCTGATTTTCACATTAGGTAAAGAAATGAATAGTATCTGATTAAAATCCAAATTTCCTTTCCATATCCAAGCCTTTTTCTCCTATAGAACCAAATAAACCACTGTAAAAAATCCAAAAACAAATCCTACGTCTTTGCCGAATTTTGAATCGATGGGTTTACCAGGTGTGTAATTGCTTTTTAATTTCAGTGAGGGTTTCGGTATCCTGAATGAGGTACCAATTCAAGGATTGAAAGGTCGTGGTCGCATCATTTTTATTGTGAAAAAAGATCAAACCTTTTACTTGTGGAAAACGGTGTGGAAAATCTTTAAAGGCCTTACCATACCATGCGGGACGATTTCCGCCTACGGCCAAAGATCCAAATTCTGCCAAGAGAATGGGTTTTTTAAAAGCGGCAAACTCCTCATAATATTTGGCAAATATTTCATCAAAACTCCACCATTGACTCCAGGGGGCTACTGTGCCGTAATTGAGTGTTCCTGTACCGATCCAATCTACGTATTGCTCCCCAGGATAATACTCTTTAAAATAACCATAAGCCAAATGTGGGGCCCAAACCCAAAGTACGTTATCGGCTCCTTGCTTCCGAAATAAATCGACTACATGACGCCAAGCGGCGATAAAGTCTTCAGGCTGATTATTTTGAGGTCCCCAGGGGTACCGATAGGGATCGTTCATTTCATGTCCCATTCGCAAAAGAATTGTCGTTTGACTATTTTTAGCATCCCTTGCCCATTGGGTTAAATATAGATCATAAAGTCCCGCTGCAATATCCTGTAAGCCGCTTTTGTTCCGATCTTCAGGCGAAGCTGAAGTTGGGAAATCCTCTTCTGAAAAATCATTTAACCAAGGCTCCCAAGTCACCAGGGGAATGGAGCCTAGCGTGGTAATTGCCCGAATTTGTTCAATGGGGAAGCGTTGTTCGCGTTTACTGCCCCAAGCAGTGTAAAAATGGATAATGGGAAAAGTTAAGTTTAAACTGTCTTCCAGATCGATGATCGGCTGAAATGAAGGAATAGCCTGATTATCATAAGCGCCAAGAAAAATAGAATCGGGATTTTTAAGCAGATTAGGATTTTGCTGGTAGGCTGCCAACCAATCTAATTTACTTGCTCTAGTTTCGCTTCGTTTTTTGAGAATATAATCCTCCTCCAATTTGGATACTGAACTGCTGACTTTTTGGAAAAAATCTTCAATAGGTCCGCTTGATTCCTTCCCGACAAAAGCAATTCCCAAAATTAGCATCATGGCGATCGCCAATACAAAAAAGAAGGAAACTATTCGTTTGATTGGTGATTTCATGGTTTCGGGTCAAGGTTTTTTGGAATTTTTTCCCAAGGGCTCTCCGGATTCAATCTACTCGATTCCCATACTGAATAAAGTCCTAGCAAAGCCATCAAAAATGGAATCGTCCCAAAGGCGAGCATGCCATAGGTGATTTCAGCAGTTTCGATCAGATCCAGCTCACTCAAATTAAACTTACGGGAATAAATCAGATAAATCACCGTAATTAGGTAGGCGACCACCTGAATTAATAGCGGTTTGGCAAACGGCGAAATTTTTCCTCTTACCGATTGTTTTGCCGTAGGAATATAGGGGATTTTTTTATTGGCTAAGGCGAGCAAAAATCCCATGAGGTAAACGGGCCAACAAGCGAATTTCATTACCATTCCCCGCCAATGAAGCCCGGATTCATCACTGGGAAAACAGAGCCACTGCTGGACGTAGACATAGATGACGGTTGAGAAAAACAATACAGGAAAACCAAACTCCAAAAACTCAACAAAATGCATTTTGGCAGGAAGCAAATCAAACCAAAAAAAGAGAAAAGGAATCAAGAGGTAAACCACCGAAACCAATCCCTCCAGATAATAAGTACCGATTGTGAAATAGGAGAGTTTTTGCCAAAAGCTTAATTTCCCAACTAATCGCGGTAATTCATCAAAAAGTACTTCATACACTCCTCTGGCCCATTTGAGTTGCTGCTTGCAGAAAGATCCAAAATCTTCAGGAACCAAGCCTCTTGCCACGATGACCGGATAATAGATGGATTTCCAACCCGCCGCATGAATCCGGATGGAAGTTACCAAATCCTCGGCTAAGCCAATGCCATGACCTCCAATTGATTCCAGTGCTTTTCTACGAAAAGTGCAATTTGCACCGATTGCTACTGAACAGTTGTAGCCATCCATTCCCATCTGGGTGGGACCATAGAAAGTGTAGGTTTGCTCGGCTGCTGCTTTTGCGGTAAAAGATCGGTATTGATTGTAATAGCCTTGAGAAACCTGGACAAAACCCACTTCTGGATCAGAGAAGAACCCTAAAGTTTGATCCAGAAAATTTGGAAAGGGGACATGATCCGGATCCAAAACCAAGATAAATTCTTCTGAGGTTTGATTGAGCGCGGCATTAATTTTTCCCGCCTTTGCTCCAGGTAAACCAACCAATTCTAACCAGACGGCTCCGTGCTTTTCGGCTACCTCACGAAAGCGAGGATCTTGTGTATCATCAAGTAGATACGTGGTATGTGGGTAATGGATAAGAGAGCAGGCCTTCAGTGTTTTTTCAAACATGGACAAGGGCTCACCGGGTGAACTGGTCGTAAAAATCGCTACGGAAAGCCCATTGGGGGCCTCCCTAAATTCTGGTTTATTTATTCCCAAATAATTAATCCAAATGGTAATCAATCGGAGCATGCCATACCAAAGGGTGACCGATAAAATCACAAATAGGACAAGATTGCCCAAGTGTTCTTCCCGAAACCACCAATCCCCAAACCTAAAAATGGAAACAATCCCGGAAATCACTAAGCTGACGAGGATTAACTTTTGAAGGGATCCCACCTTTTTCGCTTGACTCGTACTCCAGAATTGCTTTGGAAAAATCGGATCCATTAGTAAAGTTTGAAATTAAGATTCAACCCTAAAGTTTGACTATCAAAAAAAATAGTTTTTTGATAGTGGTAGCAAAAGTGTAAACTGGTTCGCTTGGAAAAGAAATGGGAATATTCAAATTTCAAATCGTAAGGATTATACATTTCTTGATTGAAAAGCAGGACCATATTTTCTGCTTGAATAGGAGCATTTCCCGGGGTTTCAGGCCCGAAGTAATAAATATTGGGATTGGATAGTTGAGCAAATACCCCATAATTACCCGTGATGCTGATGGTTTGTCTTTCTCCTAAATCCAATGAAATTTTCGCTAAGGCGCCATGAATAGATTGATTGATCGGAGTGAAATAAGGATGATAAGCTCCGGGGATGAGTTCGCCAAAACTCGGTCTAGTAGGCGGATCAGGCATAGAATTCGATTTAAATCGTACGCTATCCGTATCTGCTAAGGTACCCGAATAACCTAGCCAAAAATTGATGTTATTTGATTTTAATACTGTGAATAAAACCCACAAGCTGAGCATTTGAAGTGTATTATCCGATTCAAATGTTCGTTGATTTACCTGAAATTTTCCCATCCAAGAATTTTCAGATTTACGCTCAAGACTAATCTGAGCTAATTTGGGACTGATGGCCTCCTTCAAACTTGCCAAAGTGTACAAGTAAGGTTCTTTGCCCAGAGCGGCACCGGCATAAAATCCATTTCCCAATCCTTGGACTAAGGAGGCTTCATAAGTGAAATTCAATGCATTTAATCGACTATTTTGAACCAATCCAACCGATAGTGATAAGGTAGTTTTGGCTTGGAGAAAAGCGAATTTATTTCCCATTTCCAATCGACTGATCCGTTGATTTTCTTTGTAAAATCGGTTTTCAAGGTGAATAAAAGGCTGGAGTTTCGAAGAATGATAATCCGTGAATTTTCCTCCAATCATCCCGTAACCAAGGGGTTGGGAATCCGAATAAAAGCCCGATTCAATTGCAAGAGTAGGAGAAGTTTGCAGCTTAATTTCTTCCTTCAATTTCTTGGCCGATGGATGGTCTGGATACTCGGATAAAATCACCTCCAAATAGCCCAAGGATTTTTGTTTACTTGCTCCGGTCCAATAGTTGATTTCAGCTAATTTTTGGTTTATTTCTGGATGTTTCGGGAGTTTTGGATCAAGCGTTTCCAAGAGTGCTTGGGTAACTTTCCAATCTTGGAATTCATAGAGAATCCGAGCATAATCCAGTTGAAGCTGAAGAAAATTTGGATTTGATCGAATTTCCTGCTCAAAAAAATCTTTTGTTTTTTGGAAATCTTTGGACCAATAGTATGCCTTTCCCAATAGTCTACTCAGGTCTTCATTTGGGATTCCGAGATTTTTAAGATTGGATAATTCTTGGATCGCTTCTTGAATTTGACCTTGATTCAAAAGATGGTCTGCTTGAGTTATTTTTTGAAAAAAATCTGAATTTTGAGCATAAGTATTTTTATATGTGAAAACACATAAAGTGATGATAATGTGAAGATTAATTAGCTTAATCCAAGGCATTGAATGGAGCAGTAAGTACAGCTTTGTTTACCCCGATTTCAAACTGATTAGGAAGAAGTGAGGTAGAATTTATGGGTGAATTCGCTTAAAAATACTTAAATTATTTTAAGAATGTGATCCTTACGAATCTTCCTTCAAAGAATCTGAATCCCAGGCATGATCATTTAGGGAGAATTTTTTCATCAATTCCCCCGATAGTAGGTTTTCCTGCTGTTCAATATGTTTTTTAGCATTCTGGATGTACTCATTTTCATCATTTTTATAATTCACCAAAATCTGAAGAGATTCCTCATCATACTTTTTGAATTGGGCAGCTAAACGATGTACGGTATGGGCCCGAAATCCCATTTTCCGCAGGACATCTTCACCCATCCGTACCGAAGTATCCAGGTGCTCTCGATAAATGTTTCGAACACCATTTTCCATTAATTCATAGGCATCATAGCGGTTTTTGGCCCGTACCAATACCTCTAAATGCGGGAAATGCTCCTTACAGATCTCGATTACTTGTAGCGTTTGCGAAGGAGTGTCGATTGCCGAAACCAAAATTTTTGCCTCCTCTGCTCCGGCTGTTTTGAGTACATTGACCTGCGACCCATCACCAAAATAGACTTTAAATCCCATTTTTCTCAAAAAATCTATGCGATCTGGATCATAATCCAAAATGGTACATTCCACGCCATTGGCTCTCAGGAATCTTCCCACGGTACTACCAAAGTTTCCAAAACCAAGTAAAATAACTTGATTTTTCTCATGGATGACCTCTTCCTCTTTTCCAGTGGCGGGGTCTCCGGTTTCTAATTTGGGGATAAGCAATTTATCCAAAACCAGAGTGGCCAATGGCGTAAATGTCATGGTCAAGGCAGTAATTGCCATCAATTGATCTGAAAGACCAAGATCAATCACTTCAAACTGGAGTGCAAACGCATAGGTGACAAAGGAAAATTCTGAAACCTGAGAAAGGCCAATTGCAAAACTTAAATTTTGACCCACGGAAAGCTTCCGGAGTTTTCCGATCATCAACAGGACCAGCGTCTTGATCAGCATGATTCCCAAGGTGATCGAAAAAATTGTCAACGGGTCTGCCAGTATTAAATTAAAATTGATCGTCGCTCCCACAGCCATAAAAAATACCCCCAAAAGCAGTCCTTTAAATGGCTCCAAATCTGATTCTAGCGCATGTCTATAGGGAGAGTTGGCCAATATTACCCCGGCAATAAAGGCTCCTAAGGCCGGACTCAACCCGACCACTTGCATGAGCCAACTGATTCCGAATACGATCAAGAGGGCAGAAGCGGTAAAAAGTTCACGTAGATGAGTCTTGGAAACCCACTTGAGCAGTGGGCCAAAGCCATATTTTCCCAACAAAACCACAAGTCCAATGGCTCCAAAAATAGAAAGGGTTTGTGCCCAGGTTGGGAGACTTTCAATCAAACCATTTTCGCCATGAGATTCAGCTCCTAATTCCCCTGTAACTGTAGCCAGTAGGGGGATGATGGCCAAAATTGGAATTACAGCAATATCCTGCATGAGCAGGACGCCGAATGACATTTTTCCCACTGGACTTCCCATTTGATGGTTTTCCTTCAAGGAAGAAAGAACAATGGCAGTAGAAGAAAGAGCCATAGACAGGGAGATGGCTAGGCTGATTTTCCAATCGATACCCAAAAAGACAGCCACCCCAAAGAGTAAGGCTGCAGTCAGTACTACCTGAAATAAACCTACCCGAAGAATGAGATCTCTCATCTTCCAAAGGTTTTCTGGGTCCAGTTCCAAACCGATCAAAAAAAGCATAATCACCACACCAAATTCTGTGGTGTGCATGATGTCTTGTCCTTGATTTCCACTTTCGATAAAACCCAATAAATAGGGGCCTATGACAATTCCTGCAATTAAATATCCTAATACAGAGCCCATTCCCAGTTTTTTGGCAATCGGGACAAAGAGGATAGCTGCAGAAATAAAAATAATGGCGCTTAATAAAAATCCAGTCATGACTTCTGAACAAATGGTAAGGTGATTTCTTCGTCTCGGAGCGTCAGGATCAGATCCCGGTATTCTTTAGCCTTTCGGCTGAGTTGAAGGGCGTCGATTTTGTGAGTGCCGCCAACGTGAAAGGCAGGTAGGTAGCGCATGTTGCAGAGATAGGCTGTTTGTTCAAATGGCCTCAAGAATGTATCCAGGGTAAATCTATTCCGGCCACCAGACGAATATACAGCTGTGGACCCACCGGAACTGACTGCATTGAGTATGTATTTGTTTTTTAGATAGGTTCCATTCTTGCCATATGCCCAGCCGTATTCCAGAACCAAATCGATCCATTGCTTCATCAGTGGGGGACAGGAATACCAATAAATCGGATGTTGCCATATGATCACATCGGAATCAAAAAGCGCTTCTTGCTCGGGCTGTACCTGAACTTGAAAATCAGGGTACAGCTCATACAGGTCCCGAACCAGGACATTTTCTAATCCAGCAATAGCTGCTAATAATTTGGAATGAACATCGGAATGCTCAAATTTGGGATGAGCAAAAAGTACCAAAATTTTGCGCATAGGTGTTAAATAAGTTTATCCAGTGAATCCAATTTTTTTATGCGTACCATCACAAAATGGCTTGTTTTCACTTTTGCCGCATCGGCAAAATGCAGTGACTTTAAATTGGGGCTTGGTACTCCCATCAGTCAGTTTGACCTGGAGCTTCCCATAGACCATTAATGGACCACTTGGAATTACTTCTACCAGTAATTCCGAGTCAAGCTCGTTTTCTCCGCTTTCTTCTTGACCTTCATAGTAAAACCCCAAAGCTCCCGAAGGACATTGTTTAATTTGTTCTACAATCCGATCGGTAGTTTCGGCCTCAACCTTGATCCATGGCTTTTGATTGGGGTTAAAAACTGTGGGAAGGCCCTTAAAACAATTTTCCGAATGAATGCATTTGTGAGGCTCCCAAGTGACGACTACTTCACCGTTGGAATATTCTTTTTTGATTTTTTTTTCTTCCATTTCTCAAGCGTTTTTCTTGATGTATATTACCAAAAAATATTTAAACCTGGTGGTTTTTACCCTGGTTAGGGTGGTTATTTTTTGAAGAAATAAAAAGTGGCTGTACTGATTTTAAATGGAAGAGAAATACAGTACAGCCCTTTTTCTTAATGAAGCTCCTCGTTGATCAATTGATTCCAGTTTTGAACCAAAACTTTTTCTCCCATCATGTCTGGAAACTGATCCGAGTCAAAAAACTCCAGGTTTTTATTCGCCTGCTCAGGATTTCTAAAGTGCAGGGTTAGGGCAAGAAAATCGGTAACAATTACCTGTTCATTTCCTAATTTTACCTTTCGGATTTGTGAATCAATACTGCAGGATTTTACAGTTTTGAGATCAATGATATCCTGACAAGGAAAGTCCCCAAATCGCGCATAAACCAGTGTTTTTTTTGCTTGGTCCAGCCCAATTTGATAATGGTTTCTCCACTTTTCAGTTTTGGTTAGGGTAAGATTCATTTTTCCAGCCAATTCAAGAAAGCTCAAGTCTTGCTTTTTTGTCAGTTGCTTTTGTTTTATTCGTTGAATTGCAAATGGGGCAATAAAGGCCATAAGAAAGAAGGCGGACACCAAAAGGCTCGCCAAATCAATGTCTATCATGTTTGTTGTTGATTAGTAAGTTGTAGAATGCACAAGTTTGCCGAGTGGCAACGGAAAAATTTGCGCTACTTACCAGGTGTAGAAGTATTGCTCAAAAAGGATTTTGACATCAAAAAGGGGACTCGACCCGGAGGTCCAAAAAAAGGAGTGGGCGAGTTTTTGATACCGAAAAATCTCCGATGACCAGATTGAATTGATTTTTCCATCCTGTACCCAATCCACCTTAAAGGGGGGGATTTCAAAACTTGAATTTCCCTCCGATACCAGACCTAAATCAAAATAAAATGTGGAAAGCTCTGAGAGTGAGCTTTCTTCAATTTTGGATTGGTCTTGACCGGAATCAAACCGAATAAAAAATGAAAACCAACTGAATCCCAGGGACAGGAGGAAGGAGAAAAATAGAAGTTTGCTTTTCACCGATTGATTGAATTCTTAGGCAAGAATAATGCTTTTTACGGAATGGATTGCCAAAAGGATTTATTTCTTTTCAGTCAAATTATGGATTTTGATTTTTGCCAAATTTTCTGAAAACCGAATCTTTTTCCAAGGCTCGGTTGGAAAAAGCGTAGAGGTGAGTACTACCTCCCCATCATTGATAAAAAGCTCCAAAGAACTGGCATCCAAAAATAGCCGAACCGTCTTTGCCTCCCAACTCATGGGTGCAGAATGCACTGCTGCAAAATCAGGATGAAAATCTGAATTACCTGCCAAGCTTCGATCCACACTGACTAAGCCGTTGTCTCGAGTGATCAGGACCTTTTCGCCTAGGTCGTTCTCCAATAAAATGGAAAACGTTTCTTCTTTCTCAATTTCAGCGCTAATTTCCACCGCCTCGGAGGGCAAATTTGACTCAAAATCATCCAATTCAAAAGAAGACGTTCTAAGTTGGGTTATTTCCGCAGCAGGGGCCGATTTGACCAGTAAGGTTCCATCAACCTCAAACAGACTGAGCTCGCGGGGAATTGTCATTGCTGATCGCCATTTTTCTGTCGGTACCACCTGTGCGTAGAGCCAATTACTCATCCAGCCGATGAAAAGGTGACGATTGGATACATTGGACCAAGTTACTCCGGCATAATTGTCCGGTCCGTAATCAAGCCAGCGAATGAGTTGATCATCGGGTGAGAATTTACCCTCTAAAAAGTCTCCGATAAAATATTGGGTTGCTGAGCCTTTCTGCGGACCACCCGGATTAATACTGACTAGGAGTATCCATTTCTTTGAACCATCCGGGGCAATCATTGGGATCAGGTCTGGACACTCCCAGACGCCTCCATGGGCCCCTTGATTCTGGCCAAACTCACTTTCTAATTTCCATTCAAGAAGATTAGCTGAACTGTAAAACTGGATTCGATCCGATACAGCTAAGGTCATAAGCCAACCGGTCTGCCCATTGGATAATGTCCAGGGTCTTACTTTCGGGTCGCGAAAATCTCGAATTCCCGGATTGGGCAGCACCGGGTTTTGTGCATATTTTTCCCAAGTTTTGCCTTGGTCCAATGAATAGGCGATTGCTTGAGATTGATAATCGGAATCGCCTGACTGTTCGCTCTCCATATCGTGATAGGTGTAAATAGCGACCAATGGTGGATTTTCTTCCGTTCCCAGTCCTGAACTGTTTCCCGCATCAACTACAGCACTACCCGAAAAGATGTACCCCAATGTATCCGGATTGATGGCGATGGGCTGGTGCTTCCATTCGATCAAATTATCCGAAATGGCATGTCCCCAGTGCATGGGCCCCCAAATCGTTGAATCTGGAAAATGCTGATAAAACAAGTGGTAGTTATTTTCATAAAAGACCATTCCATTAGGGTCATTCATCCAACCAGAGGGAGGTGTAAAATGATAGATAGGTCTAAATTTCTCAGATTGAGAAGACTCGAACTCAATTTCAGGAGCCGTTTGGCAGGCTAAATTCAGCAGAAGAAGGAACAGGATCAGCGCAGGATTTTTCATCAATGGAGGCATAAAAGAGAATTCAATAGCTGATGTAAAAATAGGGTTTTGATTTCATTCTCTTTGACTATTTCCACCTAAAAGCTGGGGAATCCTCCAGGGAAATCGCTTTTAGATTTTCAGGACTTTAGATCGGTACTCATCATCCAGAG
>NZ_JAMWZB010000010.1 GCF_024305035.1 Algoriphagus sp.
AAAGTGGAACGCGCTTAGCCTCAAATACCGAATCCACAGAAACTAGGATTGAAACGTAACCTTGGTGAGTAAAAGAATACCGGATTGGATCCTCAAATACCGAATCCACAGAAACTAGGATTGAAACTGGTTTTTAGGTCATAGTTAAAGCCGTGTTTCTCCGCCTCAAATACCGAATCCACAGAAACTAGGATTGAAACCCTAGAGCTTACTTACCAGATGGCTAAAAGCCGATACCTCAAATACCGAATCCACAGAAACTAGGATTGAAACTAGAAAGCCTCGTACTGATCTTCGCTAAGGTCCGGCCTCAAATACCGAATCCACAGAAACTAGGATTGAAACCCAGTTCGGCTTTTTCAAAAGGTTCTCCGGCCACACCTCAAATACCGAATCCACAGAAACTAGGATTGAAACGTAAGTTTGCCGCTAAGATCCTTCCCGGTACAAAAGCCTCAAATACCGAATCCACAGAAACTAGGATTGAAACCTTACTCAGATCCGAGCTATAGAGGACGAGCAAGTACCTCAAATACCGAATCCACAGAAACTAGGATTGAAACCCACCAAACTCATCATCCATGATAATCAGCTTTTTCCTCAAATACCGAATCCACAGAAACTAGGATTGAAACACCACGCTATTGATGCATTGAGGTACTTAGCAATGACCTCAAATACCGAATCCACAGAAACTAGGATTGAAACCCGATTTTTCAGCATTTCTAAAACTTGGAATATTGGCCTCAAATACCGAATCCACAGAAACTAGGATTGAAACACTGTAAGCCGATTGAATCGATACTTGAAACAGCTACCTCAAATACCGAATCCACAGAAACTAGGATTGAAACTTGTTTGATTAACTACTGCCAAAGGAGCCAAAATTACCTCAAATACCGAATCCACAGAAACTAGGATTGAAACTTGATATTTGAAAACACTTAAACGGAAAGAAAATGAACCTCAAATACCGAATCCACAGAAACTAGGATTGAAACCGGCCATGAAATTGACTTGAAATCCCATGCCGAATTCCTCAAATACCGAATCCACAGAAACTAGGATTGAAACACATAACTCCATTTTTGTCACAAAGAAACATTTGATCCTCAAATACCGAATCCACAGAAACTAGGATTGAAACATTCGTTAGGGTCAATTAAAAATCCTGACTTAATGGCCTCAAATACCGAATCCACAGAAACTAGGATTGAAACAAATCGAAGAAAAAAGTTTTGTTGCAGGTGTTACCTATCCTCAAATACCGAATCCACAGAAACTAGGATTGAAACCCACCAAACTCATCATCCATGATAATCAGCTTTTTACCTCAAATACCGAATCCACAGAAACTAGGATTGAAACTCTAACCTATCAATCCATACCGAAATCCCCAAAAACCCTCAAATACCGAATCCACAGAAACTAGGATTGAAACAAAATTTCCAATCAATTAGGTCAATTGTGTCGTTTTTCCTCAAATACCGAATCCACAGAAACTAGGATTGAAACACCATATAAGCTAAAAACACCATATGATGAAAGAATCCTCAAATACCGAATCCACAGAAACTAGGTGTAGTCGGTAATTGAATATGCACCAAAAATAGTAATTAGGAATGCACCAAAAATGGCAACAGGAATGCACCGTTTTGTAAATATAAGTTGGTTATTGCTGTTGATCAAAGAAAGATTTCCTGTTTTTCATTCTATAACTTTTTCCAGATAGGTTTATAATATCACAATGGAACAGAAGTCTGTCTAAAAGAGCGGTAGCCAAGACCTCATCATCGAGCATTTTGGCCCATTCTGTTGGGCTTTTATTTGTGGTGATAATAAAACAGGTGCGCTCATAAACCTGATTGATAAAGTTGAAGAGTGCGATCGCCACACTTTTTTCAATAGGAAAGATCATGATGTCATCCAGGATGATCAGGTCTGCTTTCAGTAGCCTTTTGTATTCGGCCATAGCTGTCCTGGTCATGTCTTTGAGCTTAAGGATGTTGGTAAGGTCTTCCATAGATTTAAAATAGGTTTTATAGCCTTTTTCTACTGCGTCGGCTCCGAGTCCGGCGGCAAGGAAGGTTTTACCTGTTCCCGAAGGGCCCATCAGCATGAGGTTAAAACCCTGGTCCAGCCAGTTCAACTCTCTCAATTGGTTTATCCTTGTCAGGTTCAGCCCGTTTTCTGCTCCGGCATCATAGGTTTCAAGGTCATTTTTAAGGGGCAGGGTTGCGGCTTTTCTCCGTCTGACAACTTCGTTTTTCGAGCGCTGGGCTGCTTCATGGCGGAGCAGTTCGAGGAAAAAGTCCATAAAGCCCGAGCTCTTTTTTTCCGAGCTGGCAACCACCTGGGGAAGACCTGCTGCCATCCCGGTGATTTTAAACTGCCTGCAAAAGGCGTTGATCTGTTCTTTCTTTTCCATTTTTTGGTAGTTTGGGCCATGGATTTCCCATCATCGGGACTGTCCATGGCGATTGTTGATCAGTTATTTGTTTCGGCTTTTTTATTGTTTACAATGTCTTCATATTCCCCGATGTTACTTTTTTCGGGCCGTATCAGGGCATTTTCCGGCATTTTTCCGCTCAGCGGATTCATAATCACGGTACCGGGCTCCTGTTTAGTGCCGGTATCCTGGAGATCCAGAATAGCTTTAAAATCCGATGCGCTGCAGATGGATTTTTCAAGGCAGTATTGCAGGGTAAGGTCTACCTTTTTGGGATCCACTCCCTCGATGGCCTTTTGGACCATGTCGAGCTGGTCCCTGATATACCTGGGCTTTTCTTTTCTGAGCAATTCCATCCAGCTAATGGCCATTTCTTCCTGGGTAAACAACCTGGCCGCTTTGGCGATCCTTTCGTCGATGGAACCGGTTTTATCCCTGCTGTGATCGGTTTTCTTTATTTTTTGACCCATGCCGACAGGAATGGTATGGCGGCAGATTTCGGTTTTATCTTCCGGTTGGCTAATGATCAGTTCACCTGCCTCTACCTGTAGGCCAACCCGGCTTCCCTTCCCCCTGTAGGTACCCAGTGGAAGGGAGTAGAAGTTGCCTTTGTAAGAGATCGAATTGTCCTTACGGACAGCATATAGATCCGGAACGGCCTGCTTCGGGAAACAGGGCTTATAAGGGGTAAGATAAGGTTCTTCAATGATGTATTCGGAGAAGGGCTCTTTTTTGGTTACCCCGTGAGGCAGGGCGTTGGCCGTACGGCCGAGCCAACCCAGAGCCTCATCGTTAAGGGTTTCAATAGTGTGGAAGGTACGGTTGTAAAGGAAGTTCCTTTTGACATACCTGACCACGTTTTCGACCTTTCCCTTGCTTTCCGGATCGGATTTCCTGCAAAAGTAAAGATCGAAGGATTGTTCGCGCGTATAAGCTCTGAATGTATCGGTGAGGATAAGGTCCCCACCGTTTTCGCTGACCATGAATACCTTGTCCTGGTCATAGACAATTTCCATTGGGACACCCCTGATGTAGGCAAAGGCTTTTTCATGGGCTTCGATGGCCAGCAGGGAGGTAAAGTAACTGTCGATAAACCACAGGTACTTATACCGGGACCGGGAAAGAGTGATTATAAAGAAAAATACTTTTACCCTGTTGCCGGACGTATTGCGCATGTTGTATTCGCCAAAGTCCACCTGAGCCTGTTTCCCATAGGGAGCTCTTCAACCATCTCATATTCACGGGGGATTTTAATGGAGGGCAGGTTATATTTGCGCCTCACCCAGGAAACAAAATTAAAAACGGTTTTTTGGGATACTTTTGGCAGATCCTGATAATGCTCCTTCAGCCAGTCATGCATCTGAGCGGCCGGGGTGTCCCGGAATTTCTCCAGGCGGGACTTTACAAAAGATTCATAGGGGGATAATACTTTGTTCCGATCGGACTGACTTTCGAGCATGAGTCCATAATCCTGTTCGGACATCGATAGATATTTGCTCACTGTCCGGCGGTTCAGGACAAGCTCTTCGCTTATCTGTCTAACGGAAAAACCCTCCCTGAAGAGGCGGTGGATTTCAAAATAAACCATAAATTTGTTCAAATACACATTCATAAAATGCTAGTTTTGGTTGACTAGCAAAATAGTCCAAAATCCCTTAGGGGCATGCCCCTAAGGGATTATTGGTGGTGCATTCTTGTTGCCAAATATGGTGCATTCTTATTTACCGAAAGTGGTGCAGTTGTAATTACCGATTACACTTGATCCAAAAAGTCGAAAGCTTTATTTAACAACCAAGACAGATAGTGAGATACTTGTTTATGATTTGATAAGTAAAAGTTTGGATTCTAGAATTGAAATAAACCATGGAGAGTTTCCAATACTTCAAAAGAGTAAAATTTCAAGAAATGACTTTAAAACCAATGGGAGAATCGCCTTGGGGGCTAAAAATCATAAACTATTTTCTCTAGGAGGAGAGAAAATAGTTTTGGATTATATCCAAGAAATCCCCTACGGCATCTATGAACAGAAGATTGCTGAGGACCCAACCTACCATCATTTCCAAGACCCAACCTATCACCGGTTGATAATATTTGAAGGGACTACCCAAGTATCAGGTGACATCAAACTTCCAGTCAACGGTAAATTAATGACTGCCTTGCCAGAGGATAGACTTCTATTTCAGTTGATTGACCCAACTATTGAAGAGGATTTTATCCTCTTTGGCGTATATGAATTGATTAAATCAGGCAATTAAGGACATACTTATTTTTGATTTGAAAATTACCTTTCCATTTTACAAACAACCCGATTCCAAAGACTGTGGACCTACTTGCCTGTGAATCATTGCCAAGTACTATGGAAAACTGATCTCCCTCAAGGAAATCCGAGAAATATCAGAGACGACTCGGGAAGGAATTAGGCTATTGAAACCCAGTGATGCAGTTGAGGGAATGAGGTTTAAGACCACGGGTCCCAAGTTAGGCTTTGAAAAACAAGAGCACACCTAATTTGAGGAAAAGACAAGGTTTTTAGCCTACAGCGGAGTGGTAATTCTGAGGGAAATCGTGGAAAGATAATTTAGTAAAATTGGTATAGATTATAGGTTAAAGTGAAAATTGTAAATTCTCATCTCGATCATGAAATATATTACTCGGATAGTGTTTGTCATATTTATTTTCCAATTTCAGAATTGTGGAAATAAAGATCTTCCAGACTATTCTGAATTAACTAAAAACATTGATATAAGATTTGATTTTTTGAAGGAGAATTCAGCAGAATTTGTTATTGAAATACTAGACTCTATAAACCTTGAGCTTCCTGGGAACCCTCCGCTTACATCCATTCAAGATTTGGCCTTTTCCGTAGATTTTATTCTTCTTTTAGATAGAAAACAGGGGCTTTTGAAATTTGACATCAATGGGAAATTTCTCCAGCAGATAGGAAAAATTGGAGAAGGGCCAGATGAATATGCTATGCCCTATGCCATTCACTTAGATGAAAAGGAAAAAGTTGTTTTAGTGGCGGATTGGCAAAAAATGACCGTAATTTCCTATGACTTTGGGGGAAAATTTTATTCAACTAGCAGTAAATTTTCCGGGTATCCGATCTCCTTTTATGAAGACAATGATAACCTATTGGTGGTTCAGGAGACGATTAATGGTACCAAAGAAAAACCCCGTCAGGTATTAGTGAGCTCAATTCAACCCAAAACCCTTGAAGTTAAAAACTGGGAAAGGCCACTTTACGGCTATCCTTCTGATTTTACCACTATCCATCAAATCCCAAGGTTACTAAGTCGGGTAAACAACGCAACCTTGTTTTACATGCCAATCATTCGGGGAGAGATTTCTTCTCATAGCAAAAGAGATACGATTTTTAGAAAAGTGAATGATCATCTGCTGCCTGAGTATCAAATTAATTTTGAGGGGTTTGATCCCATACTTCAATTGAGGATAAGCCAAATAGTGATGTCTGATAAATATGTCTTTCTCCGGCTCATTTATGACAACCGACCCTATTTTTTAGTAATTGATTTAGAAAGAAATCGTCCCCTAATTCATTTAAAAAAATTATTTGATCAAGAGATGACAGATGAAATGATTCCAAGGCCTTTTAAAGGGGATAGGTATTATTCCATTCTTAGGAATAAGGAGAATGGCTTAGAGAAAAATCCACAAATAGTGTTTTACCGGTTGCCATCGTAAAGGATTAGAATTTTTGTTTGAAAATATTTTCTACTGAGCTAGGATTTGCTAGGGTTCTTTTGCCCTTCAAAATTCTTTTTTCAAAAACCATTTTAAGATGATGCTTTGTACAGAGAGCATATTTTCACTTTTCATCTTTCCGATTGGTTTTGTCCAAAACGAAAAAAAAATCCCGCCAACATTCGCTAACGGGATTTTTGAATCATAGCAATTGAAAATTTATTTACTCCAACTCGCCTTTCCGCCTTTGGCAGAATCGACGGTAATGCTGTAGTTTGATCCTGAAGAAACGATCCATCGAACCTTTACTGCACTCATGCCCGGGATGTTGGCCACAGCGATGCGTTCAGGTCTTAATTTTTGCTCCTGATAGCGTTTAAAATCCTCGTCTTCTACCACAAATCCAGCGACAACTTTTGCCCCCTCAATGCTCACATAGTCGGGCCGCTCAATATTGTATTTCAGATCTTGGGAAGAATGCGTTGGCATCATCCGCTCATTGAAAATGGTAGCTGTGATTGCCTTCAATCCGCCGCCAAGGTCTTCTTCGTTCACATCCATCACCGACAGCTTGGGTGTATGATAGGCATGATAAATCGTGAAGGCCGAATTCCGGTGCGCATCCTGCTCCATCAAGAATCCGGGATGAGCCCGTCCAAAGGTTTTCTTAAAGCCTCCGATTTCTACCTCCCCAAATTGCGGGTGATCATAACTTTCCCAATCCACAAATGCATCTCCAAAGGTCAGCAATTGATCCACTTTGAGCTGCTCGTCCTGATTGCCTCTACCGGCATTTTGATGGAAATAAAGGTAGGAAACCATCAATTCATTGGAATAAGTGAAAATCCCACGATTGCCATAAAACCAATCCAACTCTCCACCAAATACGGAATACAAGTCCTTGTAAACGGTCAAATAGCGATAGCCTGGCATCATTTCTTCGCCTTTTTTGGCAATGGCGTCATAGATTCGGATATCCTCGCGATTGTAGGTTTCCACATCTTCTTCCGCTCCCGGACCACGGAGAATCATCCCACCGTAATTGTGGTAACTCTGCGCTCCGGCGATATTGGGATGCTTCATCACAAACTCCATCACGGCTCGGTTTTCAGGCAGCGTGAATGGATAGCGCAGGGCTCCTCGCTGCACATAATCCGGTTGCCAATTCCATCCCCAGTCCCGGTTAGGATCGTAATAGCCGACATCATCATCATTGATTCTCCCATCTCCATCGAGATCGGTTCCTTCCTGACCGACCATTTCATAGTCCCCTACTTGATCTGGACCCACCGGCATCAATCGGCGAGGATCCAAAGGATCTTTAATGTAGCGGCCGGTTGGACTTTTTCGGATCATCATCGTAATGTGTCCGTCCCCATTCAAATCATCCATTTCATCTTCTCCTGCTTCCCCGTCTCCATCATTGTCCAAGACCATCATTCCTGATCTTGGAGTATTGGCATTATTGGGTTGAAGAAAGAAATCATTCCGGGCATCTGGATTGATGGTAGGTGTGATGTAAAAGGTTTTGTCCCGAAGTAAGTCTTGGATAAACTCCGTATCCGCATGCATCTCGGTCAAATACCAAGCAGAATAAAGCGCAAATTCCGCTCCCTGCACTTCATTGGAATGGATATTCCCATCGATCCACATGGCAGGCTTATCGGTATCTTTTCCAGTGGAAAAATCCGTAATCGTCAAGGTCATAATGTCTCTGCCTTCGTAGGATTGACCAATCGTTTCGATTTTGGCCAATTCAGGATGGGCTTTTGCGATTTTTTCCATTACATCCACTAAACCTTCATAGGTGTAATAGCGATTCCAAGCCACTTCTACTTTGGGCATGTGAGGTGAACCCACCGCTTGGAAAAATTTCTGTTGTGCAGTACTCGGGGTACTTACAAGGCTAGCTGCACTCAAAGCCAATGCAAGGATGATATTTTTTGTCTTCATAATTTTCGTGGCTTAGAGATTGAAAGTTTTGTTGATGAATCCCACATGTGAAGCTCCTGCTTTCAGGCTTATCTCACCCTTTCCTCGGATGATCCAGCTGAGACTGGTTTTTCCAAAGGCATCAATCGAATCCACCAATTGGATTTTTTCACCTGAAATCAATCGATCAGCTGGGGCATTCAAGTCAATTCTAATTTTGCGAAGCCATCTGGAGCGCTCGCCCATTTCCGAATGGGTCGGCAAGGGTGAATTATTAAACAAATCCAAAGAAATCCGAGTCAGCCCATTTCCGATCGACTCGACTTTTAAATTTTGAATTTCCAGTTTGGGCTGCATCTCAGCCAGTTTGAGAATAAATTCGGTATGCTCTTCGGAGATTTCTCCCACTTTCTCGAAAGGTGGATTGACCATCACGAAAGGCTTGATACCTCCCACTTCCACTTTTTTACCAGGGAAATTGGGATGCGTGATTTCTGTCCATGGGACAAATACCTCATTCCAACCCAGGGAATCAGCCCAAGCTAAGTAATTTGCTTCAGGATTGTCCATGCCTTTGAAATCTGGGGTCCAATAGCCCGGTGTTCCAAAACTTAGGCGTCCAAAATGGAAGTAAGCCCACTGGAAAAAATCCCCGTCGGTACCCTGGTTGGTTTGCTGATAGGCTTTTTGAGAAATGGTTTCATTGTACATCCCAGAGACCATGGCATTGATCGCTTCATCTTTTTGTAAAATCGAAGTGATCACACGCTTTCGGGCATTTTGTGCATTGTACTTGAGCGGGCTGGAAAGATTGTTTGCCGGTGAGAAAGTCACAAACGCAAAAATATTCCACTGCTCAAAAAGGTAATCCAGCATCGCACGGGATTCGACTTGAGAAACGGGGATATCCCCAGCCAGCGGCTCAAAAACCGGGAATTTGAAGGTCATGGACTTGTTAAACGCGATCCCTTCTTCGAGGTCTTCGGCAAATTTACCGTCCTGATCATCGTCTTTGCTTTCTTTGAAAACCAGATAGTTTCCAGCTTCTCCCTTGCTTCGGTCAGCTTTGACCAATACTCTGTCATCTTCCTCGGATAGTTTATAATCTCCCATCGGATCTTCTACCCGCATCCAGGTGATGAATCCGTCCCCGTTTAGGTCGGTGTAGCCATTGTCTCCGGCCGTCCCATCCCGGTCATGATCTACCGAAGTGGCATTCCCACGTCGCTCATATTTCAAGGCCGCATGGTATTGTTCATAGGCATCGGGAGACATATTGGGGAAAATATAAAACGTGGTGTTTTCTAATTTTTCCGCGTGCTCATTGATGAGTTTTTCGGCAAACTGGGTGGCAAGTTCTACACTGAGCACATGAAATCCTTCTACGCCACCGACTACGGCGATGGCAGGCTTTTCGTCCAGATTGCCAGTGCCTACCTTAAGCACCCAGATGTCTTTTCCGCCGGCAGTTTTGGTCAGGGATTTCAGTTCGGCGGTGGACTGATTTCCAAGAGTTTTTAGTCGCTCATTAAGCTGACTGATTGTCGGGTAGTCCCCTTGTGCCAGCGAGGGGAAAGACCAGCCGAGGCTTCCTACCAGCAAGCAGCTTAGTACAATTTTCTTCATAAATTTTTGAATTTTAATTCCGAATAGTGATCACAAGCTGATCAAATATTTCATGAATTTTATCAAAAATATCACAATATATCTCATCTACTTTTTTCGGATGTCCCATACCTGCTTGAGTGGGATTAGTCATGGATAAGTGGAGGTGTCAGGATTTGATTTGTAGAGTTTGTGGTTTTTCGCTTATTTTAGGCAAATCCTTCCTCTGATCATGTATAAGAAAATTGGTCTTGCCATTGCCTTTTCTCCGAGAATAGAAGCGTTGATTGCAGAAGCAAAGCGTCTGGTCTTGCTGTTTGATGCGGAGCTATTGTTGATCCATATCGGGGTAAAGACTCCAGAGTTGGAGGGAAAATTGAATGAAATACTCAATAATCAAGGGTTGGATCAATCCCATGTGACAGTGTTTTGGAAGCAAGGAAAGCCCGTGAAAATGTTACTTCAGACTTGCCGGGACGAATCCGTTGATTTGCTGGTATTAGGAGCCTTGAAGAAAGAGGGATTGCTGACTTACTATTTAGGATCAGTGGCTCGAAAAATAATTCGTAAAGCACCCTGCTCTGTTCTTACCCTGATCAGACCCAAAATCGAGGGGGAAGGTTTCTCAAAAGTGGTTATCAATGGAACTCAGCTTGAGGTGACCCCAAAGGTAATCGAACTCGGATTAGATTTTTGTAAAATAGCCGGAGTACAGCAAGTTCATATTCTAAATGAAATCAAGCTTTATGGACTGCAGATGGCCACCGCAGGAGAAGGATCGGAGGAGGAAGTCGCCAATACCCGCAGAAAACTGGTTCAGGATGAAATCGAATATGTGCAGCAAATCCTCAATGGGTTGGACAAGGGAAATCTCCGAATCAATATTAAAGTGACTGCCGGAAAGTGGTCCATCGAATTGGCTAAATATTGCGAGGTTATCCAAGCGGATTTGCTCATAATGGGCGATAACAAGGACTATTCATTCATTGACCGGATTTTTCCTCACGAACTGGAAAATATCCTTGAAAATCTTCCAACTAACTTTCTCTACATTAAATAATTTTTATGGAAAGTTTAGCCCATAAAGAAGTCATAAACTTACTTCTTCAACTCGCCAGCATGTTGATCCTTGCTCGGGTGTTTGCAGAAATCGCCCAGAAATTTAAGCAACCAGCGGTTGTTGGGGAGCTTTTGGCCGGAATTATCCTGGGTCCCACGATCTTAGGGACGGTCAATCCTGATTTTTTTGAATACTTATTTCAAAGTAATCCTTCGGCAAATATTGCCCTAGACGGAATTGTCCAAATGGCGGTTATCCTTTTGCTGTTTATCGCTGGACTGGAGGTAGAATTGCATTTGGTTTGGTCACAGGGGAAATCAGCGATTAACATCAGCTTATTAGGTCTGATTGTGCCCTTTATACTAGGGTTTGTGTTCCCTTATTTCTTTGCTTCATTTTTTGGATTCGCGGATGGGGAGCGTTTGCTGTTCTCCTTATTTATGGGGACGGCGATGTCCATTACGGCCTTACCGGTGGTGGTAAGGATCTTAATGGATATGAATCTTTTCAAGACAAAAATGGGAATGGTCATTGTTGCCTCTGCGATGGTCAATGACATCATTGGCTGGTTGATCTTTTCTGTAATTTTGTCCTTTATGGGAAAAAGCGGGAGTTTGTCGTTAATCAATACTATAGGAATTACTCTTTTATTTACGGTATTTATGTTAACGCTAGGCAAAGGCTTGATTAACCGAGTGCTGCCATGGATTAATAAGAATCTTGCTTGGCCCGGAGGATTGCTTTCGCTTTCTATGGCATTTTGTTTTTTGGCAGCAGCGTTTACCGAATGGCTCGGGATACATTCCATTTTCGGCGCCTTTCTTCTAGGCGTAGCCTTGGGAGACTCGAGCCATTTGTCCGAACGGGCAAAGGAAATTATCCATCAGTTTATCAACAATATTTTTGCTCCCTTGTTTTTTGTTTCTATTGGTCTGAAAATCAATTTCTTCACTAATTTTGATTTTTGGCTTGTCTTGGCTGTATTGGTCATTTCCTTTGTGGGAAAAATTGTGGGAAGTGGGTTTGGAGCCTTACGCTCAGGGTATCCCAAAAAAGAAGCCCTTGCTGTTGGCTTTGGGATGAATGCGCGCGGAGCAATGGAAATCATTCTTGGCTTGATCGCTTTGGAAAACGGCCTGATCGATGAAAAACTTTTTGTGGCTTTGGTAATTATGGCCATTATCACAAGTATGTCAAGCGGACCGCTCATGAAATGGAGTTTAAAATCAAATAAGTTCACTTAAATATATCAATAAGGAATTGAATTATTTTTATAAAATTTAGTTAATTACCGTTAAAATAAACTATCATTTTGGATATTGTTGGGGATTCTCGGTGAGATTTGTTGATTTCACCTAATTGAAATCAACATCTATAATATCATGAATTTTAAAATAACACTTAAATCTCTATCCCTTTTAGTGCTTTCAATTGCTTTTTTATCAGCTTCAGCTTTTGCTCAGCAAATGACTACGCCGTAGGCACCAGTACAGGATGATTTCTCTGATTCTGAAATCGAATCATTCGTCCAAATCAATAAGGAAATCATGCCGGTTCAGGAAAAGGTCCAGCAAAATATGGTCAAAACCATCCAAGATAATGGAATGGAAGTACCCCGTTTTCAGGAGTTAGCTCAGGCTCAATCTGCCGGGTCACTTAGAGAAGTAACCGAAGACTTGGACGAAATCGAAAAGTTTAATACCATCGGGCAGGAAGTGATGAAACTGCAACAGGACATGCAAGGGGAAGTTCAGGGAATCATTGAAAAAAATGATTTGCCTGCCGAAAAATTCGACGCAATCTACATGGCCTACAATACCAGTCCTAAAGTGAAAGAAAAAGTAGATAAACTCTTACAGGAAGATCAATAAGCTTTGGATTTCAATTATTTAGTTTAAGCGCCAGAGCGCTTCAAAATTTAAAAAGGCCCCTATTTGGGGCTTTTTTATTGCTTTTTTCGAAAGCTCTTCGATACTTTCTATTCGATTTTTGCAACCAAAGCTTCTATTTTTGGCTTGTAATCAAAAAAATAAGTGTCTCATGGCGAAAGTAAAAGGAAAAATTGGAGTCTTGTTGGTCAACCTAGGTACGCCGGATAGCACCAAAACCGGGGATGTCAGAAAATACCTTCGCGAATTCTTAATGGATGGTAGGGTGATCGACTTTCCTTTTATTCCTCGCTGGATGCTGGTCAATTTGATTATTGCTCCTTTTCGAGCACCAAAATCCGCTGGAGAATACCGTAAACTCTGGACGGATCGGGGTTCTCCACTCTTGTTTCATACACAAGATCTAAAAGATAAGCTGGTGGCCAAATTGGACTCCAACGAGTACCTGGTCAGCATGGCCATGCGCTACCAAAGCCCGAGTATTGAGTCGGGGCTCAACGAACTTATGGACGCCAAAGTCCGAAAAATCATCGTAGTGCCGCTTTTCCCTCAATACGCTTCTGCCACCAATGGTTCGGTGATTGATCGGGTGATGGAGATTACACGAACCTGGCAGATTATTCCTGAAATGACCTTTGTGAGCAATTACGTGGATCATCCCTTGTTTTTGGAAGCTTGGGCCGAATTGGGCCGGGAAGCCATGCAAAAGCAGGAGTATGACAAATTTGTCTTTTCCTATCATGGATTACCTGAGCGACAAATCAGAAAAGGCTCGGTGGAAGGTTACTGTCAGCTGGGGGCCTGCTGCAATAAATATGGCTTGAAAAATCAATTTTGCTATCGTGCGCAGTGTTTTCAGACCACCCGGTTGGTAGCAGAAAAGCTGGGCTTGCCTGAGGAAAAAGTCCTAACCTGTTTTCAGTCCCGCTTGGGGAAAGACCCCTGGGTAAAGCCTTATACCGAAGACGTGATCAAGGATCTCGCTAAGGAGGGGGTAAAAAAAGTGCTGGTGTTCTCTCCGGCCTTTGTGGCAGATTGTTTGGAGACAACTGTGGAGGTGGGTGAAGAATACAAGGAGCAATTTGAAGAATTGGGAGGAGAACACTGGGATTTGGTGCCCAGTCTCAATTCGAATGACACCTGGGTGGACTGTGTAAAGGACCTGGTCGAAAGTCGGGCTTAACTTGAATCCCTTTAAAAACTGAAAATAAGTCGGTGACCGTCTTAGTGGGGTTACTGATTTTTCTTTCTAGGTTGTCGGGTAAACTATTCCTCACTAAATTATTCAAAAATCAACACCTTGACCCCAGCTCGAAAAACCCAGATTCTGTTGATTCTGGGCATTATTTTTATCTCAATCAACCTTCGTACCTCCATCGCTTCGGTGGGTCCTTTGATTCCCTTTATCCGGGAAGATTTGGGGATTTCGAATGGACTGGCCGGTTTTCTGACCACTTTGTCTCTGATTACCTTTGCGATTTTCTCCCTCTTTGCCCCAGGCATCGGAAAATATTTAGGCCTGGGAAGAGCGATTTTTCTGGGGATTTTGATCGTGTTGTTCGGCGTGATCATTCGGGTATTGGGAGGGGTGAATTTATTATTCTTTGGGACTGCTCTGACCGGTATTGGAATCGTAATCGCCAATGTGCTGATGATTCCTTTTTTTAAGGCAAAAATCCCCCACAAACTTGGATTGATGACTGCGATCTTATCCACAGGAATGTCGCTTTTCGCTGCCATCGCCTCAGGGATTAGCGTTCCCTTAGCTCTGGACTGGAACTTGGGCTGGAGAGGATCTTTGGCTTCTTGGGGGATTTTAATGGGACTGGCTTTGCTGTGTTGGATTCCTCAGCTCGAACCTAAACCTACCGCAGCCCAACGCAGTATTTTCCCCGGGAAAAATGTCTGGAAATCTCGATTGGCTTGGCAAGTCACCTTATTCATGGGGGCGCAATCGGTCATGTATTTTACCATGGTAACGTGGTTGCCCGATATGCTGATCTTTAAAGGGATGAGCCCAACCCATGCTGGATTGGCTCTTTCTTACATGCAGATGATCTCGCTAATCGGTACTTTTTTCGCCCCTGAATTACTCATGCGTCTCAAGCAGCAATCCTGGGTAATTAGTGGGGTGGCGATGGGCTATTTGATAGGGTTTAGTCTGCTGTTTTTTACCCAGAGTTTGGTAATTTTTGCGGCATTAACCCTGATTGGAATCGGTAGTGGAGCCAGCCTGAGTATTGCTTACACCCTGATTTCATTACGTACGGCCGAAGATCAGACCACAGCTCGGCTTTCGGGGATGGTTCAGTCTGCAGGTTATGTTTTGGCAGCCTTGGGCCCCCTACTTTTTGGAATTTCCCTCGATTTCATAGGCAATTGGGATTTGTTGATTTGGTTTTTACTGTTGATGAGTGTGCAATTTTTGTTTTTTGGGATTCCAGCCGGAAAAGACCGTAAAATCTAGCTTCCTTCCGGCCAAAGCTAAAAGGCCATCTAGAATTCTTGTACCTTTGCGGCTCAAATCAGAATGTAAAAAGCCATGCAAGATTTTCTTTACAATTTGGGGGTGTCAGAACAGTTGTTGAATTACCTGATTATGCCTGCCCTGATCTTCATTGCCCGGGTAGGTGATGTCTCGATCAATACCCTTCGCATCATGTTTATGATGAATGGGAAAAAGAATATTGCTCCGGTTCTTGGTTTTTTTGAAGCCTTGATTTGGCTTTTGGCAATCGGACAGATTTTCCAAAACATCAATAATCCCATGTCTTACATTGCCTATGCTGCTGGATTTGGGACAGGAACCTATGTGGGCATGTATTTTGAAGAAAAATTGGCTCTAGGCCGAGTCTTGGTACGGGTGATTACACCAGCTACCCAGCACGAGCTGATGGAATTCATGAAAGAGCGAAATTACCGCTTTACCAATGTGGGAGCTGAGGGTCGGTTTGGAAAAGTAAACCTGCTATTCACGGTGATGAAGCGGGAAAATCTAAAGGAATTTATTACCAAGGTAAAGGCGGTGGATGAAAAGGCCTTTTATACCATTGAAAGTGTGAAACGGGTTTCTGAGGATGATTTGAATGTGATGGAGGATCGTCCGAGATTTCATGCCAAGCTGTTTAGCAAAGCACGAGCTTGATGGGCAACTCCTGGTTTAATTTTCAGCAGTTCCGAGTGGAGCAGGATCGCTGTGCCATGAAAATTTCCACCGATGCAGTTCTCTTAGGAACATTGATTGAACAGGAGCAGCCCAGTCAGATTTTGGATATCGGCACCGGAACGGGAGTAGTGGCATTGCTGCTGGCCCAACGATTTCCGGATTCGAAAGTCACCGCTGTGGAACTCGATCAGGATGCTGCAGAGCAGGCTTCGGAGAACTTTAAAAACAGTCCCTTTTCTCAGCGAATGAATCTTGTTGCAGGAGCCGTGCAAGGTTTTAATGCTGAGGAAAAATTTGCCATGATCGTATCTAATCCCCCTTATTTTACGGACCATCTTAAGTCTATCGATGCTCAGCGAAACCGAGCACTTCATACAGGAGAGCTGAGTTTTTCTGATCTGGGAAAGGCAGTGTCTCAATTACTTAGTCCAGAAGGAAAGTTTTTTGTGATTTTACCTCCCCGTCAGATGGGGGAATTGAAAGTAGCTATGGCGTATTTTGGACTTTTTCCAAGGATCGTGTATCGGATTGCTGACCGTCCGGATCGTCCGATTCATCGGGAGGTCGTGGGATTTGAATTCCAAGCCGGGAATATTTTCCGATTTTCACTTTTCTTGAAAAATAATTCTGGAGAATATTCTGATGAATATAAAAGGCTGATTTCGGGATTTTTGTTAGGATATTGATCGGCTAGGGTTATTTTTTCTTTACTTAATGCCTCATTCTTGTTAAAAACAAGCGTGTCGGTTGTTCGATTGGTTTTAATCTCTATTTTTAAGATTAAGTTTTAGGGATCAACACATGAGGAATATTTTGTCATATGCAGTTTTGGCTGTGTTTTTTTTAGGCATGGGCTGCGATCAGGTGGAAGATGATACACTGCTCGTTCAGACCGAGGAATTACTTTTTGTTAGCGGAGATCAAGTCCGTGTGTCCGGGAGAGTGATCAGCGGTCAATCCCTATTGCTGGAAGACCATGGGTTCTACCTTTCTGAAAATGCTGATTTTTCTAGTTCTAAGGTGATTTCGCTGGGAGCTAAGGATGGTCCTGGAAGATTTATCGGAGAAATGAGCGGGCTAAATGCTGGGTCTGATTACTTCATTCAATCCTTTATGAACCTCAAGGGGGAGGTGATTTTTGGGAATGTAGTGGAGTTTACCACTTTAAGTGCTGCTGTGGATTCGTTTGCTCCTAATTTTGCTGTTCCCGGGGAGGAGATGATTATTTTGGGAAGGAATTTCACGGCCGATACGCGAGTATTTTTTGGGGAAGAGCCCGCAGAGGTCTTGGAGGTTAGATTAGAAAGTTTGATTCGAGTTCGGATTCCAGCTTCGCAAGTGCGCGTAGTTGCTGTTCGAGTGATTTCTCAGGGAAATGAATTGGTCTTTGATGAACCATTTGAATATCAATCGGGAAGTGTGGAATTGGTGAGCGAGTTTCCGGAAGCCATTCGTTTGAAAGACAATGTATTTTTTCAAAACCCGATGGGTTTTTGGATTGGTCTGGGTTTGGCAAATGGCTCAGAATTTATCTCCTATTTTCAACGCTATCAACCGGAAAGCAATCAGTGGGAGAAGATATCCTTCCTGGGGGATCCACGATCCTTTGCTTTTGCAACAGAGCAGTATTTGGGTGGTGGAGAATTGGAAGTAGCTCGTGAGCAGTTGGAACCCGAATTTAGCTTTTATCGACTAGGGGAAAATGGGTTTCAACGCTTGGAAGATTTGGATTTCGTGAGTCGGGATTCCAAAGCATTTGAGGTAAATGGCGACCTGTATTTGCTGGGTTCACAAATCGGAGGCCCTCCTTATTTTAGAAAATACGAGGCCTCCAGTGGAAGCTGGTCAGTGTTGCCTTCACCGCCGGAATTATTTAATGCCTCCCATGTGCATTTTGTTAAGGATCAACAGGTTTATTTGATTAGCTCTGAGAATACACTTTGGACTTATCACGTCCAATCAGAAACCTGGGCTGAAGTGGGGCAGTATCCGGGGACTTTAGGCTTGGGCTATGGAATGGGGCAAGTCATCGGTGAAAAAGCCTACGTGGGACTCTATCGGAGAAGTGGGGAGCTTTGGGAGCTGGATCTGAATACCTTGGAGTGGAAATCTAAAAATTCTCTTCCGCCCATTCCACAGGCTTTACTAGTCGGCCATTTTCAACACGATGGATTTCTCTACCTCATGCGGGGTTCTGAAGTTCCGTTGCCGGGTGATTTACCCATGAAATTATACAAATATGATCCCGAGGGTATTTAATCGTATAGCTATGAAAAAACTTTTACTGCTTTTTTTTCTCTTCAATCTTCATCAGGCGTATTCGCAGGAAACCCTCAAGCGACAAGTGATCGGACGTGATGTGGGACAGGTGGAAAACATCCGAATAGCCGGGAGGTTAATCGATGAAATTACCGGAGAGGCTTTGGTCGGGGCGACGGTGACCATTCCCGAATTGAATCAAGTTAAAGTTACAGATCTCAACGGAGGGTTTGAGCTAATGCTCAGGCGGGCAGAATATAATTTGGAGTTTCGATTTGTGGGGTATGAGACCATTCTTTATCCGATTACTGCCGTTGGTGATGGGAGGATCTCAATCCGGATGATTCAGGAAGATTTCCAGCTGGATGATGTGGTCATTTATGGTCGTGATCCGGAGAAAAATATTCGATCAACCGACATGGGTGCAATTACCCTCAGTATGAATTCCATGCGAGAGCTTCCTCCTTTTTTGGGGGAAGTGGATATCATTCGGTCCATGGCTACCCTTCCCGGGGTTTCTCAAGTAGGAGAGGCGGCCGCAGGAATTAATGTTCGGGGAGGCGGTGCTGATCAAAACCTGATCCAATATGCCGGAGCTCCGATTTACAATCCCACCCATTTATTTGGCTTGTTTACTGCTTTTAACCCGGATGTAGTGAATGATGTAACGCTGTATAAATCGGTTATCCCTCCCCGATTTGGGGGAAGAGGCTCTTCGATTTTGGATATTCTACCCAAAACCGGAGCGCTTGATCGCTGGGGCGGAGATTTAATGTTAAGTAATATTTCAGGGAAAATAGGAGTGAATGGACCCTTGGTCAAAGACAAAATCTCCTTCCGCGGAGGATTTAGAGCTTCCTATATCAATTGGTTTTTAGAATCGCTGAGCAATCCTGATTTGCGAAATTCCAAGGCGAATTTTTATGATGGGAACCTGGTCATTTCAGCTCCAATCAGTGAGTCCAATGAATTTACCTACAGTTTTTATACTTCTTATGATGATTTCGCTTTTGCCTCAGACACGACCATTTCCTGGCAAAACAATTCTCATTCCCTGCAGTGGAAAAGTAAAATCAACGAAAAATGGAGCCTAGAGGCGTTGGGGTATTATACCCAATACGATTACAGTATTTTCAACCGATCGGGAATCAGCGACTTTGATCTGAATTCGGGAATCGTGGATTATGGAGGGAAGTTATTTTTCCAATATCAGCTCAATCCAACCCATAAATTCACTTTCGGGGGAGAGTTCAAAGATCTTCGAATCCAGCCAGGGGAATTGGTGCCATCGGATTCTCAGGAATCTGGAATTTTACCCCAAAAAGTTCAAAATGAATACGGTCTAGAGTCTGGAGTACATGTGCAGTACGAATTTGAACTTGGGGAAAAGATCGGAATGACTTATGGACTTCGTTACGATTGGTACAGGTATTTGGGCCCTCGGACCGTACGCCAATATGCCGAGAATCAAGCCAAATCCGATGGATCGGCAATCGGTGAGCAGGGCTACGGAGAAGGGGAAAAAATCTTCGACTACTCCGGACTGGGACCCCGTGGATCGATTCGGTATTCTCTTTCCAAAGCCAGCTCGATCAAGGTGGGATACAACAAAATGTATCAGTTCATTCATTTGATTTCCAATACCGCAACCATTGCTCCCACAGATTTTTGGAAGCTCAGTGATGAATTTTTAGCCCCACAGATCGTCGATCAATATTCACTCGGATTCTACAATAATTTCAAAGGGAATATTTTTGAAACCTCCATCGAGGTGTATTTTAAGGATATCCAAAATGTGGTAGAATACAAGGATGGCGCAAATCTCATCTTGCAAAATTACCTGGAAACTGAGCTGGTTCCGGCTCAAGGAAAAGCGTATGGAGTTGAACTTTATGCCAAAAAAAATCTGGGGAGATTGACCGGGTGGATTTCCTACACCTATTCGCGAAGTTTACGTCGGGTGATCACTGCTTTCGAGGAGGAGATCATCAATGATGGGGAATGGTTTGCTTCCAATTTTGACAAACCACATGACCTCACCTTAATCGGAAATTACAAGGTAAGTACCCATACGTCCATTTCAGCCACATTTGGATACAGCACGGGAAGGCCGGTGACCTTCCCTGAAGCCAAATTTGATTATTCGGGTAATTCCTTGGCCTACTTTGATCGGAGAAATGAGCAACGGCTTCCTGATTTTCACCGATTGGATTTCTCAGTCAACTTTAAATTCAGGGGAGAAAGTAAGTTTGCTCAAGGAGATTGGACCTTTTCAGTCTTGAATGTGTACGGGCGAAGAAATCCATTTTCCCTCTTTTTTGTGGATGAAACCGGCGCTCCTCCGCAAGCCAACCGATTGGCGGTATTGGGTGTGCCGCTGCCTAGTTTAAGTTATTCGATTGCATTCTGATGAAAAACCTGACTGTATTTTTGTTTGCCCTATTCTTGATTTCCACCGCATGTGTGGATCCCTTTGAGGTAGAAATCCCTGGAGAGGAACAACTGTTGACCGTGGAGGCAGTCCTAACCTCTGAACCGGGAAGACAGCGGGTCAGATTGACCAGAAGCGATCGATACGGATCGGTATTTGAAGGCTTGGTCCGGCCGGTGACAGGGGCCACGGTGATTGTAAGAGATGATTTGGGGCAGGTAAGTTTTTTGGAGGAAGATTCCGATGAACGGGGTTCTTATTTTACCGAATCGACCTTTGCCACCGAAGTGGGAAGATCCTATACCTTGCAAATTCAAACTTCGCAGGGAGCGGTTTACAGTTCCTTTCCCGAACAGGTCAATGCCGTTCCTCAGATCAATTCTGTAGCAGTAGAGACCATTCGCATACCGGTAGAGGGAGAGGAGAATGACCGGTCCGGAGTTCAGATCTTAGCTGAAATTTCGGATCCAGCAGAGGAGAATAATTTTTATTTCTGGAGAAATGGACCTTCCGTTTATGTGTTGGAAACGCGTCCGGATCTTTTTACTCCACGTCCTTCAGACAGTAATCCCAGCCGGGATCCGCAACCCAAAGATTGTTGCATTACCTGTTTTCGCTCTGAAACGGTTGGAAATCAAGGAATATTCATTGCCAATGATGACAATTTCAATGGGTTGACCACTCGGATTCCCGTGGGTTTCATCGAAGATGATGGGCTGCGATTTGTCAACACCTATCGGGTGGATTTACGGCAAATCAGCATTTCTCAGGAGGCCTATCGATTTTTACGCTTGGTCAAGCAACAAACTGAGATCAGCGGATCCGTGTTTGATCCTCCCCCTGCAACAATTCGAAGCAATATGATTAATCTGGAAAATCCGGATGAAGTGGTTTTGGGTTATTTCATCGCCGGTGCGGAATCTGTTACCAGAATTTACATCGATGCGGCAGAACTTGACTTTGTTCAGCCCAAGACCATAATACCAGACGATTGCCGGGTAGTAGAGGGAGCCCAGCTTGACCCTCCGGCGGATTGGAATCCTTGAATTTAAAGCCTTAGTGATGGCTTTTCGGTTTTTTCAGTAAAAACAATTCCTTCTTTTTCTAACTGCTGAAGGATCGGAACATAAATCTCCGGTAAGACAGGAAGTTGCAGACCTTTTGATTGAATCTTTCCATCCAAAAATAAATCCACAGCCAAGGCAAGGGGGAGTCCTACTGTTTTAGCCATGGCCGTGTAGGCGGAATTTTCTCCTATACATACTAAACTAGAAGTCAATTTTCGAATTCCCGATTGGCTTTTGAGTTCAAAAAGGTGTTGCATTACGATCATGTCTCGGTCCCTCTGGTCTAATGCCCAGTCGATTTCAAGAATGGCCTGAAGGATTTCAGCGGGAGTTCCTTTGGTTTTGGGGAGTTTACGGTCGGAGAAAAAACCCAACCATTGAATTTTTTCGAACGTCTCGTAATCCATGTCGGGAATAAGAGCGCTTAATTTTTCTTCTACAGTTCGATTTGGGTCGAAGGGTAGAAAGCTATTGAGAAATTCGCGCAGGCTACTGTTTTGGTCTAAACTTAAGCTAAGGCTTTCATCTGTCATTCCCAACTGGATAAATATATCCCAAGCTTTGCAAAAGCCTTCCCTTCGAAGCGTTCCGCGAAGCAAAGTGGGTATGCCTTTAAGCCCGTAGATTTCCCGGTATTCCAGACTGTCCCGATTCGGATAGCCATCGAAATGACCCACTCCATCCACGTGGATTTTTTCTATCCTCCGGAATAGTTGATGGTAGGGTACGTATTTGAGCTGGGACTGCTCCACATAACAAGAAAGACCTTTTCCGGCCAAAACCACATTTCTGGGATTCCAAGTAAACTTGTATTTCCAAGGATTGTCTTCGCTTTCAGGAGCCAAAAGTCCTCCTGTAAAGGATTTAAAAGAAATGATTTCTTCACCAGTGGTTTTGACTTCATCGATGATTTTCATCGCTGACATATGGTCAATCCCGGGGTCAAGTCCGCATTCATTGAGAAATAGTAATCCTTTTTTTTCAATTTCTGATCGCATGGCGCGAAGCTCCCTGGATTCGTAAGATGCAGAGAAAAAGTGCTTGCCCAAGTCCAAGCAATCCTGAGCGATCCTTGGATGCAGTAGGGCAGGAAGCATGGAAATCACCACGTCAGACTCTCTGATAAGCCTTCTTCGGTTTTCTGAATCCTCCATGTTCAGTTTTTTGGCAAAGGTATTTTTACGGGATTTAAGACGTTTTTCGGCCAATTCAGGATTGAGGTCAACAAGAGTTAAGCTGCGGTCCTTGGTGCTGCAGGTATCGGCAAGAAAATCAATTAAATAAGTGGCAGACTTACCTGCGCCAATGATCAAAATTCGGTGCATAAAGAGCGAGTTTATCAGCTAAAATGGAAAATAAAAACCGCCCAAAAAAGACAATTGCGCTTCTTTTGTCGAACATTTCCTTACTTTATCCGTTCGATTTCACCCATCTTCTTCTTAAAAATGGAAAAATTGACGCAAACAAATGAAATTGAGGTGCTGACTCTGACGGATTTGACTCAAGAGGAATTGCAGGTTTTAGAAAAGGCAAAAGCCATCAGCTCGCACGCTTATGCTCCCTATTCTAATTTTCAAGTGGGTGCTGCAGTGCTTTTGGAAAACGGCAAAATCCTCCAGAGCAGCAATCAGGAGAACGTGAGTTTTCCTGCAGGCGTCTGTGCCGAACAACTGGTGTTGGGCTATGCAGGAGCTAATTTTCCGGATCAGGCGGTGAAACTATTGGCCATTGCCGCACGGAGAAAAGGAGATGAAGTTTGGGCCAAAGTTTCGCCCTGTGGAATTTGCAGGCAAAATATCAATGAGGTCGAGCAGCGATTTAACTCACCGATTCGGATGTTGTTTTTGAGACCCGATGGTTTGGTGTATAGAATGGAGGGAATCAAGCACCTATTGCCCTTGAAATTTGACGATTTGACCAGTTGAGGTTTGAAAAGATCGATTCAATTTCCTTTCCAAGCACAGTACACGCTTTCCCACGAACCTACTGGAAAGGAGACTGAGCTATGGATACTTTTTCATGGATACGGGCAACTCTCCGAGTTTTTTATCCGAAAGTTTCTCTCTTTTGATCATCCTCAGCGCTTATTTCTGGCCCCAGAAGGAACAAACTACCAGTATTTGTCTGGTTTTGAAGGACGTGTGGGAGCCAATTGGATGACCAAGTATGAACGGGAAACGGCCATTGCCAACAACCATCGCTACCTGAACCAGTTGATGGAGGAGATATTGAAAGGGTATCGGAAAAACCCTAAAATTCATGTGTTAGGTTTTTCACAGGGAGCTGCCACGGCAAGCCGATGGGCCAGTCAATGGTCGGGAAAAATTTCAACCTTGATTCTATGGGCGGGAGGATTTGCCCACGATATGAGAATCGATGGAGCCAAAAAGAAATTTTTTGACACACACATCACCATGGTTTATGGAAATCGAGATAAATTTCTAAGCTCAGAAAGTATTCAAAAACAGGAAATCTGGCTGGAAATTTTGGGAAAAAGGCCTGAAAAAATTGTTTTTGATGGAGGACATGAGCTAAATGAAGCGATTTTGGAGAAATTTTTCAAAAAATGATTGATTGGGTTAATTTTTGGCGTTACTGTTGCTTTTGCTAAAACAATTTGTAACCCAACTGACTTTGATTATTTTTCCTAAAATTTTCTAAACCACCAATGCTTTCGCTTACAGAAAAAGAGGTAGAACACATCGCTGCCCAATTACTCAAAGGAATGGTCTGTTTCTATCAGATCGATAAGAAAAAGATTCATCAAATGCCTGACGATGAGGATTATTTCAATTATGATCTGACCGAAGAGGAGGAGGATATCCTCGATGAAATCGATGCAGAACCTGACAATTTTGCAGAATTTACCAAAATGGAACAGGCCCAAGAGCATCAAGTCATGCAGGATTTTATCGATCGGAAAGTAAAAGAACGAAATTTAGCTGAGGAGCTCGTCAATTCCCTGACCAAGCCTAAGTCCATGACGGCCTTTAAATTTCTAATCGATGAGTCTAAGTACAAATCCGAATGGAATGAGTACAGAAAAGATAAGTATACCGATTGGGTCAAGGAGCAAGTGGACAGCTTCAACTATGCCGAGGATTAAAGATTAGCCGCGATTACTTGCGGCTTTTTTTAAATATGATGGGCTTAATCGGTGAGTTTCTGCTTTGAGGGAAACTCTTGGTTTTCCTGCTTCTCCAGAAGCTGGAATTATTGTGTCATCAATGTCAATCTATAAACAAAATCATCCTTTAGTCCTGACTGAACAAGTGTTTTTTCAGCGTTCACAAGCTAGCTACCGCTTGCAAAAAAAAACACCGCCCCTGTATTTTTATTCGCATCTGGTTAGGATATCTTTTAGTTTAATTTATCATTTCAACCAAACCATTTTTTTATGAAAAACAAAATGAAAGTATTCGGTCTTGGTGTAGGGGTCTTTGCAATGTCCTTTGGCTTTTTTTCAATCAATCCTTCATTTGCTCAGGAGGATCAGGATGATTCCGGAATGGGTGAGCCACACCATATTTGTTGCCCATCTAATTCATCAGGTTGTACTGATTTGGGAGGTGGTTATTGGCCAACTGATGAATCAAGATATGCGGTAACTTGTACCAGGTAAATGCAACGTTATTTTAAGCCAAAATCCTGGCTTTCTAAGTTAGGATTTTTACATTTTATTATGAAAAAAGTGACTAATTGGGGATTGTTAATTTTTACATTATTATTTGTCTCTTGTTCTTTTGAACGTGAAAAAAACAAATTTTTAGAACTAGAAAAAAGTGATAAGGTATTTAATCTTAAAGGTGAGAAATTCTATTTTCCTGAGATCATTAATCCCCTATTTATTAATGCAGTAGGTGATTATTTGATCATTTCAGAAAATAGGCGAAATGACCCAAAGTACCCACTTATACGAATCCTAAAAAAATCACCCTTAGGCTATCATTCATCGAAAGGGAAATCAGGATTTGGACCCTTTGAGATTCCGGATGCGACCTTGGTTGAGCCTAGAAAAAATGATTCGACTTTTATCGTTTATAGCGGGATGGCTAAAACCTTCACTGACTTTTCTCTAACAGACACATAATTGTTAGGAATTGATCAATATAAGCAGCCAGAAGGGATGTATGAAGTGTATAATATGTTTCATGCTACAAATAGTACCATTTTAGGGCTAAAGTCCATAGACGAAAATCGATTGGTGGAAATTTCCTTGAAGGATGGGGAGAAGTTAGCAGGGTACGGGAACTGGGAAAAAATCCCTGATACTGATCATTTAATAAATTATACAGATCCTATCGTAAACTATCATTTAGGGGAAATCAATAAGGGCTGGTTTAGGGGAAATAGAGAAGTTGGACTATTTGTAAAGGCTAGCATCTATCGGGACAGGCTAGAAATATTTGACTACAACGATAAAGAGTTTACGATAGTGGAAGGGCCGAGACTGGAACTGCCAAAATTTGAAATAGTACCTTCTGGAGCAAATTCAGTGGTTATTTTTGACATACAAAACAAATACGGTCATCGGGATGTCTATATCGATGATAAATACATTTATGATTTATATGGTGGTTTTAACGAAGAAGAAATACAAAAGACAAATGAAGTTGCCAAAACCATTTATATATTGACACATTCAGGCGATGTGGTGGGAAAATTAAATCTGGATATATCAATAAGAGGAATGGTCGTTGACTTAGATCTTAAGAAAATATTTGGCATCACAACGGATGAAGACCCCGGTATAGCAGTTTTTGATTTGCCTTCTGAGTTTTTGTAATTAGTTTTCGTTGTAAGTGATAATTAAAACAAATTCGCAATGATAAAAGCATCAGGATTAGAAGTTTTTGGTGACAGGTTGAATTTTTGATTGTTATCTTGTGCAAAGCCCTATCTGATAAGATTTTAATTGGTTTACCTCAGTCTTTGGTGAATTTGTGTTCTCGATTGATTGGATTAGAGATTGTGAAAAATAAAAGAGGTTTTCTCATAAATCGATTTAAAGTCAGCCTGACCCTTCGGTTTCGAGACTCTCGTCTCTCAAGTGGTCCATGTGACAACCTTAACTTTTGAGACAGCGGCGATGAAATGAATTTATTCCGAAGTCTAGAAAAACACTTTCCAGAATCAGTCGCCTGTTTCTGTTTTTCATCAATTTTTCTTAGTTTCAATAAGCTTTTTTAAACCAAGAAGATGAATCAATTGGAAAATATTACGATCCGTCATGAATTGAGGCCTGGGGATTTGGGTCAGGTAGTTGAATTACATGGACGGATTTACGCCGAAGAACATGGCTTTGGGATGGGTTTTGAGGCCTATGTGATGGATAGCCTATTGGAGTTTTATGGACAGTATGACCCTCAGCGAGATAAGGTTTGGATTGTGGAAGATCAGGGGAAAATGGTGGGTTTTCTGCTTTTGATGCACCGACAAGATCAGCAGGCTCAGCTCCGCTATTTTATCTTGGAGAAGCCTTATCGGGGAATGGGACTGGGTAAAAAGCTGATGAAGGAATGGATGGATTTTTACAAGGAAAAAGGCTACAAAGGGGCCTATTTATATACTACCTTGGGCTTGGAGCCCGCAGCTAAAATTTATGAGCACTTTGGGTTCAAAAAAATCAGTCAGATGAAATCCAAAACCTTTGGAGTCAATATTTTGGAGATTCTTTTTAGACTAGAAAACAACTAATTTCAAAGTACAGCTATTCTCTTTGCTCCTATGAAAAAACACCTGAATTTTATCACCCTACTTTTTTTTTGTTTTTCTGCTTTGCAGGCTCAATCCTGGGACTGGGGTGGTCCGATGGATCCGCTCCAAACTAAATTTAAGGTATTACAATACCGGCTTGATCTGGAGATCTTGCCCGATAAGCAAATGATCCAAGGCTCCAATATCATCGTGTTTGAAGCTAAAGAAAAGCTGGATACGCTTCGATTGCAATTAATCGACGAGTATGAGGTGGAAAAAGTGCTGATGGAAGGGAAAGAGCTTGAGTTTTTTCATCAAAACGATGTGCTCGATATTTTGCCTGTAGACTGTAGCTGTAATGAAGTGGAAGTGGTTTACCTGGGGAAAACCCCCATCGCACAAAATCCTCCTTGGTCGGGAGGGTTTACTTGGGAAAAAGATCAATTGGGAAATCACTGGATGGGGCTTTCCTCTCAGGGGGAGGGAGCAAAAATCTTCATGCCCGCATTGGACCATCCCTCCAGCGAACCAAGCCAGGGAGTTGAATTGACCTTTACGGTGCCTAAGCCCTATTTCGTCGCGGCAAATGGACGATTGATGAGCGAAAAATTTGAGGGGGATAAGGCAATTTATCATTGGCTAAGCGATTATCCCATCAATAATTACAATGTGAACTTTACGGTGGGGATTTTTCATGAGCAGGAGATGCTTTTTGAATCTTCTTCCGGTCAGCAGATTCCCATGATCGTGTATGTTTTACAGGAAAATAAGGCTAAAGCACCAGCTCTGCTTTCGGTTTTGGAGGAGAGTGCGAGGACCCATGAAAAGTACTTTGGTCCTTATCCATTTCCAGAAGATAAAATCGCCGTCGTGGAGACTCCCTATCTGGGTATGGAGCATCAGACCATCAATGCTTACGGAAACAACTTCCAATTTGTACCCCTCGGGGATACTCAATACGATTGGCTGCTTCATCATGAACTTGGCCATGAGTGGTTTGGCAATAAAATCTCGGTAGGGGATTGGGCGGATATGTGGATTCACGAGGGCCTGACCGCCTATGGAGACTGGTTGTTCTATTGGGAGCATGGTGGAGAGGACGCTTATTTTGAAAAAGTGGCAGCGGAGTCCAGGCATATTCCCCATGACAGGCCGGTGGTCAGTTCCCCCAACAGCACCGAAAAGGAGGCATACCATCCAGAGATCTACAGCAAAGGCGCGATGCTGATTCATTCCCTACGGGGAATATTAGGGGATGAAGTCTTTTTCCCTATGCTCAAAGCCTTTGTCGCTGATGAGCGCTTTGGATATCAAAACCGGGTCAATACGCAGGATTTCACAGAATTTGTTAAAAATTATGCGGATCGGGATTTGGATGCGTTTTTTGATTTTTACCTCTATACCACCCAGCTCCCTGAGTTGGTCATGAAGAAGAAAGGAAAGAAAGGCTGGTCTGTTAGTTTAAAAGGAATTAATTTTACCTTGCCCGTGGAAGTTAACACCGAGGCTGGCATTCAAAAAATCGAGTTGGGCGAAAAACCAGTGCTGATAAAGGGCATGGAGGAGCCCGAAGTGGATCCCAAAGCTTGGCTAATGCTGGAAAGAAAATAAAAAAAGCCCCACTCTACTGAGGGGACTTTCAAGGGTTGGTTTGGCTTTAATTTTTTTTAAAAACTATACCGGGCACTGATCAGAGCAATTCTAGTTTCTCTTTTGGAGTAAAAATCCTGACTAAAGGTATTGGTACTGGCAAATCCCGCCCATCTTCTCGTATCAAATACATCTCGGATACTTAAGGTTACCGATCCACGATTTTCCATAAAACTTTTTTGCAAACTGGCATCCACATAATATTGGGATAAATCTCTACCCTGTGCTTCGATTTCTGGGGATTCGTAATTACCCACCAATTGGAAATTGAATCCATAAGGGAGTTTAAAGTCTTGGGTTAATTTGGTATTCCATGAAAAACCTGAGTTGGTAAATTCTTCCCCGATATTGGATCCATCTACCGATATCCTAAATAAAGTCACTCCTCCATTTAGGGTATACCAGTTGTTGACTTCGCTGACTCCAACAAACTCCACCCCGTACGAACTGGAAGAAAGCAAATTGTCTGGCTGCGAGTAGGAAACCCCATCCTCAATGATTGTAATGTAATCCAACTGACCCTCGGTATGACGGTAGAAGATGTTTGTCGCAAAGCTGGACTTATCAAAGTTTGCCAAATGTCCAAACTCAAAGGAGTCAATCATTTCAGGCTGAAGGTTTGGATTTCCTCTTCGTACATTCAAGGAGTCCGTGATATCCGGAAAAGGGTTCAATCTCCAAGCAGTAGGACGATCAATTCTTCGGCTGTAAGTAAATTTCAATGAATGGTTGTCATTGAGATTATACATGGTCTGTACACTCGGGAAGAAATTGAAATATTCCTGCGCTCCCCGTTCGTCGGTATTGGCTAAATAGGTATCGACAAAGGTCATTTCCCCTCTTAAACCTACAGTATATTCAAATTTTCCACCGGCATTGGAATAAATGAAATAACCGGCGTGAATCTGATCCTCGTAAAGAAATACATTGCTGACAGCCGGATCTTCGACGAATTCCTGACTTTGCTCATCGAGTCGGGCATAGCTGTAATCATTGTCGAATTTCCGTAGATTGGATTTTAAACCTGCTTCGATTTTTCTGTTCTCATCTAAGGGTTTGATGTAATCGGCTTGGAATATGAAGGTGTTTCTCACTTCATCGGTGAAGGCCCGTTCCTGACCATTAAGGTTGCTTGGATCAGGATTCAACGTATTCCTGAAGATGTCAATGTTTTGGGTTTTGAACTGATTGGTGTAAGATTGACTGACTAAGGCTCGTAGGGTGTGCCCTTTTTCTTTAAACGAATGTTCAAAGATCAAGGCATTATCAATCCCCTGGTCAGACTCATCTTCGGTATTTCTTCTCACATAGTCAAAAGAGTCTGGTTCCCCGTCAATGATTCGGTCCAATTCTGCAAAGAGCGTATTGGTTTGGTAGTTGATGCCGTATTGGTAGACCCCTTCATAGCTGATCACATTGTTTCCAAAATAGTAATCTGCCCCATAGTTGACATTATGTCCAGTCCTGCGGCTGGAGCTTCGGGTACTTTGATCGAGAATTTCATTTCGATCAAAAATCTCCCGTACTGAGGTGCGCTCCCCAACATTTTTCCAATCTCGGTAATTATAGCCCCCATACACATTCCATTTTTTTCCTCGGTGATTAATACTCCCTCCGATGTTGGATCTGTTTCGAGTCCCATAGGTTCCCTCTAGACTACCGTGGGTACCGAAGTCCTGTCCTTTTTTCAAAATAATATCAATGACCCCGCCTTCTGCTTCTGCATCAAATCGGGCATTGGGGTTATTGATGATTTTGATCTCCTCAATAGCCGATGCAGGTAACTGGTCCAAATTTCGAGTTAATGAAGAATTTCGGCCATTAATCAAAATATTGGTACCGGTACTTCCTCGAAGGGAAATCGAGCCATCTTCCGAAACTGAAATGGATGGCGTATTTCTCAGGATATCCAAAAGCGTACCCCCTGCATTGGCCAAATTGTTTTCTGGAGTGACCGTGATGCCTTCCATGGTGGATCTGACCGGCATTTTTGTAGTCTGCACGACCACTTCTTCCAGCGCCGCACTTTCGCTCACCATTTCCAACTCCCCTAAATCCTGAGGTTGACTCAAGTCAATATCCGGAACGACCAAATCCTCAAAACCAAGGAAAAAGGCTTTCAGAAAATAAGTTCCGTTGGGGGCCGAAAGCGAAAATTTCCCGGATTCGTCTGTGTCTGAGAAGGCGACGGGACTGGAATCCTCTAAAGATTTAAACAGAGCGACTTGCACGTAAGCTAAAGGTTCTTGATTTTCCTGATCGATCAGGGTGCCTTCGACGGCGTTTTCTTGTGCCATTAATACAGTCGAAAAGCATAATCCGAACAGGGCACTGAGAAAAATAGACTTCATGAAAAGATGCATAGTTGGTTTGTATTAATTTTCAATACAAGAATACAAAGAGATTCTGTAGAGAATTTGAAGCAATTACTTAAACAAAATCGTTAAAACGTGCAGATTGTTTTCAATACGGTAGATTGCACGGAGATTGTATCGCCTACAGATTTGCTTGACGATGGATAAGCCCAGGCCAATGGAATCAGAATTGTTATTTCCTTTGGAAAAACGGCCAAAAAATTCCTCAGGATCTTTTTCGGGGATTAGGCCGCTATTTTCAATCCGAAGACTGTAATCATTCAGTTCCACATAAAGTTTTCCCCCATCTATATTATGTTTAATCGCATTGCTGATCAGATTTTGAATGAGAACTTCGGCGATGAAGGGATGGATTTTCACCAAGGAATTTTCCTGAATTTGAGTTTTTACTTCCAGATTTTTCAATTCGATCAGTTCTTCCATCCCTTCGATGAGCTTGCTTACAATCGGGCTGAGATCAATTTTTTCCGGAGCCTCAAATTCCTCATTTTCCAGTTTGGCCAGCATGGAAAGAGATCGAACGATTTTATTGATTTTCTCATTGCTTTGGTACACCGATTGAATCATCATTGCCTGCTTTTCGCTGATATCCTCATTCATCAAATGTTCCAGTTTACCCCGAATGATCGCAGATGGAGTTTGAATTTCATGGGAAAGATTTTCTGAAAACTCCTTGATTTGACGATAATCATTGAGCAGTTTTTGAGACATTTTCTCCAAGAAACTGTTGAGTTTTTCAAACTCGGCAATGGAGTTTTTGGGAAGATGCAAGGGCTCGTTTTTTTGAAAGTTAAAGCTTCGGATCTGATCCAAGGTCTGGTGAAAAGGTCTGAGGATTTTTTTGGAGCCGATCCGCGTAAAAAAGCCCAGAAACAGGAGCTGGATCAAAAATACCGAAAACATCGTGATCACCACCGTTTCGGTAATATCCTCGGCTTCCACAACTACATTGTAGTAGGAAATCCGGTAGTGCTTTCCGTCAATTTTGTAGGACTTGCTTGCTTTTAGTTGATTTTCAGCCCGATTCATTGGGTCGTGAAAGGCGACCGTGTCCCGGAGGTATAACTCCTCAAGTGGCAAATCGTAAGGGATTTCCCGAATCTCGAGTTTGTCATAAATTAATCGATTTGCAGGGGCTCCAGACTCAATCCGCTTAGCATAAGCATCAATCTGCCGATCGAGTTCACGGCCTAGCTCAAAATCAATTTCGGACTCAAATTTCTTGAAAATCAAGAGTCCCCCCAAAAAAAGCGCAATCATGGTAATAAGAATATACCAAATGGTAAGTAGGTTAATGAGCTTCATGAAATGTTGGGATCAAATTTGTAACCGATTCCGTACACCGTTTTGATGTAATCCTTGCCCCCGGCCTGTGAGATTTTCTTACGGAGATTTTTTACATGCTGGTAGACAAAATCAAAATTGGCTAAATCATCGGTATAGTCTCCCCAGAGGTGTTGGGCGATGGCTTCTTTTCCGATCACCCGGTTTTTATTCGTAATGAAAAATAGGAGCAGGTCAAATTCTTTTTTAGTGAGATCAAGAATTTTCTGGTGGACTTTGACTTGGATCATTGCCGTATCTAAGACGATTTCGTTGAAATTAAGCTGATCAGAACCACCCAACCGGGAGCGTCGATAGATGGCTCGAAGCCGGGCTAAAAGTTCAGAAAGATGAAAAGGCTTGGGTAAATAATCATCGGCACCTTCATCAAGGCCTTGGAGCCGGTCATCCAGCGAGTCTTTGGCCGAAATAATGAGTACATTGGAACTGATTTTGTTGATTTTGATAAAATTTAGAATATCCAAGCCATTACCATCTGGAAGCATCAGGTCCAGGATAATGCAGTCGTATTGAAATCCCAATAGTTTGTCCTGGGCATCAAAAAGGTTGGAGGCTGTTTCGCAAAGGATGTTTTCCCCTTGGAGATAGCTGACCATGTTTTGGGTCAGTTCGGGGTTATCTTCAATAATCAGAATTTTCATAGGAATGTGGCTGGTGGATCTGGGGAAGATACACGTTTGTAAAGGTATATGGAAGATTTGAAGCAATTCTGAAGTATGCCAGGGACATTCTTTATCAATTAATCAGGATCTCTCCGTGTCCCTTTGGAATAATTTTCTAATTTTGCCCCAATTTGGACATCAGTAAAAATTTTCGATTCAACCCTCCTCTCAAATGCCAAAAGACAGTAGCATCAAGCACATTCTCATTATCGGTTCAGGTCCCATTGTCATCGGTCAAGCTTGCGAATTTGACTATTCCGGCTCCCAAGCCGCAAGATCCCTGCGTGAAGAAGGGATTACCGTGACGTTGATCAATTCCAATCCGGCAACGATCATGACCGACCCCGTAACAGCAGACCATGTGTATCTGCTTCCTCTGGAAAAAAAATCAATCCGAAAAATATTGACTGACCACCCGGATATCGACGCTGTTCTGCCGACCATGGGTGGTCAAACTGCATTAAACCTGGCCATCGATTGTGATAAAGCGGGGATCTGGGAGCATTACGGTGTAAAAATGATCGGTGTGGATATCGATGCCATTGATACGGCGGAAAACCGGGAGAAATTCAAAGCTTTAATGGAGAAGATCGGCGTCGGGGTCTGTAAAGGTGCCACGGCAACTTCATTTCTTCAGGGAAAAGAAATCGCTCAAGAAATCGGATTCCCTTTAATTATTCGTGCTTCCTATACCCTAGGGGGTGCAGGTGGAGCTTTTGTGGAAAAGGCCGAGGATTTTGAAAAGGCGCTCTCAGCAGGCCTTCAGGCTTCTCCTGTGCATGAAGTGCTCATTGAGCAAAGCATCCTAGGCTGGAAAGAATACGAGTTGGAGGTAATGCGGGATAACATTGGGAATATGATTGTGATCTGTTCCATTGAAAATTTTGACCCGATGGGGGTTCATACCGGAGATTCGATTACCGTTGCACCGATTCAGACCTTGCCTGATACGGTGTATCAAAAGATGCGAAACCATGCCATCACGATGATGAATTCAATCGGTAATTTTGCAGGAGGTTGTAATGTGCAGTTTGCCGTGAGTCCGGACAACCAGGAAATCATCGGTATTGAGATCAACCCGAGGGTTTCCCGTTCTTCGGCTTTAGCCTCCAAGGCTACAGGCTATCCAATTGCCAAAGTTGCGGCTAAATTGGCTATCGGCTATAATTTGGATGAACTTCCCAACTCCATTACTGGCACGACATCGGCTTATTTTGAACCTTCGATAGACTATGTGATTGTTAAAATCCCTCGGTGGAACTTTGATAAATTCAAGGGCTCGGATCGGCGGCTCGGCTTATCGATGAAAGCGGTGGGGGAAGTAATGGGAATCGGAAGGAATTTCCAAGAAGCCCTCCAAAAAGCCTGTCAATCACTTGAAATCAAGCGCAATGGCTTGGGAGCGGATGGAAAGGAACTCCGGGACCAGGAAAAGATTTTGTACTCCCTGGCTAACCCAAGCTGGAATAGACTTTTTCACGTGTATGATGCTTTCAAGCTGGGAATTTCTTTCCGAACCATCCATGATTTGACCAAGATTGACAAGTGGTTTTTGAAGCAAATTGAGGAGCTGATTCATCTTGAAGCAGAAATTGACAAGTACACCCTGGATACCATCCCTTTTGAAGTGATGGATTTGGCCAAGAAAAAAGGCTATGCCGATCGCCAAATCGCACATCTTTTGGGCTGCATGGAAAGTGAAGTTTTTAACAAGCGATACGAGGAAATGGGGATCAAGCGGGTCTACAAACTGGTTGATACCTGCGCGGCTGAATTTGAAGCGCAGACCCCCTACTATTATTCTTCCTTTGGAGAAGAAAATGAATCCATCCGAACACCAAAGAAAAAAGTGGTGGTTTTGGGCTCCGGGCCAAATCGGGTCGGTCAAGGAATCGAATTTGATTATTCCTGTGTGCATGGGGTTTTGGCCGCCAAAGAATGCGGGTATGAAACCATCATGATCAACTGTAATCCGGAGACGGTTTCCACAGATTTTGATGTATCGGATAAGCTTTATTTTGAGCCGGTTTTCTGGGAGCATATTTACGAAATCATCCTACACGAAAAGCCAGAAGGTGTCATCGTGCAGTTGGGAGGTCAAACCGCCCTGAAGCTTGCCGAAAAGCTGGATAAGTATGGAATCAAAATCATCGGGACCAGCTTTGAGGCCTTAGATTTGGCCGAGGACAGGGGCTTGTTTTCTACCCTTTTGAAAGAAAACAATGTGCCGTATCCAGAATTTGGGACTATTCACAATACCGACGAGGCTCTGGAGCTTTGTAAAAAATTGGGCTTTCCACTCCTGGTGCGTCCCAGTTACGTGCTCGGAGGGCAGGGAATGAAAATTGTGATCAACGAGAAAGAACTCGAAGAGCATGTGGTCAATGTCCTGAAGGATATCCCCAATAATGAAATTCTTTTAGATCATTTCTTAGAAGGAGCAATTGAAGCGGAAGCCGACGCTATCTGTGATGGGGAAAATGTCCACATCATTGGAATCATGCAACATATTGAACCGGCGGGTATTCACTCCGGTGACTCTTATGCTGTATTACCTCCTTACAATTTGGGGGATTTGGTGATTCGTCAAATCGAAACTTACACCGAGCGAATTGCTTTGGCGCTGCGAACTCAAGGCTTGATCAACATTCAGTTCGCCATAAAAAATGATAAGGTTTATGTGATTGAAGCCAACCCAAGAGCTTCTCGAACCGTTCCCTTTATTTGCAAAGCGTATCGTGAACCGTATGTGAATTATGCAACTAAGGTGATGCTCGGAGAGAAAAAGGTGACCGATTTTGAATTCAAACCTTACAAAAAGGGTTATGCAATTAAAGAGCCGGTATTCTCTTTCCACAAATTCCCGAATGTGAACAAGGAACTCGGTCCTGAGATGAAATCCACCGGAGAGGCCATCTACTTTATTGATGACCTGATGGATGATTATTTCTTGAAGATTTATTCCGAGCGGAATTTGTACCTCAGCCGCTAAGGCTTAATGTAGCTGTATCAAAGGCTGTATTCAGAAAATGATGTTGTAAGTAGACTCCCCTCCGATTCCAATGGATTCGGAAGGGTAAGCTACTGCTAAGAAAAAATAGGTGTAAATGGGTGGTTTATTAAAATTTGTTGTAATTCTTTTGGGAGTAGGGTGGTTGCTGGGGCAGCTGGTCCGCTATTTTCTGCGGACTAAATTGGCGAAGTTTGCCCAGCAAGTTTCTGAAATGGAGCGGCAACAGCGAAGAGAGCAACAAGCTCAATCTCGGCCAAAGGAAGGCGTAAATGTGGATTACATCCCCAAAACCCATCAAGAGAAACGAAAAAAAGATATCGAAGGGGGAGAATACGTGGATTATGAAGAAGTGAAGGATTAGGTCTTCGTTTATTTATAAGTATTGTCTAATAAATACAATTTCAGAATAGGGTGTTCATTTTTTGCAATTTTTAAGTTTGTCAGTGCTATTGAGGTCTTCTTGTTTTTCACTAGTATTGCCAGATAAATAATGTAAATTTTAATGAAAGTTAGTTTAGTAACTTTTCTACTTTGTTTTTTGACTTTTACTTTAACAGCTCAAAAAATTACACTTAGTGGAACAGTCAAAGATCAGGAAACCGGGGAAGTGCTGATTGGGGCAACTGTTTTTGATAAAAAGGTTCAAAAAGGAGCAATTACCAATAATTACGGATTTTTCAGTTATTCCTCACAAGAAAAAGAAGTCTCTTTGGAATTCAGCTATGTAGGGTATGAATCTAAACTGGTTTTTCTTGAGCTGGAAAGGGATACCTTACTTGCTGTAGAATTAACTCCATCGGGACTGATGGAAGAGGTGGTCATTGAAGGTGAGCGTTCAGACCCAATTCAAGAAAGTACCCAAATGGGATCAATTACAGTTCCCATTCGTGAAATCAAAAACCTACCGGCTTTGATGGGTGAAGTGGATATTTTTAAAGTGATTCAATTGCTTCCGGGAGTACAGTCAGGTTCGGAAGGAGCTTCTGGCTTATATGTTAGAGGAGGCAGTCCGGATCAAAACCTGATCCTATTGGACGGAGTACCGGTATATAATGCCTCTCACCTGTTTGGCTTCTTTTCTGTATTTAATGATGGTGCCATCAATAATGTAGAATTGATTAAAGGGGGATTTCCAGCCCGGTATGGGGGAAGGCTTTCTTCGGTAATCGACATTTCCATGAAAGAGGGAAATATGAAAGAATTCAAGGGGGAAGGGAGTCTAGGCTTGATCGCTTCTAAAATTACCCTTGAGGGCCCGATAAAAAAGGATAAAACTTCCTTTCTGTTTTCTGGGCGTCGGACTTATTTGGATATGATCGCAAGACCCATTATCAAAAGTACTTCCGGTGGAGACGAAGATGTTGGATATTATTTTTATGATTTAAACGCCAAGGTGAATCATATTTTTGATCAGAAAAATCGACTGTATTTGAGCTACTATGGAGGTCAGGATATCGGGTACTCCCGGTTTAATTCAACTTGGGAAACCGAAGGTGGAATCAATGAGAGTGAGGAAGAAGCCGGATTGGGTTGGGGAAATACGATCGCTGCGGTTCGTTGGAATCATGTGGTTAACCAACGCCTGTTCGCTAATTTTACAGGAACTTTTACTCAATATAAGTTTAGGATTTTTTCTGATTATGACCGACGTTTTATTTCTTCAATCGAAAGTGAAAACCAAGTGGATCGGTATTCATCAGATTATTTCTCCGGGATTCGGGATTTTGCCTTAAAAGCTGATTTTGATTTTATTCCCAATCCTCAGCATTACCTTCGCTGGGGTGGAATGTGGGTAAATCACCGCTTTACTCCAGGGGTTTTTGCATCCAGAGAAAATGAACGTCCCCAGATTCAAGAAGGGGGTACTCCATCGGATAGTCAGGAGATTTCAATTTATTTAGAAGATGACTTCTCGGTAGGGGATCGATTCAAATTTAACACGGGAATCCATTTTTCCGGGTTTTTAGCCCAAACGAAAAGCTACAGCTCTTTTCAACCTCGTTTTTCTGCCCGATATCTGATCGATGGGAGCTCATCCATCAAGGCTTCTTATGTTCAAATGGCCCAATTCGTCCACCTGCTTACCAATGCAGGGTTGGGATTGCCCACTGACCTTTGGGTGCCATCTACCGATCAAATCGGTCCACAGGAAAGTTGGCAGGCAGCGGCTGGCTATTTCAAAAAATTGGGAAATGGCCTAGAGTTGAGTGTGGAAGGCTACTATAAAGATATGCAGGGGGTCATTGAATATCAGGATGGCGCTTCCTTTTTGAATACCACCGAGGATTGGCAAGAAAAGGTGACCTCGGGAGAGGGCAGGAGTTATGGAATAGAATTCCTCTTGCAGAAGAAATTAGGCAAAACCACCGGTTGGGTTGGGTATACTTGGTCAAAAACCGAGCGAAGATTTGATGATATTAATTTTGGAGAATGGTTCCCCTTTAGATACGATCGTAGGCATGACATCAGTGTGGCTGCAGTTCATCAGTTGTCCGAAAGAATTGATCTTTCAGGAACCTGGGTTTTTGGTACCGGAAATTTCATAACGGTTCCCACCCAACGCTACCAACACTCCGCTTCAGTGATCATTGATAATTACACTCGGTATGGAGGTTTATTTGTCGATTATTTTGAGTCGAGGAATAATTTCCAGATGAGGAGCTATCATCGTATGGATGTAGGAATCAACTTTCATAAAGATAAGAAATGGGGTCGACGTACTTGGAATATTTCGGTGTATAACATTTACAGTAGGCAGAATCCCTTTTACATGGATATTGGCTACGATTACCAAGCTGATCGAAATCTATTGCGTCAGTTTAGTTTATTTCCCATTGTTCCCTCAGCTTCTTACCGGTTTACCTTTTAATGATGAGAAAATTTAGTTGCAAACTCTTCGGTCCTTTAATTCTTTTTCCTGCCCTTTGGTCTTGTGAGCAGTTTTTGGAAGTGGGGCTCCCGGATCAAGAGCCTCGTTTGGTGATCAATACGTTGTTGGAACCGACAGATACCCTGAAGGTATTTCTAACCGAGAGCAGGAGTGTTTTGGAAGGTAGAGATTACGATGAGTTTCCTATTGTTTCCGATGCGCAGGTACAACTTCAGACTAGTGGGGGGGAGATTTTTCCCATGACTTTCATCGACAAGAGCAGACCTTACGAGCCCAATGCCTATTATTACTTGAGTGGATTTGAATTAAAAGAGCATGAAAACTATGAAATACATGCCAAACGTACGGGTTTTGAATCTGTGGTAGGTAGGGTTCAGTTCCCTGAGTTAGTCCCGATTAAAAATATTTCTTATAGAAATTTAGGGCCTAGTGAATCTTCGGCTAATTTCGATTTAGTTGAATTTGCCCTGACATTCGATGATCCTCCTAGCCGGAATTTTTACGAACTTTCGGGGCAATACTACGGACAAAGTACCTCAGAAGACTACAGTTTCTATTCAGGAGACCTTTATCCCACACCAGTAAATCCTGCCTATGAGTCCTATAGTTGGTTTCAAAGCGGAATTGTCTTCGATGATCTGCTACTTACCGGGGAGGATTCGGAATTGGTTTTTACCGCCAGCATCCCTCGCGATGTAGAGCTGGAAGTGGCGATTCGCTTTTCTAATGTATCAGAGTCTTTTATTCGATATCGACAGACAGTAGGGCTTCAAAACGATACTAGAGGAGATATCCTTTCTCAACCGGTTTTGGTCTATTCCAATATCGAAAATGGAATGGGAATCCTGCAGGCAAGAAACCCCAATCTTCGCGTGTTGAATATGTTATTGGAGGATTGAGATTTTCACTTGCTCAGGATAAAAAAACTATTCCGGAATAGGGGTGAAACTTTACCCCTCGATTGGGCAAGGATGTGTTGCCTTTTTCGCTTCATCAAGGGAAGAAACTCTCCCCCGAAATCTCAATGGCGTTATTCAAGCTAAGGTAAGCTGAGTTTTACTTCCATCTTTAACCTTGAAAAAAACAGACATAGCCGCTAGCTTATTCTCCTACACCGAAAAAGCTTAAACCCACTTGGACTTTTTGTGCCGATGAGAAACTCTTCACCTCCATCTTTTAGCCCGAGTTTCTTTTTGAGTTCATGGGCTCCTTGCGAATAATTCCGGCAAATCACATTGACTTTTCCGGCGGGGAAAAGGGCCTTTATTACTTTTTTGTTCGGGGGGATCTCCTCTATGATTTCAAAAATCCGAGCGGGAATGGAGTTCTTGGGTAAGGCTGAACAGGTATAAACATGACTGTTTTTTTCCAGCTTTTTCAGCCCAAATCGTGCTGCAAAAAGGGTAAAGGCTCCTGCTTTCAAAATCCCACTCAACGGTTCGATCAAGTAGTTTTCGGCCTCACTTAATTGGGAAACGGCGTTTCCCTCTTCTTTTGGATCAAAGGAAAATGAGGGGAAACCACCGCCCAAATCCACTACTTGAATTTGTTTAGAAGTATTTTCTTTTTTCCAAGAAAGTAAAAGCTCCTTTACCTCATTTTTTACTGAAAGGATAATGATTTGTTGAATTTCGGGGAGTTCTTCCCAAGCCTGAGAAATATCCAGCATAGGAGAAGATTTGATCAGAATCTGATCTCCCTTGCTTTTCAACAAAGACCAGGAACCGACCACATCGGGTTGGCAATCCTGAAGTTTGTAGAGCTTTTGATTTCCTGAGCCCCGTCTAGCTGGATCGAGATAGATCAAGTCAACATGCAATGGGGTCTTTTGTAAAAACTCCAAGCCATCCCCTTCCACAAATTCGAACTTGCCCTTGAAGTTCTTTTGGGATTCCAACTGCTTGAGGTTATGTTTTGTGATTTGAAACAGTTCGGTCTGCCGTTCGCAGTAAATCCCTTGATTAAAACCCTCACTTAAGTAAAAAAAATCCACTCCAAAACCTCCTGTCAAGTCAATCATGATTTCACCTTTCCATCCTCCGGCCTTGAATCTGGCGGTTTGCTCACTTGAGCTCTGTTCTAAGGAAAGGGAAGTGGGAAAAAGGAGCTTAGGATTTTCAGCCCAGCTTGGGAGTTTTTTGCGTGCTTTTTGCCGGGATGAAATCTGTTGGACTGCTAATTTGAGGTCAAAAGAAACTTTTTCCTGGTACTTGAAAAGTAAAAGTGCAGGATCTTCATCGAGATGATCCTGCACAAATTGTCTGAAATCAACGCTGTAGAATTCGCTGAAATCCATTAAACGAGTTTATTTTTCACTAAATATGAAGCGATTTGAACCGCATTGGTTGCAGCTCCTTTTCTTAGATTATCCGCCACAATCCACATGTTGAGCGTATTGGCTTGGGATTCATCTCTGCGCAATCTACCGACAAAAACCTCGTCTTTTTTGTGCGCGGTGATCGGCATTGGGTAGACGAAATTGGCCGGATCATCCTGGACGATTACCCCGGTGGTTTCCTTTAGTAACTTTCGCACTTCATCCAAGTCAAAGTCTTCTTTAAACTCTACATTGACCGCTTCTGAATGTCCTCCCATGGTAGGGATACGGACCGTCGTGGCAGTCACGGCAATGCTATCGTCGGAGAAAATTTTCTTGGTTTCGTTGATCATTTTCATCTCTTCCTTGGTGTAGCCATTGGCTTGAAATACATCGATATGGGGAAGGACGTTCATGTCAATTTTATGCGGATACACCATGGGAGGATTTTCATTCCCAGCTCGCTCGGCCATCATTTGATCAACAGCAGCTTTTCCGGTTCCGGTCACAGACTGATAGGTAGAAACTACAATTCGCTTGATTCCATAGCGCTGACGCAAAGGCTCCAAAGCCAGTACCATCTGAATGGTAGAACAGTTGGGATTGGCGATGATTTTATCGGCCTGGGTCAGTTCTTTGGCGTTGATTTCAGGGACCACCAATTTTTTGCTGGGGTCCATTCTCCAAGCTGAGGAATTGTCCACCACCGTGGTCCCAGCTTCGGCAAATTTTGGAGCCCATTCCAAAGAGGTGCTTCCGCCCGCTGAAAAGATGGCGATTTCAGGCTTTGCGGCTACTGCATCGGCCAAGCCGATCACCGTGTGGGATGTGCCCTTATAGTCAATTTTCTTACCAACGGATCGCTCAGAGGCGACCAATAAAAGTTCATCGTATGGGAAATCATGCTCTTGGAGCACTTCGAGAATTTCGGAGCCGACCAATCCAGTCGCTCCTACCACTGCAATTTTCATTTTATGGGTTTGATAGGTTAATGAATCGAAATACAAAAGTAAGGCAGAAGGTTTCATTTTCAGGGTTTTCCTTTAAAAAATACTTGAGGAGGCTCCCCAACCCCGAGGTTTTTGATGGATTTAGACCTTTTATAACTTGATTAACTCGATTTTTTGGATTTACTGTGTTAGTTCATTTAATGCGGGATCGATTTGAAGGTGTATTATCTTTTGCTGAAAATGAGCCAGTCTTTAATAGGTAAGATGGATAGTAAAATTGGACAATCAAATGGGTTTGAATTTTCTGTAAGCCTTCCTGTCCCGCTGCTTTGCCTAATGCAAGGAAGGGGATTAGATGGCACCTAGGACGAAGTCCTGTCCTTACAAAAAATGGAACTAATTAGCTTAGGTGTAGCAGAGGATTTTTTCCACAATGGGTAGGAATTTGAACATAAAATGGAAGGTTAAAATCGTTAGGGAAACCCGAATTATTGCTGAAAAGGGATAAAAATTTGTAGTTGGCTTAACCAAGCAATTTTAAAATTCTGTATATTAGAGAGACAAACACCCCAAACCCATGGAAAAAGGCCTAATCAACCGCGCATTAGAAAGACTCAATGTAAGCGAATTCAAGGATCTAGCTGAAGTCAAGCAATATTTGATTATGAAATATCGAATCGATGTCGAAGATGCTGTCCTGAAAAAAAGATTAGAAAAAATACTCCATGAGGAAAAGGCGGTTGCCTGATAAATTGTTGGTATTAAAAAGATGAATTTTAGTTACATTCTTGATGGAAATTACCTTAAAGGGTATTGTTTCCTTCCAGATTTTTTGGTTTTGGGGTCGATTCGTTTTAGTGAAATAGAGTAAATGGGGGTATGCTGGTGTATCCACAACCTTTATTGCAGAACTGAAGGCCAGCCCTACTGAAAATACCAAGAGCCTCCGCAGCAGAAAAGGGATAGGATTTCTCCGAAAAACTCTCCTCTTCCTAAGTTTGGCCTAAAGAAGGGTAAATTTTTCTGGTCAATGAATCGCAACCTCCCAGAGGATTTTGGCCTAATTGAAGAGACCTATCTTCTGACCATTGAGGGTTATTTCTCCTCCTTGTAGATCATTACCTTAGCTTCCCCATTGGCTTTGCGATAGCCACGGTACATGCCTTCAGAATTAAAGGGCATTGCAATATTTCCATTTTTATCGATGGAAATCACTCCTCCTGAGCCACCCATTTCCACCAGTTGCTTCATGACCACCTCATCTCCGGCCTCTGCCAGTGATTTTCCTCCATACCGCATCAGGGAAGCGATTTCATGACCCACTACCGTCCGGATAAAGTATTCTCCATGACCAGTTGCAGAGACTGCACAGGTAGCATTATCCGCATAGGTTCCCGCACCAATAATTGGCACGTCACCTACCCGTCCAAATCGTTTATTGGTCATTCCTCCGGTAGAGGTGGCTGCGGCGATATTCCCTTTTTTATCCTTGGCAACTGCCCCGACCGTGCCAAATTTTCGATCGTTGAAAAATGGGTCTTTTAATTCAAGTTCCATCAGTGCAGCATGGTCAAGTTCGGTTTTTTCTGTTTCCCGAATTTTTTCCAATTGTTCAAAGCGGAAATCCGTGTAAAAATAGCTTGGATCCACTTCTTCGAGATTCTGACTCAGAGCAAACTGCTCGGCACCCGCTCCGCTCATAAAGACATGGGGAGAGTTTTCCATCACTGCCCGTGCTGCGGTAATCGGATTTTTGATCCGGGTAAGACCGGTGACTGCACCGGCATTTCGGTCTGCTCCATTCATGATGGCTGCATCCATTTCATTTTTTCCTTCATTGGTGAAAACAGCTCCCTTACCCGCATTGAATAGCGGACTATCTTCCATGACTTTGACCGCGGCAACTACTGCATCCAAAGCTTCTCCACCATTTTCCAAAACTGCGTAGCCCGCATTGAGCGCTTCCTCGAGTTTTGCACGGTACTCAGCATCTTGTTCAGCGGTCAAATTTTCTTTCTTGATGGTACCTGCACCTCCGTGAATCGCCAAGGCAAAATCGACTGGAGCTTCCGTGTTGGTAATCGGTTGATTTTCTTTCGGTTTGCTACAAGAAACGATTAAAATAAGAAGTAGAAATAGGAAGATATGGAGGCTTTTCATGGGAGTGATGGAGGATAAAATGAAATTAATTTGCTTAAAAATCAGCTTTTCTGATTAAATGGCCAAGAAAATTTGATCATCGGTATGACGAATATTTTTGTAAATCCACCAGAGGCATGTATTTTAGAGAACTTTATTTTAAAAGGGACGTCCAAGTAATATCACCTAACCAAAATGTTATGAGTCAGGAAGGAAAAACCGCCTATTCTCCGGATGAATTGAAGGAGTTTGAAGAGATCATTCTTCAGAAATTAGCAGTGGCAAAAGAGGAGTTTAATTCTCTCAAAGAGACCCTCAGCAAAAAGAATGATACAGGGACCGATAATACTGCTTCAACCTCAAAGCTTTTGGAAGATGGCGCGGATACCCTTGAGCGTGAAAGCTTGAGTCAGTTGGCGGCCCGTCAGCAGAAATTTATCATTAATCTGGAAAACGCCCTGGTCCGGATTAAGAATGGCACTTACGGAGTTTGTGTGGATACCGGCAAATTGATCAGCAAGGAAAGATTGAGAGCAGTACCCCATACCATGCATTCAATCGAGGCCAAAATGGCAAAAAAATAAACCTTGGAGTTCTTACATCGGCATATTGAGGCATTGATATTTTGCAATCCTGGCCCATTGTCAAAGGATGAAATCCGAAAATGTCTTACCGAGATGTTTGAGGCTGAAATTCCTATGGACCATATCGAATCGGCCATTGAAGATTTGCGGACGAAATACCTTCAGGATGATTTTTCATTTGCCTTGGAACACCTGGGTGGAGGGTATCAATTTTTAACCAAACCCGCCTATCAAACCAGTATTTCGATTTTACTCAAACAGCAAAGTCAAAAGCGCCTATCGACCGCACAAATGGAAACGCTTTCCATTATTGCCTACAAGCAGCCGATTACCAAAGGAGAAATTGAACAGATCCGGGGAGTCAATTCGGATTATTCAGTGACCAAACTTTTAGAAAAAGAACTGATCGAAATTAAAGGGAAATCAGAGGGGCTCGGAAGACCTATGATCTATGGCACCTCCCCCAAGTTTATGGAGTATTTTGGCATCAACTCGATCAAAGATTTACCCCAGCCCAAGGACTTTTCACAGCAGAATAATGAGATCGGTGAAGAGAGGGAATAGACTGGGCGGGTAGAGCCTGAACGCTGGGGAGCTGAGGGTAAATCAGCCTCGTAATCTTACTTCGTAATTCTACAATCCTGAGCTTTCCAAGGGTTTAATTTTGGCAAGTTGAGAAATCAGGAATTTTTTACCCGAAGGAATTTCTTCACAAAGAACCCGAGTGCGACGGGTTTCTTTTTTTTGGAATTTTCTTCCTTGAAGTTCAAACCACAATCCCGGCTTTAAATCAGCTAAAAAAACCTCCTCAGAAACGTGGTGATTTAAGTCGTATTTGCTGAGTTCTTTGGTAAGAAATAAATCTCCAGCCGAACTCGCTTTCGGATTTCGCATATGTCGCGACAGCGGAATCAAAATGTCTTTGGGGAAAATTTCAGGTTTTAAAAGCGGGATCATCAATTGTTGGAAGGTGCTTTTCCATTCTTTTCCATGAGGTGCTGTTTCAATTCCAAAATGCAAATAGGTATGCAAATGAGCTACTTCATGAATGTACGTGATTAGGAACTGATAAGGGTTAAGCGTTCCGTTGATGGTGATGGTTTGCCGTTTGCTATCCCGTCGCCAGCGAAAGTCACCCAATTTGGTTTTCCGAGCGGGTGTGACCGTAAAATTGAATCCATTTTTAACCCATAGGTCAAGGCAGTAGGGGATGCTTTTTTCAGGGAGATGCTTGGAAAGAATAAGCTGAAGTTTTTCCGTCGGATTCATGCCTAAAAATAAGGAATTTGAGGGTAACAAATTTAAGATTTGATTCCTATTTCGGGGAATCCCACACCTGCTTTAGGCTCATTTGGAATGGCGCTTTTAGTAGGGAGGATTCCAGCTGAGCCAGTCGGGTGGAGGTAGGAGGGATAAAAAAAGAGTCCCGAATTCCGGGACTCTCCAATGTTAAGCAGGCTGGTAAATTACTTTACCTCTTCTACTTTCTCCTCTACAGTCTCCACTGTTTCTTCTACAGCTTCCTCAGTAGTTTCGATAGTGTCTTCTACTACTTCTTCAGTAGCTTCTACAGCCTCTTGAGTTGTTTCTTCTACAGTTTCTACTACTTCAGTAGCCTCTTCAGAAGTTTCCTTGTTGCCGCAAGATGCAGTTGCCATCAAGCCAGCGATTGCGAAAATTGCAAATACCTTTTTCATTTTTTGTGGTTTTCTTAATTCGATGCAAAGGTATCTGCTATTTTTCCAATAATGCAAGAACCGCTCAAATATTTTTTATTTGTTTTTATAAATTATTTTTACCGGAACTCCTTCAAATTCAAAGTTTTCGCGTAAACGATTTTCCAAGAAGCGGGTATAGGGGTTTTTGATGTACTGGGGCAGGTTACAGAAAAAAGCAAAGACCGGATTTTTGGTGGGTAATTGGGTCACATATTTAATCTTGATGTACTTTCCTTTCCAAGCCGGTGGAGGATAGCGTTCGATTTCCTGAAGCAATAAATCATTAAGCTTGGAGGTGGGAATCCGGCGGTTTTTATTTTCATAGACTTTTACAGCCAATTCGATCGCTTGAAAGATCCGTTGCTTCTCCGTCACTGAAGTGAAAATAATGGGAATCCACTTGTGTTCACCCAATCGCTCCATCATGTCTTCTTTGATTTTATTCATCGTCTTATGGTCCTTTTCAAGCAAGTCCCACTTGTTGACCATGATCATGATGCCTTTGTTGTTTTTGATTCCCAAGCTGATCAGGTTGATGTCCTGTGCTTCTAATCCTCTGGTAGCATCCACCATCACAATGATGACATCGGATTCTTCCAGGGTACGTAAGGAACGCATGACTGAATAAAATTCAATATCTTCTTTGACCTTGGCTTTCTTTCGAATTCCAGCCGTATCGGTGATGATAAAATCCTGTCCAAAAAGCTTGTATCTGGTGTGAATGGCATCTCGAGTGGTGCCGGCCTCATTGGTGACAATGGATCGTTCTTTGCCTATCAGGGCATTGAGAAAAGAGGATTTACCCACATTGGGTCTACCCAAAATGGAGATTTTTGGTGTGTCCGCATCCGGATCTTCGATTCCCTCATCTTTGAAATGAGTAATTACTTCATCCAAAAGCTCACCCGTACCACTTCCACTCACTGCGGCAATAGGAAAAATTTCAAAATCACTCAGGCCTAAGGCATAGAATTCATTGGCCATTAAGGATTTTTCGAGGTTATCAGCCTTATTGGCTACGATGAAAATGGGTTTCTTGCTGGACCGAAGCTCATCGGCAAACTCTTTGTCCAAATCAGTCAACCCATCATTGCAATCCACCACAAATAGAATCACGTCGGATTCTTCAATGGCCAGTTTGACTTGCTTTCGGATTTCGGCCTCATAGATATCATCCGAACCGGTCACATAACCTCCAGTATCAATAACTGAAAAGAATTTACCAGACCACTGGGCATGGCCATAGTGACGGTCACGGGTAACCCCACTCATATTGTCTTCGATTGCTTTTCGTTCTTCGACCAATCGATTGAAAAGCGTAGATTTTCCTACGTTTGGTCTGCCTACGATTGCTACTATATTTGCCATAATTAGGTTGGGTCGTACCCAAATTTTTTCAGTTTACTTTTGTTTTTACGCCAGTCGGATTCGACTTTGACGTGAGTTTCCAGGAAGACCTTTTTGCCAAAGAAGGCTTCCATGTCTTCTCTGGCTTCGGTTCCTACCTTTTTGAGCATCTTGCCTTTTTCACCAATAAGGATTCCTTTTTGGCTATTTCGCTCAACAAAAATGCTGGCTCGAATCCGAATGATTTTTTCTTCCTCGTGAAAATCCTCAATTCCCACTTCGGTGGAGTAAGGGATTTCTTTTTTGTAGTTTTTGAATATCTTCTCCCGTATGATCTCGGAGGCAAAGAACCGTTCGGGGCGGTCAGTTAGTTCCTCTTTGTCGTAAAATGGGGGATGCACGGGCAATCGATCCAGGATTTCTTGAAGGATTCGCTCGGTATTAAATTGTTCCAATGCTGAAATTGGGATCACCGTTGAAGCTTTGATCCGATCAGTCCAATAGGAGGTAACCTCATCTAGTTGTCCTTCTTTGGCAAGATCGATTTTGTTGATCACCAGAAGAACGGGGATGCCAGACTGATTGATTCGGTTGATGATCCCTTCAATCTCTGTGTCCTTTTCAAAAAGATCTGTCACAAAAACAATGATGTCTGCATCTTCTAAGGAAATGTTAACAAAGCTCATCATGCTTTTGTGGAGTTCATATTTGGGCTCCAACATTCCTGGGGTATCCGAAAAAACGATTTGATAATCCTCCGTATTGGTCAGTCCCACAATGCGGTGCCGGGTTGTTTGGGCTTTGGGGGAAATGATGGAAAGTCGCTCACCCACAAGGATATTCATCAGTGTGGATTTCCCAACATTGGGCTTTCCGATAATATTGACGAATCCTGCCTTGTGATTTGATATGCTCATTTCTTTTAAATTTTTCACAAAGGTACTTGATTTTATATAGTTTCTCCTTACCTTTGTATCACAATTCGCCGGAAGGGCGGGTCAAAAAGAAATATAAGGTAAAATCCTTAAAAGATATATCGCGGGATGGAGCAGTTGGTAGCTCGTCGGGCTCATAACCCGAAGGTCACAGGTTCGAGTCCTGTTCCCGCTACTAAACAATTAGTTGATCGTTTTACGGTCAACTTTTTGTGTTTTATAGGGCTATTGATGCAGTTTGTGAATAAAACCGATTCAAATCGGTTCCAATTGGCTCTAAATTACTCAAATTTGTCCCTCTTTTCGTCCCCTTTTTTGTCCCCCTTTCCGGTTTTTGATAGTTTTTTGGCAGATGCTCAATGGAATTGGAGTTTTGGAGAATCTTGAAGCCTTGGAAAACAAAATCATTCAAATGGATTCGGGTTTACTGAATTGAAAACCCAGGATTATTGAAAAATTAGAGGGTAATGGATAGCCTTTATACTGAGTCTCTTTTTTCTTTTGGACCGCAAGCTGATGATATAAATTATCCAAATTCCCCAGGCAACGGCAAATAGAGGAAAGGGATTTTCAGCGCCCAATGCCCCGGCCATTGCAATGAAACTGATGAAAAGTGTTCCTAAAAATTTGAGTACTGACCACATAATCAGGTGGTTTTGTGATGGACTGGTATACTCATTTACCGTCAGGGATCAAAATCGTTGTGTTTAAAAGTGTAAAAATGTAAAGATGGTTTTATATAAAAGTATGTGAATTGATTTTTGGAATGATTCCATGATTTTATTCTTACTATTTAGATTCACTACTGTCCGACTAAAATAGAATAGTCGGACAGTAGTGATTCGTAATAAGAAAAATGGGCTACCCTGCCCCGTTATGAGCAATTAATTTGACTCTAGTTTAGCAAAACCAACTGTCTTACGATAAATATCAGGTGATACTCCTACCTTCTTTTTAAAAAAACGACTGAAATAGAATTCATCGTCATAACCTAAAAAAGCAGCAATTTGTTTCACTGGTTTAGAAGTTAGATAAAGTTCTCGTTTCGCCTCAATAATTATCCTATTTGAAATTAAGGATGAAGTCGTTTGATTGAGATATTTCTTGACGATACCGGCTAAAGTTTTAGGACTTACACTTAGTTCATCTGCGTATTCTTGGGGAGAATGCAATTTGCAATAATTACTCTCAATTGCATCGACTAAATTTTGTAAAATTTCTGTTTTTGAATCTGACAATCCGGGAGTTAATTGTTGATCAAATTGTTTCTTATGTCTGACCGCTTCTATTAAAAACACTTTTAAAAATGCCACAAGAACTTCATGCTGAGCGATTGAGTCTTTGTCCATCTCTTTCGAAATTTGATCAATCAAATTAAGAAATAGGCTTTGCTCGTTTACAGTAAAATAGGGTAAACCATGGAAATTATTAAAAAGGATTCCCTCGGTCTCTATTTCGTTTTGATGTCTATATGTACAAAAAAAATCGGGATGAAAATTCAATAAATAACCCTGACACTTTTCTTCAGAACGTATCATGAAAGGTTGATACGGAGCCAAACAAATCATATGATTTCCTTGCAATTCAAAACTTTGAAAATCAACGCTTAGTTCATAGCTAATTCCACATAACAAAACGATAGAATAATAATTTCTTCTTTGTAGATGATCAAACTGGCTTAGATCGTTTAACTCTTCTAATCTAAACGCAAGTTCCCCGTTTTGTTTGTCTATAATTATTTGGGCCATACTAAATTTATGTTTTAGCTCATTCAAATTTTAAAAAAAAGGAGTGCCAAAAGCACTCCTTTCTTAAATCAAATATTTATTTTGAAGCTAGAATGTTAATTTTTTGAATTGCTGAAGCATCAAAGCCTTCCAAAATTACAGGCGCATTCTCCATCAACGCTGCTGCTACTTTCCCTGTCAAATGAGCATCTCTGCCAGCGTCATCTGCAAACGTATCGAAAATGGCATAGGTTTCTTCATTGATTTTAAAAGCATACCATGATAAAGTTGCAGGCTCAGAACTCACCAATGACTTGCCCGCTTGCAAGAAATCCTCCACTGTAGATGTCTTTCCTTCTTTGGCTTTCATAATCACCAACAATCCCTTATTCTGATTACCCACTTTATGATTACTTGCTTGAACATCAACAGTCTTAATGTCTGTGCTAGCATCAAAACCTTCTAAAAGATCTCCAGCATTGGCCAATAAGGCTTTTGCCACTTCTCCTTTTAAGTGTGCCTGTCTGCCCTCTTCCGCTTCAAATGTGTCATAAATTCCGAAAGTTTGTTCATCTATTTGAAATGCAAACCAAGATTCAGTTTTTGGTTCTGCATTTACCAATGATAAACCACCTAGAAGAAACTCTTTCACTTCTTGCTCCTTACCTTCTTTCGCTTTCATGATTACTAATAATCCGATTTTTTCATTTTTTGTGTTGTCCATAATATTACTTTTTTTAGATTGAGAAAATGCTTGAATTGTTATCCCTAGAATTAGAACTAGGCTACTTATTTGGATTAAACTTTTAAATTTCATTTTGACTTATTCTTGTTACACTTCAAATGTAGAACTAAATAAGGGGCCTTGGAATGGAGATAAAAGACTTAAGCATGGACAATTTTCCAGTGACAATGAAGAATGTAAAAAAGCTCATAACACTGTATATGAAATCATAGCTCCCATTCGGGCGCTACGCTTCATATACTAAACGTTGTGTGCAATATGACCACACTTGCGTATCATGCTTTCCTCATCGGCCGGGTCTTTCTTATTTTTGCCGCCTTTTTCAAAGACCTCCTCGGCACCGTTGAGAAACTCCCGCTTCCAGTTGCTGAGTTGCTGGGGGGCGATTTCGTACTTCTGGGCCAGTTCGGCTAAGGAAGAGCGTTCCTTTAACAATTCCAAAACCACCTTGGTCTTGAACTTGGATGTAAATTTTCTTCGTGTGGTCATCACAGTAAATTAAGTTACTTTTTAACTTAATTTACTGTCCCGATTTTTGGGGGATGCTCATTCTCTCCATCCAGTTTTTTGTAGTCCGTTTTTTTAGCTGGATTGACAACATCAATATATGAAGCTAAATAGGCACCTCGATAAATCCGCATCTATATTTCTACCTTTAATGCTTTCGTAGTTTGAATTAATTCATCACTAGCAAGCCGCTTTTTGGTACTCCATTGGAGTCATTTGGTAGGATTGGAGTGTATACATTTGCTTGGACAGTAAGTTAAGCGTCCTTAACTTAGAATCAATGAAAGAGACAAGAACAAGAAGAAGCTTTGACAAAGCTTTTAAACTTATGGTAGTTGAACTTCACAAAACTGGCAAAACCTTCACTGAGGTTGGTCGGGAGTTGGGTATTTCTGGCGACCTGGTTAGACGCTGGGTCCGAGAGTTTGAAGCCACAGGCGACCATAGTTTTACAGGCAATGGCAAGCCAGTACTCACACCCGAAGAACGAGAAATTACTGAATTAAAAAAGGCCTTAAAGGAAGCACAGATTGAACGGGACATCCTAAAAAAGGCTGTAAGCATCTTCTCCAAGAGCGACAACAAATATTCCGGTTCATAAAAGAGCACCAAGGAGAATTTGCTGTTGAGAAGATGTGCCGGGTTTTTGAGGTTTCCAGAAGTGGTTTTTATGCTTGGCTTATTAGAAAACCTTCAAAAAGAGCTTTAGAAAATCAAGCTTTTAAAGCAACAATTCTAGAATTGCATCAGCAGTCCAAGTTTCGATTGGGCAGCCCAAAGCTTACCTCCGAACTCAGAGACCGGAGCATGCTTGTTTCCAGACCCCGAGTAGCCAGACTGATGAAGCAACTAGGTATCCGGAGCATTATCTGCAAGAAATTTAGGGTCGCCACCACTGACTCAAATCATGAACACCATCCTTCTGAGAACCTATTAAACAGGGATTTTACAGCCAGTAAACCGGGTGAAAAGTGGGTGTCGGACATCACTTAGGTAAAGACCAGCCAAGGCTGGCTTTACCTAACCCTTATCATGGATCTGTTTGATAGAAAAATTATCGGATGGTCCATGAGTACGACCATGGAGGCAGAAAGAACCGTAATAGCGGCATTTAAGATGGCTATCCTCAATAGACCGGTTACCCCATTAGAGCTGATTTTTCACTCAGATCGGGGAGTACAGTTTGCCTGTGGGGAGTTTCGCAGCCTACTTAAAACCTACCAAATCCGGCAAAGTATGAGTAGAAAAGGAAATTGTTGGGATAATGCTGTGGCGGAAAGCTTCTTTAAAATCATCAAATCAGAATTGATTTATCATATACCTGAACTAACGATCGATCAAACGAGAGTAGAAATCTTCGAATTCATAGAAATCTGGTACAATAAAAAAAGAAAGCACTCCTTCTTGAAGTACCTCACCCCTGAACAATTCGGAAAAACAAAATCAAAAATTGCGGCATAACAGCAGTCAAACTCGAAATTATCTGGGGGATTTTTCCTTCAAAATCCACCAGGTAATTTGAGTAGCCCCGCGGCAGGCGGAATTAAATCAAATCAATTCACAACTGACCTTAAAATATTGTCCATCTTTTTGTAGCAAATCCACACATATTTTTAAATGAGTTAAAGTGTCGCTGGGCTTTTAATTCGTCAAACTTTTCCTATCCATAAAGGAAAATTTTAATCAGGTTTTCTTCTGCTTTTAACACCGATCATTCGGTTCAGTTACAATTATTCTTGGCCTAGTCATAAGTAACTAGTTATGAATTAGGTATGGGCTATTTTTGTTAATTGGATAAATTTGAGGATCGAGTATTTTAAGCTCCTTGACATAGGAATGGCAAAAGGGATAAATGAGATTCAAAGCCATTCAAATTAGTTCATTAGTGAGCTACTCTGCAAAGCGAACCAGAAAGGATAAGCTACTGGAGAAAAGTGGCTTATAAGCTGGACGAGACATACAATTCTGAGTATTTTTTCTTTGTATAGTGCCGAAAAGGTCTTGACTCCCCCAGGGATTGATGGAATACAACGTACCGTAAATCAGATCGATCCTGTGGCAAAGAAGAATGCCTTTGGATGATTTGTGATAATTTTGGAAAATAAACAGTATTCCTTTGATATCACTTATTCGGAACATCCATTCAAGAAAGAGGTGCACGGATGATGCGGTTCAAGGGAATATTTGCAGTCAACCAAGAGACTTGCTATTAACGTTAATACCGATAGCTCGCGGAGCTCTTTCTCCCTCTTCCAAACAGATCAATATCATTTTATTTGAAGGGTGGAAATAATAGTGAAATTAACGATGTCAACTATGTATTTTACATTGGATTGAGGATAAATAGTTTCCATTCTTCCTCTGTATATAATTTTTATTGGTTTTCCGGAACTGCTAGTTATCTCGCTAGCTAATAATTTTCTTTTAGTCCACTTTAGATTTACCTCTACACCGGTCCGTGCTTTTAGCCCGGTTATTTCACCGTTTGACCAGCTACTGGGCAAAAGCTGGTAGCAAGTGAAGAATGTGAATTCCATTTGAATCTACAGTATGGCTTTGAAAAACCCGCTTTGACTTTTCTTTATTTCGGATAAAAAAGTATGATTTAGATCAACTGAGAACCTGAGCAAAGTTAGGTCTAACAATCCTTTTGAAGCCTGTTTTTTTGGCTAATTTTCACCCCATCAAACCACGCACAGACCCACGCCACTATGGATCAATACGTCATCAAGCGTAATGGAGAATACGCTCCGTTTATCCCATTTAAAATCGAAGATGCCTTGAGAAAAGGCTTTCAAAGTGTCCTAAAAGAATACGATTCTGGTCTCTTCCAAGCAGTGATTCAAAAAATGGAAACCAAAACCACTTGGGCAGTAGAAGATATTCAAGATCTGATCGAAAAGGAATTGTTTGCAGCAGGCCACTTTGAAGTCATGCGCTCCTTTATGTTGTATCGACACACCCGGAAGTTACAGCGGGAACATACAGCTGGGATTCATGAGGACACGACCTATGTGGATAGCACGCAGACCATTGAGGAATACATCAAGCAGACCGACTGGCGGATTAATGCTAATGCCAATACCTCCTTTTCAAATGCCGGTTTGGTCAACAATGTGGCAGGCAAAATCATCGCCAACTATTGGCTGGATAAGGTATATAGCAAGGAGGAAGGCTATGCCCACCGTAAAGGTGATATTCACATTCACGATTTGGATTGCCTGACGGGCTACTGTGCCGGTTGGAGTCTGAGAGTCCTTCTCAATGAAGGTTTCAATGGCGTTCGGGGTAGGGTCGAAAGTCGGCCCCCGTCTCATTTTCGAGAAGCATTGGGTCAGATGGCTAATTTCCTGGGTATTCTTCAAAGCGAGTGGGCGGGTGCCCAAGCATTCAGCTCTTTTGATACCTATCTGGCCCCCTATGTATTCAAGGATCAACTGAGTTACCAGGAGATTGAAAAAGCCATCCGGTCATTTGTTTACAACCTAAATGTACCCGCTCGATGGGGTCAGTCACCGTTTACCAACGTGACCCTAGATTGGGTGGTGCCAGAGGATCTAAAAGATCAAATGCCAACCAAAAGTGACCTCCATCTTTTTAAAGGAGTTGCTTCGGATTTGCTTTTGGAAAATGCCCAAAAACGAGGAGTGAACAGTTTGGAAGAATTAACCTACACCCATTTTCAACCTGAAATGCAACTGATCAACCAGGCCTTCTACACCATCATGACTGAAGGAGATGCCAATGGGCAGCCTTTCACCTTTCCGATACCCACGGTAAATATCACCGAGGACTTTGATTGGTACGGACCAAATACGGATCTGCTTTTTGAGAATACCGCCAAAATCGGCTCCTCCTATTTCCAAAACTTCATCGGCAGTCAATACACTTATGATGAAAATGGCCAAAAGGTAGATAATCCCCTTGCCTACAAGCCCAACGCGGTTCGTTCCATGTGCTGCCGCTTACAGCTGGATTTGCGGGAATTACTCAAGCGCGGAAATGGGCTTTTCGGCAGTGCTGAAATGACCGGAAGTATTGGTGTGGTTACCATCAATATGGCTCGGTTGGGATTTCTTTTTGCCGGAAACAAACCCGGACTCTACGAGCGATTAGATTGTCTTATGCAGCTTGCCAAGTCCACCTTGGAGAAAAAGCGTGTGTTCATTCAAGAAATGTATGACCGGGGGCTTTATCCCTACACCAGCCGATACCTGAAACATTTCCGCAATCACTTCTCCACCATCGGAGTAAACGGTCTGAATGAAATGATCCTCAATTTCACCCAGGGAAAAGAAGATATCACCGGAAATTATGGACTAACGCTGGCTATAGAACTGTTAGAACACATCCGGAGACGCATGAAGGAGTTTCAGGAAGAAACCGGCAACTTGTACAATCTGGAGGCTACACCGGCAGAAGGCACCACCTATCGATTTGCAAAAGAGGATAAAAAACGCTTTCCGGAGATCATCCAAGCCGGAAGGGAAGAAAACATCTATTATACCAACAGCTCCCAGATTCCAGTAGACTTTACAGATGATCCTTTTGAGGCACTTTTGCTGCAGGATGAGCTCCAGACCAAATACACCGGAGGTACTGTCCTTCACCTTTACATGAGAGAAAAAATATCTTCTCCTGAAGCCTGCCGTCGCTTGGTCAAGAAAGTCCTGTCCAACTTTAAGCTGCCCTACATCACGGTGACACCGGTTTTTAGCATTTGCCCGGTTCACGGCTATCTCAACGGCGAGCACGAATACTGCCCCAAATGTGACGAAGCCCTTCTCACTGACTTAAACCAAAATCCAATTCGCTATGCAGACAAACACTAAACAAATCCAATCCCAAATCAAGCTTCAACTCCATGAAGCAAATCGTACCAAATGCCTGGTCTATACCCGTGTGATGGGCTATCATCGACCTGTAGAGAGTTTCAACATCGGCAAAAAAGGTGAACACAAGCAGCGAACTCACTTCCAGGAATAGGCTGGAAAAGGGGAGGCCTATCTTCAGCGTCTCCCCATTTACCTTGCTGGATTTTCCGGACCGTACGGCTTGCATCCTCTGGTTTGCCGGTTGCAACATGCGCTGCGCATACTGCTACAATCCAGAGATTGTCCTTGGGAAAGGAAAGCTGAGTTGGGGTCAGATCCAGGATTTTTTACTTGCCAGAAGAAGGCTTTTGGATGGAGTGGTTTTCAGTGGAGGAGAATGTACAATTCACCCTCAGGTGATTCCCTTGATCCATGAAGTGAAAAAGATGGGCTTTGAAGTAAAAATTGATACCAACGGAAGTCGGCCAGAGGTCATTAGACAATTGATTGAGGATGATCTGGTGGATTATGTGGCATTGGATTTTAAAGCAATGGCTCAGAAATATGAACAAATCACCCAAACTCATTTATTTTTTTTATTCGAAAAATCACTTGAAATCCTCATCCCATCCAAAGTTCAGTTTGAGGTGAGAACGACCGTGCACTCCGATCAGTTGACCATAGAAGACCTTCAAGAGATGGTAACCTGGTTGAGGGGAAAAGGCTATTCGGGAAACTATTATTTGCAGCATTTTAGGGGTGAGAAGCAGTCTCTGGGAAGACTGGGGGAAAGCAAGAAACCTAGCCTGAAAACCGAAATAGGTCTGTGGAGGAATTGAGGGCAAGACGGAAACCCCAATAAGCCAATGTGCCAAAAAGACCAATTTTTGATGAATTGATGAAGTTTAGGCTAGAAAGGATTTTCAATAAAGAAATTGCTGATCGGCTAATCAAGGAGAGAACTCTTGAGCGGATCGGAGTTGGGGGTTTTAATGAGTACTCACAAGAATTCCCTTGAGGGTACTCTTCCTTTACTTCCCCCAATATACCGGAAGCTTTGGAAAAGAACGCTTAGGGTTGGCTTTTACATTCGATTTTTACAGCAATTGTGTTTGCTACTCTTTAGTTTAGATATACACATTTATCCAGAAAGTAGCCCTAGGAAGTATTGGAGGTAATGACCATCTCTCCTAAGCTAGAAAAGGCGGTAGTCCAAAATTTAGCCTTTGAGTCTTTTGCTGAAGAATGATAACCAAATTCCGGAGTATGTTGAGAAAGGGCTGAATTAATCCTGGGAGTTATTCCTATGGATTTCCGAGGGGAACAAAGATTCTTTTCTCCACTTTTTGACGATTTTCTTTCCTATTGGCATTTGCAACGCCTTACTTTGCAAGCTTGATCAATCAAGTAAATTTTGAAAATCAAGCAAAAACGTAAACTCATCGAATACTCCAGTATACTCGATCAGCCTATTCGCTTTAGTCCTTTTTTGTTTGGAAGGGATTTTTGGCTTTGGGCGCTTTTAGGCTTGGTCGGTGGAAGCATTGCGGGAGTTTATTGGGTGACATTAGAGTCCCTAATTCATATTTTAGCGGGCCTTGAGGGTTGGACGGTCATTCCGCTGATGACTTTTGCGGGCCTGCTCGCAGGATTGATTATTCACTGGATAGGGGATCCTGGAGAAATTCATCTGATTGTCAATAATATCCGATTTAATAAAGGGAAGCTGAATCCAAAAAACAACCCATCCATGATTCTTTCTTCCTTGATTTGTGTTGCCGCAGGAGGAAGCCTAGGGCCTGAAGCGCCTTTGGTTCAAGTTACGGGTTCTACAGGTACATGGCTTGGAAAATTGTTTCGACTTAAAGGAGAAGCTCTTCGTACTTACAGCATTGCGGGGATGGCTTCTGGGTTTACGGCCCTATTTGGAGCTCCTTTAGGAGGAAGTCTATTTGCTGTGGAAATATTGCATCATAAACACATGCTCGAATATTACCGGGCAGTTGTACCTGCATTGGTTGCAAGTTGCTTCAGTTACCTCGTTTTTGCCTTGATTATCCATTTGGGATTGGGACCAACCTGGAATTTCCCCCAATACAGCTACCAGGGAATTTTCGATTTTGGTTACGCTTTTGGCATTGCGATACTAGGATCTTTGGTCGCATGGATATTTATCTTTAGTACAAAAGCCTGTAAGAAAGCCTTTGAATCCGTACCCATGCCTATTTATGCCAAGACCACACTGGGAGGATTGGTTTTGGGAGTCATTGGCTTTGGATTTCCGATTACGCGTTATTTTGGCCATCATGAGATCAATGAATTGATCGTGCTGAATTTGAGCTGGGAAGCCCTGCTTTTGATTTTGGGAATGAAAATTCTAGCCATATCGGTCACGGTAACCTCCGGTTGGAGAGGTGGGTTTATCATTCCATTGTTCTTTGTAGGAACTTGCCTTGGATTGTTGCTTTGTGAACTTTTTCCCAGTCTAAATCCTACACTGACCTGGGTGAGTTGTATGGCAGCTGTCAATGCTTGTGTAACCCGAACTCCGGTCAGTACCACGATTTTGCTCTGTGTGTTAACAGGCTTTGGTCATTTTGTTCCTATTTTGATTGCGAGCTTGACGGGGTACTTTTTAGCACCTCGAATTCCATTTATCCATTCCCAGTTGAAAAATATTGAGGCTTAGCTCTTCCAAATCGAACTTTGCAATACCGAAGTGCTGTTGCTTCAATTCTGCCTATTAAACCTGGTTTACCTTGAAAAAGCGCATCAAGCGAGCGTTCCGGATATCTCAGTATATCCTCTATCGGGAAACGCTCATCGATTTTAAAGAACAATTCTGGTCTTTTTTGGGAGCATTTGTCGGGATTGGCGCCATTGCTTTTTATCAGACTTACTTTTTGACCCGGGAAGAAAATATATTTCTTATTGGGTCATTTGGAGCTTCCTCAGTATTAGTCTATGGTGCTATTCAAAGTCCGCTTGCCCAACCTCGAAATCTGGTGGGAGGCCATGTGATCTCTGCCTTGGCCGGTGTTGTCATGTCCCAGGTGTTTCCAGAAATCCTCTGGTTGGCAGCTCCTTTGGCCGTATCCTCTTCGATTGTGTTGATGCAAGTGACTAAAACCCTTCATCCTCCGGGTGGAGCTACTGCGCTGATTGCCGTTATTGGAACCGAAAGGATTAAGGAACTTGGGTTTTGGTATGTGCTTTCACCGGTGTTGACCGGTAGCCTGATTTTGTTGCTGGTAGCTTTGGTATTCAATAACATGACCAAAAACCGGGTCTATCCCACTAACTCGCGGTTTACCAAGTATTTAAAAGTTCGGAAGGGATGGTTCCGGTCTTTTCGAAATCCTAGACCAAGTTTGGAAATCCCGAAACCTAAGCGCCAGGCTTGATCCAAAATGGATCCTGCTCATTTTCCACAAATTTTTCCCGGTTTGCATGTCTTGCAATATCCTCCAATTGGGTAGGGGAAGCCTTTTGCTGAATGAGTGGAAAAAGTACCCGCTCTTCGAATCGGATATGTTTTTCAAGTTCTTCTTCAATTTGACCCAACGTTTTTTCCGGAATTTCCCAAGTGGCAAACAGCTTTCTTAATCGTCGATGTTCGCTTAGGCCTTGTTTGATTAGGACATCATCAGTGGCCAAAATGGGGAATATGAGTTTTTCCTCCTCTTCAAAGTGGGTTTCAAGATGATTGGTCCAAAACCACTGGCAATATGCTTTCATTCGGATTGGATCAATACGCCACTTGAATCCTTGACGGATTTTCCAACAGAGCAAGAGCCCCTGGTGATGATCGTGGCTGAGGTGATGTAGGGCTGGATGGCGTTTGAGCGGAGTTATCTTTTTCATGATTTCGTGAAAGGGTTGAAGCGATTATACGATGGGATCTACTGTGGAATTTCGATAATACTTGATTTTAAAATGAAACATCTCGGCCATTCGTTCCCCTTGCTATTTAGCCCTCTGGGTTTTTTCTCAGAAGAAATTGTCATCGACAGTTTCAACGAAAATCTGAATCCAGCGATCAAAATGAGCTTTTTCCGCTCATAAATGTGGGTGAGGTACGAATGGACTTCCCTGGAAGGTATGCTCATCGAGCAGGACGGTTTGCCAGAACTGATACATTTTCTCCAAATGGTCTTCCCATCGGTATTGAATGATAGTTTCAAAAATATTTTTCAAAAGGTCGTTCTGTCTCACTTTTCGGTAAGATTGATCAACAAGGATCCGAATACCACTGAGGTGGTGTAGGTCTGATTTAGTCATTAAAAGAAGGATTGGTAATGATCGGGATTCCAGTACATGATAAAATAAAAGAGGGCAAACCCTACAAAGGAAATCAAGGTAGCCCAAACCCAGGAAGGGATTCCTTTAGGGGTTTCCGAGCCCCGAATCAGAAAGAAATCGTTGCGCTCGCTTCCATAGGAATTAATGGTCACCGGGACTTGATCAGTCACTACCTCTCCATTTTGAAGTCCCACCACTGAGATCGATGGACCGTTTCTGACTTCAAAGGGAACCGTTTTCACTCCTTCCCTTCCCGAAGTAGACTGGGCAACGATGCGTAGCTGATGCTTGCCATCGGGAATTTTTGTGGTGTCTAACACAAACTTAATAGGCGGACTGAATTCAGCAAAGGGAATAGGGTCCTCATCGAGAAAAACCCTAATTTTTCGATTGTCATTCATGTTTGTGGACTGGGGTTAAGATCGTATTCTTGATGTGTTGGGGACTTTTCTCACCGGGTTTCAGGAGAAATTTGAGGCTATACATGAGGGTGAAAAGCACCACCAGTACCGCTCCTGCTAGGATGAAATATTCCGAATCGGCCTGTGGTCCAGTTCCATGACTGATGTCCTGTAAGAGCTTGGGCTGATTCCGTTTGCAAACATCACAGGGGAATGCCTGAATGACCGAGGCTAAGAAGAGGAAGAGCAATAATGACCCCTTTTTCATGATTTCCAGTAGTTGTTTGCCAGGGCAATGGTTTGGAATTCCATGGGGATGACCTGCGCTGAGGCAATCAATTGGGCAGTATCTTCTACATAATCAGTTCGAAGTTTTTTGTGGATTTCAGGGGCAGTTTGGATGGCTCCGATGGATTTTCGGGTAAGTTTTATCGCCAAATTTCGTCCTTCCTGAGGAGTGGCAGTAATCAGCGATTCGAGGTAACTTTCAGATGCGGGCATGAGCTTGGATTTTAGGGGTTAAGGATAAATTTTCGTATTTCTGCGACTTGCTCCACGGTGACCTTTGGAGCTTCATTCCCCCAACTGGTTCGTTCATGATTGGCAATAGCGGCAATTTCTTCATCGGTAAGCAGATCGGCGAATCCCGGCATCGCTCCAAACTCCGGTCTGGCGTCATAGCCTGATAAGATAATTTGAATTAGGATATCTGGATCGTGATCAGTAACAATTTCACTTCCTGCCAAAGGGGGAAATGCTCCGACTATTCCCTCTCCGTTTGGCTGATGACAGGCGGCGCAAGTTTCAGCGTAGAGTTGAAGTCCGTCTAATTCCAGGGAGTTTTCTTCCTGCGATGGTGCTGATGTTTGACGTGTCGAAGGAATAAAGCCAGGATCAGATGCTGTCCCTAAATCGGCCTGAACGAGCGATTGTAAATAACTGACCAAATTCAGGGCTTCGGGCTTGGCCACCAATTTGTGATCTGGATTTTTTAGAAGATTTTGGGGGACAGGAACAACCACATCCTTCTGAGTGACTAGGGCAGGTGATTTTTCTTCAAAAAGCCAAGGGTAACTAGGCATGATTGATTCTTTAACTACCATACGGGGATTGAATAAATGAAGTAAGTGCCACTCCTTCCCCGATTGTCTTTTACCGATTTCGCTTAGATCTGGGCCGGTACGTTCACTTCCCAGTAGAGAGGGTGACTGTCTCCAGATATCCTGTCGCTTTTTGCTGTAATAGTAATCGGAAGCCAAAGAGGGTCGATGGCCCCAAACTTGATCCATTTCTATGTTACGTACTTGCTGGGTATGGCAGGACATGCAGTTTTCTGAAACATAGACCTGAAGGCCTTGGAGTTCTTGCGAATTCAATTCCCTCATTCCGGGCAAGGGTTCCACTTCTTGAAGTTGAACGGCAGGTAAGATTGCGATAATGGTACTTAGAACTGCAAAACCCAGAAAGGCTGTAAAGACGAGTAGTTTATGATTTTTATGAAAGTCTAACATGGGCCTAGGAGTTAAATATGAGTAGAAGAAAGAGCAGGGGATAGCTGAACCGTTTCGGATTTATCCGCTCGCACCATCTTTATAAAATTGAAAGCAAAGACCAAATGGGAGACCAACATCAGCGTACCTCCAATTGCTCTCCATACCCAATAAGGTTGCATTAAGATCACCGAGTGGATAAAGTTCTCGCCTTCTATCCAACTCAAACCCCTCAGCGTCCCACCGGCCATAAGAGATATCATATAGGCAAAAAGCCCCACAAAAGCTAACCAAAAATGAATGCCTACTCCCAAGCCAGGAGGTTCCTTTCCGGTCACTTTGGGCAGTAAGGCATAAATGCAGGCCCAAAGAATAAAGGTGATGATCCCATACATGGTCATGTGAGAATGGGCTACGTTGAAATCGGTAAAATGCCAGATGAAGTTGGTCAGCCGGAATGCTTGCAGACTCCCTTGAGTGGAACCGACAAAATAAAAAACCACTCCTACCAGAAAGAAGGGAAGTACATAACTTTTGGATATCGCACTCCAGCTACCTTTCATGGTCATCAGAAAATTGGTCGTACCTGATAGCACGGGTATAAACATCCCGGCACTGAAGACAATGGCTACGGTCTGAAGCCACCAAGGCAAAGGACTGAACACAAAGTGATGCGTACCGATTAGGGTATAGAATAGCATTTGGGTCCAAAAGGCCAAAACACCCAGGGAATAAGAATAAATCGGTTTATTTAAGGCAGTGGGGAGGTAATAATAGATTAAGCCCAAGGTAAAGGTCATAAACCACATCCCGACTCCCTGATGCATGTAGTAGCCCTGAATGACTGTCTCACCAAGTCCATCCTGAAAAGTGGGAATATACCCGATCAGAACGAGTGTGATCGTCCAGATCAATCCGCCCAATAAGTACCAATTTGAAATGTAGATTTCGGAAATTTTACGGCTGGCGACCGTTTGATAGAAGTTGTAAAAGGTTAGAATCAAGCCTCCGGCAAATAATACCGCAACCGGCCAAATGTACTCCCGGTATTCTCCGCCCCCATTATTGATCCCATTCATTAAGAACAAATTGCCCAGCACCACAGCGAAATTCATCAGATACCAAGCGACTCTGGCAAGGGTATAGGAAAAGATTCGGGTGTTGGAGGTTCTGGAAATCACAAAGTACCCCAATCCCACCATGGCCAAGGAGGCCCAACCCCAAAAAACCGTATTGGTGTGAACCGGGCGAAGTCTTCCAAAAGAAAGCCAAGGGCTCTGATCCATTTCCGGCCAGATGAATTTCATACCCACATACTGCCCCACCATAGTCCCGAAAACCAACCAAAATACTGCTGCTCCTAGGTACCAACCCATCAAGTTTCGTAAAGGCTCGGGTGTTTCCAGCCGTAGGGTTTCTTGCTTTTTTTCATCGACGAGTGGATTTTCAGGATGGCGGGTGACTTTGGCGATCAACCCTCGCTGATCTTCAGAAGCCCCATGGCCTGAAAGCTCTCTTCCAGTAAGCCTGTAGGTTTTGGCAGCCCTTCTTTTTTCCAATATCCAATCCAATTCCTCTTCTTCCCAGTTAATTAGCTCAAATTTGATCCGTTCTTTTTCCCTGAGTTGAGATCGGTTTTGAAGTCCTTGGATGAACGCTGACAGGCGGGAACCGACAATCAAGATGGCTACAAATGAAATGATGGCGATCAACAGTGCCGTACCGATGATGCCGGGGCTCGACCACCAGTTATCCAAGTCTGGGTTAGGAAGGGTCTGAGAAAAAGTTTCTCCCACAAGAAAGAAAAGAAGTAGAGAGGAAAGGATAATGCGCTTCATTTTAGCTAGTACTTTGGATTTATGATCAATTTATTGTTTTTTATTTTCGATAAAATTGTCGGAAATAGAGTCAAAAAAATAGCTATCGAGTCAAGATGGTTTTTCCGGATTTAATCCCAATGGCAAGCTCCAATAGGCTGGTTGTTTCTAGAGCCTTTTTGAGTTCAGAACGGATTTTGACAAATTTAGAATGCATAGGGCAGGGCTGTAGGGCATTACATTCCGAAAGTCCAAGTCCACATCCTAGGAAGATGGACTCCCCGTCTATGGCCGACACGATTTGGATTATTTTTATGGACTCCATATTTCGGGGCTGTATAAAGAAGCCACCGTATGGTCCTTTGAGCGATTCAATCAAACCGCTTTTTACCAAATCGGATAGGATCTTTGCCGTAAATGCTTCGGGTGAACCTACTTTTTCCACGATGTCACCGATTTTAATCCTGTCTCCTTTGAGGGATTGGGTAGCCACGTAAATCATAGCCTTGATCCCGTATTCACAAGCTTTTGAAAACATTCTTTTTTTGACTTGGTCAAAAGTATGACAAAAATCATTTCCGACAAAAACATCGTAAATAAAAAGTCCTTTTTCATGAATAAAAAATCAGACTAGCAGGTATGCGGTTCCGATCTAGAAATATATAGATTGAAGGTCCGATTAAAGATAGGAGAAATGATACTGCTCTGCTGATTTTAATCTCGATGAATAAAAAGATGCAACCTATTGCTTAAATTCTTTTGGATAAAGGCAGGAGTCGAATGCTTAGTCTAGGGTAAAATCCAGTCGATCAGTTAAACCATTGGTTGATCTCAGGTCTAGAGGTCGAATTGATTTTTAGGTTTATCGGGACAAGAGAGGACCTGTCTTTTTGTTTTATCCAAGGGAGGAGCTCTTTTTAAAAAATAGCTGTATTCTTGGAAAATGGGTAGGCCACTCGATTTCATGAATTAGGGAAATCTGTCATTCGGAGATCCTATTCTGCAGAATGTCGTGTGGATGTCATATCCAAGTCGTTTTTAATCCTGTTTTTACCTTTTACTATTGTGCTGTGAATTACGGAACTGAAATCAAATCTCGAAGACTCGCTCGGGGGTGGACGCAAAGTGAACTAGCCCAACGATGTGAACTAACCCTGCTGACGATTCAGCGATTGGAAAAAGGGGAAGTGACCCCTAGTCTTTTGACCCAGTCCAAATTACAGGAAGTCTTGAATATGAGATGGCAATCAGAGGATCAAGATCCTGCCTTCACAATCAATCAATCGTTGAATTGAGCCTTCTTAAAAACCATGAAACCTATCCTTCAATTCCTTCAACCTAAGCTTCTGTTACTTTTAGGACTTGCTCTATTGGGCTTGGTCACTCTACCCTGGAGCCAGGAGCTTGGCCTTTCCCCTACTTCTGATCCGGGTTCTTTTGAAAGTAGAAAATTGGAAATTCAAACGGTCAATTTCGGGTTTAAATCCGAATGCGATATTGAGGTCACCCGGAAAAATGCTGCTGGAGAAATCCTTTGGCAAAAGACCTATGGGGGATCGAGTTATGACAAGGGTGCTGCAGTTCTGAAGACTCAGGATGGGGGTGCTCTTATTTTGGGCTCGACTAGTGCCTTTGGAGCAGGAAATTATGATATTCTCCTGATCAAAACAGACCCTATGGGGGAAGTCCTTTGGCAAAGGACCTACGGGGGGGGGCAATGAATATGGAAAAAATATCCGCTGTAGCGAAACCCAGGAATTTTTGATCGTCGAGGGAACCAGACAGATCTGCGAGAGTCCGAATGTCTCAGCGGATTGCCTGATGGAAACCTGGAATTTTACAATCGATCAAAACGGTCAAGACCAAAAGAGGGGGAATGAGGGAAAGAACAGCATGGCACAAAGGCCTGTATAAAACTTGATTTCAGGTAAACGAAAGAGAAAAGAAAGTAATGAGCGATTAGAATGGACTATATTTTTTTCTCCTTGATGCGGCAAGGAAATCTTCATTTCTTTCCCCTTAAAGCTACCCAAGCTTTTGTATCACGCGCTCCCATTCAACACCTCCTTTCCTTTTTTTAAAAGGGGTAGGTTCGCTTTTCTATCTAAATATGGCAAACAGAAAAAGGAAAGTCCCTTGTCCCCATTAAGATTCAGATAAACCATCATTCATGATTTATTCTGAGCGGAAGCAAATCATCCTGCTGGGATTTCTCCCAGGTTAGGCAAAATATCGTGACCACCAGTATCTTAGTAAGGAACTCTAGTAAGAGATATTTTTTTTCAATTATTATTTATTGTTTTTCAATAAAAATATTCTGAAATTTGATAATTCAAATTTAGATCTCTATGAATACATTCAAAACTCAGTGGAAAGAAAAGTGGGTCAATCAGCCATCTTTGATGTTGATCACCATAGTCATTTGGTCCATCTTTATCGGACTGTGCATTCAGGCAGGTGCGTTGCTATTCACCTTTATTTACAGCTTTTTTAATCCTTTGGTATCTCAGAATCTGTCTGAAGGGCTCAATCTTTCTGCCTTGCAGGAGGAGAATAGCTGGTACTATGGAGGAGTAATTTCCATTTTGCTCTTTATTGCAGGCCAAAAGGCATACCTTTTTTATTTGATGATTCGTGTTTTTCTCAAAATCGATCTCGTACATCCCTTTAGCCGGGCAGTATCCAAGCTCATCTCTCAAATCAGCTATTTGGCTTTGCAGATCGGGGTAGCGATCATTTTTTCCTCTGCACTGTTCAAATGGATGAGTGTCAGGGGTAACGTGCTGGATCGCGCGCCGCAGATGGTGGGTAACGGCTTCGAGTTTTTGCTCATGGCCGCCCTATTGATTGCCATCAGTATCGTATTTAAGCGAGGGGTTGAAATTCAGGAAGAAAATGAATTGACGGTATAAGCCATGCCTATTATTGTAAACTTAGATGTGATGATGGCCAAACGGAAAATGTCGCTCAATGAGCTTTCCGAGAAAGTGGATATCACACTTTCGAATCTGTCCATTCTCAAAACGGGTAAAGCTAAAGCAGTCCGCTTTAGCACCCTAGAAGCTATCTGTGAAGCGCTGGATTGCCAGCCTGGGGATTTATTAGAGTATTTGCGGGATTGAGGAAGGCAAAAGTCTTTAGACTAGAAAAGAAAGGAATTCTAAAAAGTTTTTACTTGAGTTCAACTCTTAGTGTACAACACTTAAAAAGGAACAGGAGCAAAGAAGACTTAGAATGAGAGCTTGAAAATTCTTGTTCTCTTTCTGTCAGCTTCAATCTGCCTTATGATTAAGCTCGGTGAAGGAGATTTCTGCCTGTGGAGACTAGGGAAACTATATCGCAAAAGAGAGGAGCCTTCAGTATCGCTTCATTCCATTATTTTCGATCCAATTCAACTGTTTGATGGTCACCTTTTGGTTAAGTGTGCATCAAAGAGTTTCTGGCATGCCAATCCTTCCGCTTTAGTTAGGTGAAAGGGGATTGAAAGTTCCGATCTTTCAATGGTATCAAAAAGTTGACTCGTCTTCCTATGCTAGGCAAATCAAGAAATCGGGAGGCCGGGGCTGCGCATAAAATTCCAGCGATAAGACTTTTAGATAGTTGCGAAATGGCTTTTTTCCAGGAAAGAATCTTTACTTACTAGAAAGACTAGTTGTCGAACTGGCGGCTTTTGGACTCAAATTCACCGCTTCTTTATCCACTCGACATTTTTCTTAAGACCCAAATAGGGATGATTAAAAAGGCCCAAGGAAAGGAAGTCCTCCTTTGAAAAAGTGGAGGTTCGTAAGCGAAAAACACTTTTCTCACCGGTACCTGTATGGTTATCGATAGGCTTGACATTCCGCAGAACCCTCACCTTGCCTCAGCTCCTTTGTTAGCTTATTGTTTCGCATTTTATGCTTTTGTAAACAATGGCGCTCATGTTAATTTTTAACATTCCTTCGCTTTTCACCCAGCTAGTTTTGAGGAAGTAATTCAATCACTACGTTTATGAAATTCAAAACTTTTACCAAACTAGCCTTGGGGATTTTGGGATTGACCTTCCATCTTTTCCTAAGCAGCGAAATCCAGGCACAGGTAGTCAATGCCACCGTTTCGGGAACAGTCCGGGATGATGCCAGTTCACCATTGATTGGCGCACAAATCATTGTCAAAAACGAATTGACCGGCTTTACCGCTTCAACGGTCACTACAGAATCTGGGAAATACATCATCTCCCAAATCCCACTGGGAACCAATTACACCCTGTCGGTTTCCTATTTTGGTTATGCCTCAAAAACCTTGACCGATATCGCCTTGAACCAAGGGGATAATCTAAAATTTGATCTTCAGCTCAGTGAGGATGCACAGGAATTAAATGAAGTCAGTGTGGTGGCTACTTCGTTGACCAATAGCATTGATCGTCTTGGAAGCTCGACGGCAATCACCGCAAAAGATATGACCACCCTTCCCGTGAATGGAAGAAATTTCAGTTCCTTGGTGAATTTATCTCCTGTGTCCAATGGCAATAACCTTTTGGGACAACTCTTCTCTTCTACCAACTACACCATAGATGGGATGACGAACCGAAGTCCGCTATCCAGTGGATCAACCAACCGGGGACCTTTTTCGATTTCCATGGAGGCGATCCGTGAATTTGAAGTTTCCACCAACGATTATGACGTCACCAATGGTCGAAGCGGAGGAGGTATTATCAGTGCGGTGACTAAAACAGGAACCAATGAAATGCAAGGTTCTGCTTTTATGTTTAACCGGGCAGACTGGTTGGCCAGTAATTTCGATACCAGAGGAAATAGACGTCAGGATGAATTTTCCATTCTACAATACGGAATGACCTTAGGGGGAGCCATCATCAAAAATAAATTGCATTATTTTGTCGCTTACGATGGTCAGCGGGATGCCCGTCCACTTTTCATCGCAGATATCCGAACTCCCCAAGATGAAGTACGATTTAATCTCTCCCAAGAATCCCTGGACCGATACCTTCAAATCGCCCGTTCCAAATATGGCGTGGCGGAATCCCAACAAACGGGAAGTTTTGACAAAATCAGATATTCCCATACCGCTTTTGCCCGACTCGATTATCAGATCAATTCCAAAAACCTGCTTTCCGTACGAAATAATTTTTCTTGGGATTTAAATAGTCAGGGGGTTTCTGACAATTCCAGAATTAACCTGTATGAAGTGTACGGAGACCACCTGTCCAAAGCAAATAGTTTACTGGCCTCCTTGCGAACAGTTTTGTCTCAAAATGTGACCAATGAACTGAAAATCCAATACCTCTACACTTTGGATGACGGGAGGCCAAGCGCTCAGCTTCCCAGTCAAAATATTCCAAGAGCCATTGTAGAGCGGGTCGAGTCTCAAGTGGATGATAGAAATGTAAATACCACCATCCAATTAGGAGGTCAGCGTTATTTGCCCGAAAGATTTGAGTCCCATGTTTACCAACTGGTCAACAACCTTTATTACAACAAGGGCAAGACCAATTATGTCTTTGGAATGGATCTTTTGCTCAATAATCTTACATCCTTGGCCACCAGTGAATTCAATGGACGATTCTATTTTACCGGCCTAGATAATTTTGACAACCTGACCCCCTATCGCTATGCCCGAGAAGTAGCCTTAACCGATCCTACCGTACAGCAAAAAGTGTTTGGTGGAGGCATCTACGCCCAGTCTGATACGGATCTGGGAAATGGCATGAACCTGACGCTAGGTTTACGAGGCGATTATACCACCTATAAAAACGCACCTAATTTTAACCAAACTGTTTTTGATGAATTGGGTCTTCGTACCGATGTGAAAACCGGTGGTTTTCAGATTCAACCCAGATTCCAATTCACCTTGGATATCAATGAGCGCCAGCGCGATATTTTGAGAATAGGTGCTGGGGTATTTGGTTCTGCCCTCAATAACTACACCGATGTCAACAACCTTCAATTTGACGGGACCAAAATTGTTGCCGTAGATATTACCGGAGCAAATGTTCCCACACCAAACTTTCCGTCTTATCGGGATAATCCTGACACCGCACCCGGAGTGGATCTGTTGAATAATCCCAATATTTCTCCAGTGACAACCATCAATATGAACTCTGCCGACCTCAAGGTTCCAACTGTATATAAAGGCAATGTGATGTACAGCCGGATCATTAACAATCGACTCCGAGTAGGGGCTAATTTCATTGCATCTTTCGCTCGAAATAACTACATGTATGTCGATCGAAACTTGGTTGATAACCCCTATTTCCGATTGGCAAATGAAGGAAATAGAGGGGTATTTGTTCCAGCAGAAACCATCAGTACTTCCAATGGGAACGCCGATTGGACCGAAGGAAGAAAAACCACTGAATTGGGAAGAGTGCTTGAGCTTGTAAGCGAAGGCAGAAATAATACCTACACCATGGTGCTTGATGCTACCTACCGTTACCTTAGGGATGGAGAGGTGACTTTAAGCTATACTTGGAATGACTCCAAAGACAATACGTCTTATAATGGAAACGTAGCCAACTCGGCTACCCTTTTCCAGGCAGTGGTCGATGATCCCAGAGACCTTTCTCGCATGACCTATTCCAACGGGCAGTACCGAAACAAAGTCGTGTTTTACGGGACACTTCCTTCATACAAAGGCTTTACGCTGGGCGTTCGTTATTCAGGAATCGGCGGTACCCGCTACTCATTGGTTGTCAATGGAAATGTTAACGGTGACTTTGTCAATTCCAATGATTTGGCATTCGTTTTTGATCCAAACAACACAAGCTTGCCAGAGACGATCCGAACAGATATGCAGGATGTTTTATCCAACTCGGACAATTTAGCGATGGAATACATTCAAAACAGCCTTGGACAGATCGCCACGCGAAATGGGGGAGAAAACGGATTTTATGGCAACTGGGACCTTCGGTTGGCTAAAAAGCTCTTCTTCGGATCTAAAAAGAAAGCTGGAATCGAATTGGGTGCTGACGTATTCAATGTGGCTAACTTGCTCAACAAAACCTGGGGGACCAATAAAATCCTTAGAAATCAAAGCTTGATGACCATCCGAAACTTTGATCCAGAAACTCAGCAATACATTTACGAAATTAATCCGAATGTAGGGGTGGCCAACCCAGGAGGTACGCCTTATCAGATTCAGGTTTCAGGACGAATTTTCTTCTAAAAACCACCAATCCAAGCTGGAATTTGGAGTGTCCTTTGGACCTCCAAATTCCTATTTTATTAACCCCAACCTTTATGACAAACCTTAAAAAAAATATCCTCATCCTGCTGCTTCTCTGCACTCAGGTTTCTTTGGCCCAAGAGCGGGTGGCCGAACATGTAGTTTTGATTTCCATTGACGGCTTTAGACCTGATTTTTACCTGGACAAAGCTTGGCCTTCTCCCAACCTACAGGAGATGGCTCAGGGTGGAGCCCATGCTTTAGGAGTGAATGGCGTTTTCCCCTCAGTTACCTATCCTTCCCATACCACCATTGTCACGGGCAGAACCCCCATTCATCATGGGATTTATTACAATGCTCCCTTCGAGCCAGCTGGCCAAACCGGTCGTTGGTACTGGGAAAGTGAAAAGATCCAAGTTCCTACGCTTTGGGATGCAGTTAAGGAACGGGGTTTAAAATCGGCAAGTTTTATCTGGCCCGTATCTGTGGGAGCACCGATCGATTACAATTTACCGGAGTTTTGGAGTTTGGAGCAAGGCTTTGGCCGGATCGAACCCATGCGCCAAATGGAAAACCCCAAAGGCTTGCTTGCAGAAATGGAGCTGGAAGTTTTGGGAAAACTCAATGAGCGAACCTTCAATGGAGATTACCTCAATCGGGAGGATCGGATCGGTGAAATGGCCGGGTACATCCTGGAAACCTACAAGCCCAATTTGATTTCCCTTCACTTAATCGCCACCGATCACTTCCAGCATGAGGAAGGACGAGAAGGTCCCATGGTTAAAAAATCCTTGGCTGCAACTGATCGGGCTATTGGCAAAATTGTCGAAGCTGCTCAGCGGGCCGGGATTCTGGATAAGACCACCTTTGTGATCACCGGAGATCATGGTTTTGTCAATATTCACTCTTCCCTTTCCCCAAATGTGTGGTTGGTCGAAGCAGGACTAATGGAGGATGCCAAAGACAGGGGAGACTGGAAGGCTACCTTTCATACCAGTGGCGCATCGGCATTTTTGCATCTAAAGGATGCGAATGATCAAGCTTCTTTGGATCAGGTGAAGCAAATTTTAGAGAACCTCCCGGAAAACTACAAGAAACTATTCCGTGTCGTGGATCGGGCAGAGTTGGATAGGATCGGAGCAGACCCAAATGCGGCGCTTGCTTTGGCCCCTATTCAGGGAATTTCGTTTTCTTCTTCCAGTACTGGGGATGCCTTAAAACCAGCCAAGGGAGGTACTCATGGATTTTTTCCTGATTTCAAAGAAATCCAAACCGGTTTTGTAGCTTGGGGAGCAGGTATTATGTCGGATGTGGAAATTCAGGAGATGGATTTGGTCGATGTAGCAGCCGTAATTGACTATTTGCTCGATCTGAAGATGGATTTACCTGAAAGCACCTTTTACCCCGGCATTAAGAAATAAATTGGCCTTGAAAGTCAAGATTTAATTAGAATTTAAAAAGCCCGAAACCATCGGGCTTTTTTAAACCCGTGCTCTTTTTCGGGAAAAAGGAGAAGTACTCGCTTCTGCTTTCGGCTTTAAGACCTTAGAGACCGTCTGACGACTCAGACCAGTCAGATCGGCAATATCCTGAAATGTGCAGAGTTTGAGCAGTTGAACGTTCTTTCCCTGACTATCTACCACCCTTTCCTGAAAATGAGGCAGAATGCGTCGTACCTTTTCGACCGCACCCATGCTTCTCACCGCAAAGAGCCTATCCTCTGCTCTGCACCAACGACTGACCAGCTGGTAGTTAAACCATTCCCCAAATTCGGTCACTTCTCTGGTTAATTTCATGAATAGGGAATGCTCGTAGACCCGAAGCCTGACTGGGCACAGGGCCTTGGAAAACTCTGAAAATTGACCGTTTAAAAATTGTAGATTCCCAAAAAAATCACCGGGTTTGAGAATGTCATAACAAACTTCTTCTCCTTCTGGGGAGTAGCTTCCAATTTTGATCACTCCGGCTACGATTTCAAAAATCGGAGTAATGCGCTGTGGAGGCTGGTATAAAAAAGCCCCTTTTTCAATTTCCATCAACCTGATCTCCCCTAAAATAGTGGAATCCAGCTTTTCCTGAAGAATTTCAAATGGATGGGATCGCATGGCCATTTTTTTCTTATAAAATTCAAGAAAATTGCCCAAGGTCTCAATTCAGCTCGTCAAACTTCATCACAAGTTAACCTCTGCGATATGATTTCTTAATGGGGCAATTATGGCTACAACTCCTCCGGTAAATTAAGCCAAGCCGTTTGCCAGTCCCTTAATTGGCCCTGTGGTACAAACTCGACATTCATTGGTTTGACTTTGTTTTAAAACCCCATTGATGTAGATATTGAAGGTAATGTCTTCCGATGGCTCGCGTTGGACAGTTGAATTACACTCTGGACATTCTACCATGCCATGTATGGTTACCGTTGCGGGGAATTGCTGGGGAATAAACGTAGAAGTCCATCCACTTTCGGAAAGCCCTCCTGAGGCTTCAAAAGTATTGATCCGATTTCCATTTTCATCATCATATTCTCCAGACCACTGCACTCCACCACTCGTGATTACCTCGTAGGTAACTGTAATTTCAGGTTCTTCATCATTGCTACAGGAAAAACAAAAAGCACTTAATAACAAGAAGATAGAAAGAAAGCGTTTCATAAAATTGGGATTAAAAGTGATAAGGACTTCCTTCCCTTGATGCTACAAGGATTGAGTAGTTTAGTTTTTTTTGAGTCTCTGGATTTCAGTTGAATAGAAGCCATCGAGGGTTCATCGGAAGTCAGTTTAAGAATTGATTCTAAATTAATCCCATCATTTGAGCCAAGTCCCAAGGAAGTTTTTTTACGACATGGTCACTATTTTGTCGGAATGGAGTTAGTTTTTTGATTAATTGTTTGGTTTTTATGATTTTGGCGGTCAAAGTCAACTGTTTGCCTGGATTAATCAATTTTTGGTAAAAAAGGAAAAAAGGAAATATTAAAATTCACAAGTTGGGACATGAACCATTTTTTGGTGTCAATGACACTTTTTTGAGTCTAGCTCTTAGGTTTTGGTTAAATAATTGGTTTTTCAAATTTTGGCCTATGAAAACCACGATGAACAGGAGAAAATATAGATTCTTTCCTAGGTTGGGAATTGACCATTCGGGAAGTACTATTTTTACATCATCAAGTCGCTGCATTTCCAATCGTGGGTTTTTACCATCCCCGAATTGAAAAATAGGTATCCAACTGGAAGAGCAAAGGCTTCTTTTAGGAAGGTTCTTGATTCGAAATTGAAATTGACTGAGGATTCCAAGATTATGTTATAGAAATAACCCTAGAAGGCCTCAATAAAAAATTCCATGCTTCTAAAAATCAAAGGCTTGTTTTAGCGTTAAGTGCCGCTTTTCTCAAGGTGTTTTTAATTCTCTATTGGTTTGGGATATTAAAACACATAGATGGTCATCTTTTCTTCTTATAAAGAATGAAAAAAAGGATGCAGGGTTTTCCGTGGAACTGACTTCTCTGAAAGGTACGCTAGGGAAAAAATCCTAGTAGTTTATGAGTTCAGTAAGCTACCTCAGGTGGGTTTGAAGCTGAGGGTGAATGACATCTGTTTTTAATCGGCCCATGCGCCAGGGTTATTGCTCAACTTTGAAGAGCTATATTTAGTGTTGAATGCTGGTTTAAAATCGAATAATCTGTTTTAGTTATTCAGACCGGAGGGAGTCCGCTGGATTAGCTTTCGAGGCTTTAACTGTTTTGAAACTGAGCGTTATCACAGCAATACTAAAAAGAATCAAGGCCGGAATGAGGATTATTTCCGGTCCAATTTCAATCCTGTAGGCATAATTTTCTAACCAAGAATTGGCTCCAATAAGGACCAAAGGTATAGCCAAGGCTATTGCCATTCCCAAGAGAACAAGATACTCCCGAGACAAGAGGAGCATGAGATTGCCCCTGCTCGCCCCAAGCACTTTGCGGACACCCAATTCTTTGACCTTTAAATTTACGGAATAAGAGACCAAGGCAAAGAGACCCAAGCTGGCTATTGAAATGGCCAGCAAGGAAAAAGCAAAAAAGAGATTTTGGAATTGAAGGTCGGATAGGTACTGTCTGTTGAACGAATCATCTAGAAAAAAGTATTCAAATGGATCATCCGGAAATACGGTGTTATAAGAATCTTCGATATGAGCTAGAGTAGAAGGAAGATTATCCAACTGTATGAGAATAGAAAAATAGGCGCCGTATTCCTCTTCGAGTACAAAAAATGTAGGGGTGTTGGCTTCTTTGAGTGAGCTCCAGTGCACATCTTTGACTACCCCCAGAATTTTTACCTGATAGCTTAAAAACTCCAGCTCTGCTCCCAAAGCCTCCTGTGGGGAATTAAAGTTAAAAGCCTTAAGTGCAGATTCATTAATAAAGGTGTAGGTCCAACTTTCGTAATTTTCGGGAATGTCTGATTTGGCGAGAAAGTCAAACCCAAAAGTCTGCGTAAAATAGGAGTCTGCCAATACCAGATTTGTGGCTACTGTGGCATCCTCGGTTCGATCTGATCGATGGGCGTCTGCTCTAAATTCATATCCTTTACTTGGGACTGTACTGGTTGCAGTCACAAAAGAAATGGTAGAGTGACTGGTAAGTAAATTTTTGAGCGCAGCATAGCTCGGGCCCAAGGTTTCCCCCTTTTCCCGGAGCGATTCTAAAATTACCCTTGGGCCACTCACCACGAGTATTTCTTTCAGATTAATTCCTAAATCTTTCTCTTTAAGAAAATTGATCTGCCGATAGACCAAAAACGTTCCTGAAATGAGCAATAGGGAAATGATAAACTGAAATACAATCAAGTACTTTTTCAAAGTTAAGCTTCCTCTTGGACTGAACTTCGCGTTTTTGAATATCCCGGTAGGTTTGAAAGACGAAAGAATTATTGCCGGGTAACTTGCTGAAAGAAATGACCCCAAAAGAATCATTCCAATGAATGATATCCAAAAAATGGAATCCTTGGCTAAGGTAAACTCCAACTCCTGACCCATGATTTGATTCAAAACTGGGAGTAGTAAATGGGCAAGTACTAGCGATAGGATACCTGCCAAAAAATTAATTAAAAGGGATTCCATCATAAACTGGAAAATCAATTGACTTTTCACCGCTCCGATGGATTTGCGAACTCCTAATTCTTTGGTACGGGTCAAAGACTGCGCAGTAAATAGATTGATGGAATTGGTCCAGGCCATCAACAAAATGAAAATGGCTATGATAGAAAAAAAATACACGTTTTGGATATCTCCGTTATTCCTTGCCAGCTCTCGGGAATAAGTAGAGGTTAAATGAATGTCTTCCAGGGATTGAAACCCTATGTGCCACTCCACCCTTGATTCGTCTAGGCTTTCTTTTCGGTTTGCTGCCACCAACTCGTCCAATTTCTTGCTGACTTCAGGAAGGTTTGCACTCTCGTTGAGGTTTACGTAGGTTACAAAATTATCCCAATCCCAACCCTGGTCAGATTTATATTGCCCGTAATTATCGAGAATATGAGGGAGTGGAAACAAAAAGTCAAACTGCAAATGGCTGTTTGCAGGAAGTGAGTTCAATACGCCCGTTACCTTAAAAGACCCGCTGAGTACACCTCCACTTAATTGGATAAACTGGCCAATAGGGTTAGGGTCTCCAAAATATTTGATGGCCATTTCCTCGGTAATCACCGCACTGTTTTTCTCCCGGAATACCGAATGCTTATCCCCATACTTTAAAGAAAAATCGAAAAGGTTTAAAAATGTGCTGTCCACAAACCATAGCTTATCTTCCAGATGGGGCTCATTTTTTGAAGGATTAGAAACAACCAAGTCTATTTCCAGATCATGAACCCGCACAAAATCCTTGATTTCAGGGATAGTTTCTTTTCCTCTTGGGCCCAATCCAAAAGTGGTAAATACTCCTTCTCCCTGGTTTTCTCCATTTCTAGTGATGGATTGGGTCAGTCGATAAGTGTTTTGGGATTTGGAGTGAAAACGATCAAAACTGGTTTCAAAATCCACATACTGATAAATAAGTAAACATACACCCATCCCAACTGCTAGTCCTAGAATGGTTATAAAGGAAAAAAATGAATTGCGGGATAAATGGCGATAGGCAATTTTCAGATAGTGGTAAACCATGTTGCCTGCATAAAATTTAAAATTAGTTTAATCCTTTGCCTAGTTTAGTTTCCATCTTCATGCCAATGAAAGATTGGGTTAAATTCCTATCCGCCAAGCTTTTTCCTAAAGGAAAGGAAATAATCGCTCAAAAGTGACCGTTTTCGAACAAAGTTCATTGAGAGATAGATTTGATTTGGGTGAGCGGGAATTTCCAAACGTTGGAATGAAATCGAGCGCATCATTTCGTTGAGCCAACTTAGCGAATATAGGCAAGCTTGGGGTTCTTTGTCGTAAAGCAATCAAGGTGGGTTGACTTTTTTCTTAATTATCTAAAAAAAGTGACTAATCGAATGTGGAATGCGCTTTCAGCTTAATTTGTCTTGAAAGGTTGCCTCTGATAAGGTCCTCCTTGGGTACTTAAATTGAATGGTGGCCGGCTCCTCGGCTCCACCGGAATCTTTTCAATGAATTTGCGAGTCGGGGTGGGAATCATTTCTAACCACTGAACTCCGCATTTCGTAGGCTCTTCCCTACTACCACATTCGAGGCGGTAAATAAGCTGATACCAAGGAGTTTAGATCTACTTAATAGTCGCAATATTTTTTCTCACCCGAATCGATGGGATTCTGACTTTCGCTTTTTGAGCAGCCAAGGTATTTTAAAATTCCGAGGGCTACTTTTTGCCAAATCCCCAATTTTTTACCTGTGGAATCCAGAGACAGAAATTATTTCCTACTTTTAAATCTCATCCTCACCAACCTAGTAACCCTGTTATTCATGCTGGCATCCTTGGGATTAATCACCATCGTGGTTTTGCTCTTTTTGGTCATGACCAAAAGGACCTCGCCCACCGTAGCCATGATTCTCGTTCCGATCCTTACAGCATTCATCGGTGGTTTCCGACTGGAAATGTTGGACTTTATCACCCAAGGCATTCTTTCCATCGCTCCAACTGGGGTTATGTTTATCTTCGCCATTCTTTTTTTCGGGGTGCTGATGGATGCAGGAACCTTCAAGCCCATGATCAGAGGAATTTTGAAACTGGCGGGAAATGATCCCGCAAAAGTTGCTGTGGGCTCAGCCATTTTAGCCATGATTGTACACCTGGACGGTTCCGGGGCAAGTACCTTTCTTATCGCCGTGCCTGCCTTTCTTCCAGTCTACGATCAGCTTCAAATGAAGCGGACCACCTTGGCCTGCATCGTGGCCTTGGCAGCCGGGACGATGAATATTCTCCCTTGGGGTGGCCCTACGATTCGGGCTGCCGCTGCGTTGGAGGTTCCGGTTACTGATTTGTTTAATCCTATGCTGGTACCCGTAGTAGTGGGCTTAATTTCAGTGATTCTCATTGCATACATTCTTGGGAAAAAGGAACGGGTAACCCGTAGTCCGGGACTGGAACAAAACAGCCTAGAAGAAGACAGCAACGAATGGGAGAGACCCCGACTTTTCTGGTTTAATATCCTGATGATCTTCCTCACGGTGGCTGTTTTGGTTTCGGGAATGGCTCCCCCACACCTCATCTTTATGATCGCTTTTGCGACTGCTATCTCCATCAATTATCCCAAAGTCAAAGATCAAGCAAGCCGAATCAACGCCCATGCCCAATCGGTGGTGCTCATGGTCAGCATTCTCTTTGCTGCTGGCTGTTTAATCGGAATAATGAAAGGCTCGGGCATGATAGAAGCCATGGCTGAAGCCGCCGTGGTCCGTATTCCGGACAGGGTGGGAAATCACCTTCCCCTCGTGGTGGGCCTCGCTGCCATGCCCGCTAGTTTGTTATTTGATCCGGATTCCTTCTATTTTGGGATTGTACCCATCCTTTCGACTACCGCTGTCCACTTTGGTGGGGATCCCATTGAAATTGGGCGGGCGGCTATCATGGGACAAATGACCACCGGCTTTCCGGTCAGTCCTTTAACCGGGGCTACCTTTTTGCTCATCGGGTTGGCCGGCGTGGACTTGGGAACCCATCAGCGAAAAACCATTCCCTATGCGTTTTTGGTCAGTATCATCATCTTAATTACCTCCCTACTCGTAGGAGCGATTACCTTGTAAATTATGAAGTCAATCAGAATCGGAAGCGGTGCAGGTTATGGAGGGGACCGATTGGAGCCCGCCTTGTTGCTTTTGGAAAAAGGAAATTTGGATTACCTCTGCTTTGAATGTTTGGCTGAGCGGACCATTGCCCTTGCGCAAAAGGAAAAGAAAGCGAATCCTGAAAAGGGCTATAATCCGCTGTTAGAATACCGGATGAGGGAAGTTTTGCCTTTGGCCAAGCAAACCCAAACCAAAATTATTTCCAATATGGGTGCGGCTAATCCACTGGCCGCCATGCGTAAAACAGCTGAAATTGCCCAGTATCTTGGCGTGAAGGACTTGAAAATCGCGGCAGTATTTGGAGATGATGTCTTGGATCAACTTACCGATCTCCAGGATCTAAAGATTTTGGAAACAGGGGAGCCTTTACATTCTTTGGGCAACACTCTACTTTCGGCAAATGCTTATCTGGGCGTAGACGGAATCCTTCAGGCTTTAAAATCAGGAGCAGATGTGATCCTAACCGGAAGAGTCTCAGATCCTGCCTTGTTTTTGGCTCCCATGATTTATGAATTAGGCTGGGACAGGAGTGAGTATGAAAAACTGGGGAAAGGAACCCTCATCGGCCATTTGCTGGAATGTGCAGGCCAGCTGTCAGGAGGGTATTTTGCGGATTTGCAGCAAAAGTTTGTTCCCGAACTCTGGGACCTGGGATTTCCCTTTGCCCAAGTAGATGAAACCGGGGATGGCTTCGTATCCAAAGTGGCCGGAACCGGAGGTAGAATTACCCCAGCTACCTGCAGCGAGCAGTTACTCTACGAAATCCATGATCCTGCCAATTACTTGACCCCGGATTGCATTGCTGATTTTTCCCGGGTCGAATTCAAAACCTGGGAAGAAAACAAGATCCAAGTCAAAAATGGAACAGGTAAAAAACCAACAGAATTCTACAAAGTCAGTGTGGGGTACCGCAATGGGTATTCCGGTGAAGGGCAAATCAGTTATGGCGGCTATGATTGCGTCAATCGTGCCAAGTGGGCAGGGGAAATCGTCCAAAAGCGCTTGGAAAAATGGGGATTCGAGGAAATCAAAACTGAGCTGATTGGCTATAACTCCATCACTCCTTTTCCGGGCAATCCAGAGTCTATTCCTGAGGTTCGTTTGCGCGTAGTTGCCAAAACAACCACATTGGAAATGGCCCGAAAAGTAGGTCAGGAAGTTGAAACTTTATACACCAACGGTCCTGCCGGGGGGGGAGGTGTCAGCCAATCTGCCGACGAAATTATCTCGGTAGTTTCTGTTTTGTTGCCCAAGGACCTTGCAAAACCCCAAGTTGAATACCTGAATTGCTAAGCCTATGCTACTTCGAGAAATCGCACATGCCCGAACGGGTGACAAAGGAAACATCAGTAATATTTCTTTGATTGTATTTGATCAGAAGAACTATGAATTGGTCAGAAAAAGAATCACAGCCGATCGGGTTAAAGAATGGCTGGGCAATATGGTAAAGGGAGAGGTACTTCGTTATGAACTCCCCCAACTCGGAGCCCTTAATTTTGTGCTTTACCAGGCCTTGGACGGGGGCGTGACTCGTTCCCTACAGCTCGATAAACATCGAAAGAGCTTAAGTTCCTATTTATTGGAAATGCCGCTAGTCTAGACAGGTTACAGGGGAAATTTTGAGCCATGGAAATCCATGTCACTTATTTACGATTTGGGGTCATTTTAACCAACCTCATGGCAAGTTCAATCCTGTCCTTTCTTCTCCCCAAAAGCCGTTTGGGTACTGCAATGTCGAACTCAGAAGGGTGGGCTGAGGAGGGAGTGTAGAGACTCTGAGGCGGATTTGATTTGAAAATTCCCTTTTCCGGGTATTCCAGTATTTGCCAGTATATTGATTTACTGGCGTTTTTTTGATTTCCGCCTTTTACCTGAATAGAAATAGTCTGGAAAGCCTTCTCTTTTTCGCTCACCGTATTTTTAAAAATGATCCTATTTGGCTTTGTTTACTCAGCTCTTCATTGATTTGGGTTTCAACATCAAAACGAAAACTATACGTTCCCATAGGGCTGGGCTTGCCGTCTAGGTTTCCGTCCCAAGGTGAATTTCCAGAGTAAATCAGCTGCCCCCAACGATTGAATACCGAAAGCGTGTAGTTTAGTTCACCGCAATTTGATACCGGTCCAAATGAGCCTTTTCGTGGATCAAAGCCAGTTGGAAAACGAATTTCCGGAGCAGCTTCCCGGAGCAAAATACTTCCCATACTCATGCATCCCTGACTGTCTATGATTTTCACTTTGTATTCCCCAAAGCCTAAATTTTCCAATTGGGCCTGGGAACTTCCATCATCCCACTCAAAGGAATAGGGGGCAAGTCCCCCTCTGGGTTCAGCTAATATTACCCCATTTGATTCACTGGGGCAGGGAGCTTTAGAAACCACAAGTTCTACCTCAAAGGGAGTTGGGGAGTTCAATGAAAAAGTAAGGGGTAGACTACATCCTGAAGCATCCTCCAGCAGATAATTGAATTCTCCCTCCGCTAAATTTTCCCAAGAAATAGTACCCGAATTAATCTCAGCCTCTACCGAATTTACTCGGTAGGGCGGGGTGCCCCCACTTACCTCGAAGAAGGCGGATCCATCTCCTTTTCCAAAGCAGCTGGGGTCCTGGATTTGTTCAGTGATCAAACGCAATGGAGAGGGTTCTTGAATGCTTAAGTCCTCTAAAATTCGCTCGCAGCCTTGGCTATCCCTTACTCGAATGGAATAAACCCCGGGTGTTAGGTCTTCTGCAATTGGAGAATTTAAATCCGCATCATGATCCCAAGTATAACGGTAAGGTGGGCTTCCACCGGAGACCGATACCTCAATTTTGCCATCGGAATCTCCAAAGCAACTCACCGATATTTCTTCTTTCACCTGTAGCTCGAATCCGGAGTTTAAGGCAACCTCCAATACGGGTGAATCACCCGAACAAAACTCGTCCAAGGTGCTGGATTCCTGATAATAAATCTGTCCGGTTTCATCCCCTTCATTCCATAGAATTTGAATTTCTGGTCCTTGATTAGCCCCGATAATATTCCCTCCTTCGATAAACCAATGGTATTCCCTGTTGGGGCTTAGCTCAGGCACTGAATAGGTATATTCCAAATCCAGATCACAAATGAATGCAGGCCCTAAAGCGAGTTGAGGCTCAAGTTCTTGCTTTACTTGTACTACGAATTCTGCGGGTGTTCCTCGACAACCATTGGAGGAAATCGGTGTGGCTTGGACCTTGGCTTCTTGATTTTCAGCCCCCCATCTCACGTTGATTCGATCCTGACTTTCTTCCAAAATTACTCCGCCTTCAACGTTCCACTCGACTGAGGCGATTTCTCCGGTGCCTTCAAAAATGTAATCCAACTCATCCACCTGGGGACAGGCGGTTTCTGGTCCGGTAATCCTTCCTTCCAAGCCTAAAACTTCCACCTCAAATTCATAAATTTCGCGTTCTTCACAGCCGGATTCATCCTGGGAAGCCAGTATTTTGACAGGATAAATGCCCGGTTCTGTATAGGTATGCATGACCCTATTCCCGTCTTTTTCTCCACTATTATCTCCAAAATCCCAAGTGAGAAACTTGAAATTTGAATTGGCGGGAATAATCTCCCAAGTACCCTCCTGGTTTAGACAAGCGATGCGCGGAGAGCCAGCTGTTAACTCATCAAAACTGGAAAGAAGCTCATATTCCGAATTAGAAAAATCTGCTCCAAAGTCCATGGCGTAGGATTGAGAAGCGCCTACTGCATAAAAATATCCAGTGAATCCCGCCGCATTGGATAGGGTATGGACTCCGGGGGAAAGTTGGATTTGCGCAAATGAAAAATCCGGATTATTCGAAATCGGACTAAATTGTCCCCCCACCGATGAACCATCAATCAACATCAGGTTAACATCCTCTGTTCTGATTACTAGTTGCGCAAAATGCTTAGCGGTGTTGAAAACCTGGTGAAAATTGACCATAAGGTCATATTTCAACGCTTCAAAGGGGCTGTAATTGACCTGTTGGGGATTTCCATAATTGGCCACATTCGGTGGAGACAAAACCGAGTTTGCATCTAAAATCTCGCAAGAATAGGACTTGCCGAAGCCAAACACTCCCACTGGGTTGCTACTTGTAAATTCCATAGCTTGGCCATCGGGTACATCCAGGGTAAAAAACTCTCCGGCATCTAATGTGGTCAGTAAATTTCCTCCTTCAAATACCTGGGTATTGTCAAATGCTGCAATAAATTTAACTAACTCTCCCAATTGCCTATCCCGTAAAGGGATATGAAAATAGGTTTGGCCCCAGGAGGAAATGGGGATATTCTGATTAAAAATATGCGAGGTAGAAAAGGTGCCACATTCCGGTTCTCCAATATCGGCAAACTTATTTCCCGAAAAAACAGCTATCCGGGCACAGTTTTCCCCGCCATTGACCACCCTAACTTGGGTGCCGCTAAGATCGCCCTTGGATTTGATTTGATAGACATCTCCGGAGTTTAGGGTTTGTCGTATGGGGTTAAGGGAGTTGTTTACCGGCGAACTTGGGATAATTTCAATTTCAGTATTGTCTTGGGTGCCCACGATCAATACTTGACTCTCATTATTTCCTTGACGAAGGGGCAGACTGATTCCTTTAGTTTGTAGTTCATAATGAGAGCCTATAAAGTAGTCGGAACCTATTTTTTCCAAAGGCAAAACAATCGTCCCATCCAAAGAACCTTCTTTCTTGTTGATGGCATAAACCGACACTTCCCCCTCTGAATAAATATAAAAGCTCTTTTGTTCAATTTGGTTGTTCGATCTTGTAATCAAGTTATTGGAGCCTTCGTATTCAAAGACTTCTCCTATATTCAGGGAAAAGGGGATACGGTTGCCTGGAAATTCTATGTACCCCTCCACATCTCCTTCCAGGGCGGTAATGACCAAGGTTGGAACAGCTAGCTCCCCAACAGCAAGGTTATCCATAAACCCCACATAAAATTCCTTTACCTCTTTTACTTCGGTAAAATCCTGTCCGTAGGACAAGGAAATCATATTGATCCAGAATAAAGAAATGAGAATATTGAGAAGAGCTGCTTTGTCGAACATACTGATTCTCAAAGTAAGGATTCAATTTAATAAAGCGAAGAAATTTTAGAACCTTTACTTGATTCATTCATTTAGCAAATAAAAAATGAAGGGAAATTATGGGGAAATAGAAGAGCAGTAGCAATACGTTTTAACCCATTTGGATCAACAGTTGGCCTAAACAATCGAGGTAAGATCAAGAGTATAGTACTGAACGGAACGGTAAAATGGAGTTTATTTCCGGCTTCGAAGTCCGGAATATTTTCCAAATTAGGTCGGTTGGGAAGGATAACCCCACCTAAGAATTTCCGTACTCCTGCGAGCTATCGGAAGCCTTTCATGTAGCCAACCAAGTGGGTTTGATCCATTCAGGCGGACTTTTCTTTCCATAAAAAAGGGGAGACAAGCCTTTGCCTCCCTTTGCCCAAAAAGTCTCTAAACTATCCTAAAAACTCACCTTATAAATCCCTCCTAAAGCTCCGGCAATGAAGTTTCCTTGAGCATCGGTAGGGGTTTGTAACAGAATATACAGGTCACCATTTTTGTCTGCCACCAGCACATTCCCCCGCAAGGTATCGTCAATTTCATAAGCGAGAATAGGCGTTGGATTGCCATTTCTCAGGTAGGTTTGCTTGAGGATGAATTCCCCTTTTTTAACAAAATTTCCGGTTTCACCAGCCTGGATACCAATGGTGTATTCCTCATCTGAGCTGGCAAACATTCCGATGAAATCTCCATTGAGGTATTCCATTCCAACGATTTCTGCGCCCCCACCGTCTGCAGGCCGAAGGGATTCCACTGCACCAGACCAGTCTATGGGGCCAGAAATATCCGTTCCATCTACTTGGCTGTAGTGAAGGTCTTGTACTTTTTGATCTCGGAGGAGACGAAGCCTATTTCCTCCCATAGGGATTAACTCTGAGGCACGCTTGCTTTGAAAATTAAGAAGCGTTTTGGCATCTTCCATGTTGAGGTCAAAACTCAGCAAATCATATCCTCCCTGCGCCCGAGTCAAAAAGATTCGATCCTCTGAGACGTACATACCGGCAAATATTCCTCCTGCATTGATTTTAGTATTTCCAATCATCGAAGAGTTTTGGGTAGAAAGGGCAATTTTGAAAATATTGGTTGGAGCAAAAATGGCTGCCAATGGACTTTTGACCCCGTATAAGTTTCCTTTTCCATCGGGATAAACTGCCTGAGGTAGCGTGCTTACTGCCGAGGTTCCGAGTTCAGGAGTATACACTTGATCATTGGCATCCACTAAGAGTTGGGTGGAACGAGTGGTCAAGTCAATTTCTACAATCCCTTTACTGCCCACCGCATAGAGTTTATGGTTTGCTCGGTCGATTTCAAAGGTCCAAAAAGGTCCGTATTCGCTGTTATTGATTAGGACTTCTTCGAAATTGAGATCGCCGGAAACCACCTCAAAAATCTCATTGATCGGGGGGCCTGCGGTGACAGGGTCAGCCGTTATGCTTAGCTCAGGGCCTTCCACAGCTGGTTTTCCTTTTCTGGCTACCGTGATTTTACCCGTTTGGGTACCTTCACTGATTTTGAAAGTGAGGGTAGTCAAACTGGAAGAAAGAATTTCCATATTCTTTTCCCCGACTTTCACTTCTAGAAGTGTGGGGTCTGCATCAAAATGCTTCCCACTGAGGACTACTTCTTCTCCAACTTTTGCGGCGCTTTTGTCTGCCGATTCGAGGATGGGTGCATAGAAGAAAAAGGTGCTTTCTGCATTTCCTCCTAAAACGCTCAGGTAAAATTTACCATGGTTTCCATTTTCTGGGACACTTATTTTAAGCTCAGTGGCCGAGGCACTTGCAGGTTCACCCAAAACCAAGTCTCCTAAACGAAGGGCATTTTCACTTTTCAGCGCACTGAATCCTGTTCCTGTGAGTGTGACTTCGGTTCCTGCTGGACCATAATCTGGGCTGATCGAAGAGATGGATAGGTTGGAAGCGGGGGAATTGATTTCAGATCTAGGTCGCTGATTGGATCGATAGTCCTTGATTTGGGTGCTACCTTTGGCCGTGAAGGTATTTCCACTTGTGTCTTTGAAGGTCACCTCCCAGGTGAAGGTGAGATTATTCCCATCAAGGCTAATTACATATTTTCCCGAAATGGCAAAATAGGTTTGTTCAGCCTGGGTGTATTTGACAAAGGATGGGGGAGTGGAAGATACTTTCTGATTCGAATGGATTGCTTCTTTTCGTAAGCCATAGGAACCTGAACCCATTACCGCTGGGAATTCTTGGCTGAGCGTGATCGTACCCTCTTTGACTTCATGAATAAAGAAAGTCAACCGTTCGCTGTTTGGAAGTTGGGCTCCGACTTCCAGTGCACCTGTATTTTCTCCTTGATCAGAGAAATACGTATGTTGGATTGCTGAACCGGTCAAAGAAAGGTTTTGATCTGCCAACTTTCCTTCTAAACTAGAATTAAAAGGATCTATTGGAGTGGGGTCCTCTGAATCTTCTTTGCAACCCGAACCAACCAATAGTAGAATTAAAAGGCCGTAAAATAGATTTTTCATGGGATGGACTGAATTTTAGGTGGGGTTTAGCGCATAATCGTGATATCGGTAAATTTCCCATTGGCGATAGTCACTTCAGGACCGTTTCCTGTCATTGGACTTGCTTTAAATGCAAAAGTTCCTGAGACTTTATCCCCTTCAATGCTGGTGATGTTTACAGTCCCAGAGGTCGCATTGTGAACAAGCTGATCAGCCGTAGTCCAAATGGCCTTTCCAGAAAGGTCAAAATTTCCTGTACGCTCGGCGTCTAAAGTCAAGGCAATACTAGACCGGTCGGTTGCTCCGGCTCCGATGGCAAATACCGTAAATCCACCTACATTGGTAATTCGGCTATTTCCAGAAGCCCGCCAGTCCTGACCGTCGATGGTGGCTTCCACATTGAGTGAACCTTGAGGAATTTCGTCATCCTTATCTGGACAAGCGAAAAAGACAAAGGCCAACAGGCTTAAAAGTAGTGATCGAAATTTCATGGTGTTTTTTTTTGGCAAGTTGACAAAGAAGAAGCGCAGGTGAAATCCCCTGATTTTGGGATTTGCTATCCGTACTAGTGGGTATTTTTTAAAAATCAGCTTCCAAAAAGGTTGGTCAGAAGGTCAGTAGGGAATAGCATTCATTTTAATTTCGTGGGTGGCTCAGGATGAAAACAGAATTTTTCGCAGAAAAAATAGTACCTCAAATCAAAAAAAGAATTTGAAAAGTGTGTTGAAGCATTTACTTTGAATTCCCAAACCTTTAGCATTTGAACCGTATTCGCCTTTTTTCCATCTTTTTCCTCCAGTTTTTGGTGTCTTCAACTTTACTGGGTAGACAGCAATCCCGATCTGATAGCTTGGAGCAAGTTTTCCAGAATCAAGATCTTTCCGATTCCATTCGGTACCGGGCCATTCAGCAGCAAACCTTTTCAATGATTTTCAGTGAAGGCGAAAAGGCGAAAGAAAAAATTCAACAGGTACTCAAATCCGCGGAGAAAGAGGTGGGCAGGTCCCGAATTTACTATGAAATCCTACAGAATTTAGGGATCTACTATGATGTTAATCAACAGACCGATAGTTCGTTGATTATTTTTTCAGAGATTTTGAAGGAAAGTAAAAAGCAAGGTTGGAAGGCTCTTGAGCAGCGCTCTTTCAATAATTTAGGGATGAATCGGTTGAATTCTTCTGATTACAAGGCAGCGATTGCCTATTTTTCAGAGGCACTTACCTTGGCCCAAAAAGATCCCAATTCAAGGCCAGGGGATTATGTAAATTATATTTCGAATATGGGCCTGGCAAATCAGGAATTGGATTTGATTGATCAAGCGATCAAATATCATCTCGAAGCCTTGGGAATTCGTGAAGATTTGAAAAATTTAGATGGAATGGCTATTTCCTGTGCAAATTTGGGGGTCTGTTACAAAATCTTAGGGCAACTTGAGGAGGCGATCAAGTATTATAACCGGGCTATATCCTATGCCAAAGAAGCTGGAAATAAGGTTCTTTTTCACCGGATACATGATAATTTAGGTAGCTTATATGTGGAGCAGGGGAACTTTGAGAAAGGGCTGATTTTGTTAGAGGTCGCCTTGGATAGTTCTGATGGTTTTACCCCTGATCCAAAAATGGAATTGAGTATTGTCAGCAATATGGCAGCTTCTTACTTGATGATGGGTCAAGTAGATAAGGCCGAAGGTTTTGCCGAAAGGGGAATCGAACTATTGAAGGAGCACCGAGAATTGATCAATTATTCGTTGACGCTAAAAAATACCTTGGCTAAAATCCATTTCCGAAAAGGAGATTTTGAAAAAGGCAATGCTTACCTGGAGGAATATGAGGAGCTCAACAAGAAAGTATTTAGTCAAGAAAATGCAGCGCTCTTGACTGACCTCCAAGTGAAATACGATTTGGAGAAAAAGGAAAATCAAATCGCTCTTCAAACTGCCGAGCTTCAGGAGAAAAATGCGACCTTGCAACGGAATTATTTCGCTTTTGCAGCTCTTGGCTTGCTGATTCTTCTGATTGGAGTAGCCTTTTTCTTTTATCAAAATCGGAGTAAACGCAAGCAGGAACTCCTAGTCAAAGACCGAGAACTGAAAGTGAAAGAAGCCTATATTCAAGCTTCCCTAGAATCTCAAGAGCAAGAACGCCGACGTATGGCCCAAGACCTTCACGATGGATTTGGGCAATACATTTCTGCGCTCCGATTGTATGTTTCCCAACTGAAAAGCAATTCGGCCAAAGAGGAATTCAAAACCGAGCTGGTCAGCCGTACTGATGAGGTTTTGGATGAAATGTCTAAAGAAATCAGCAATGTGGTCTATGATCTGATGCCCGCCACTCTAATCCGACAGGGTTTCCTTTCAGCCTTGGAGGACTTAGCTCACCGGATCAATGCCAGTCAAAAAGTATACCTTCACATTGAGGCAGGAAATCTTCCCGATCGATTAGATGAATTGTTAGAAATCAACCTTTTCCGAATCTGTCAGGAGTGGGTCAATAATGTGCTCAAATATGCAAATGCAAAAAACATCTCGGTAAACTTATCTCACAATCATCAGGTAGCACGGCTTCAAATTTTAGACGATGGGCAGGGTTTCGATTCCGGGATTTTTCTAACTAGCAAACGAAATGGCTGGAAAAATATCAGTACCCGGGCGGAATTGCTCCAAGGTAAACTGGAACTTTTTACCCAACCCCAACAGCAAGGGACAGAGTTATTGGTCACTTTTCCGTATGTTCGACGAGCCAATTAAATACCGTAGAAATGAATGTTCTTCTTGTTGATGATCACCGTATTCTGTTGGATGGATTGAAGTTTTTGATCCAAAGTCAATCGGATGTGAACGCTGTGGAAACGGCAACTACCGTAGAGGAAGCCTTGGAAAAGGTGGGTCAAATTCCTCCCGATCTCATTATTTCAGATATTTCCATTCCTGAAATTGGCGGGATTGCTTTTGCCCAAAAAGTCAAAACGATTTTTCCGAAGATCAAATTGATTTTTCTAAGCATGCATGAGGAACCCTATCGGGTCAAAGAGGCACTGGCCACAGGTGCAGAAGGCTATGTTTTAAAGAAAGCGGCTCATGAGGAATTGTTAAAGGCGCTGAGAGAAGTATACTCAGGAGGAATGTACTTCAGTTCAGCGATCCAAAAAATTCTGATTCAGCGGATGAGATTCCCAGAAGATGAACGGATCTTGACCGACCGGGAAAAGCAAGTGTTGCGGTTGATTTTTGAGGAGTGCTCCAATAAAGAAGTGGGTGAAAAGCTAAATATCTCAGAACGGACCGTAGAAACTCACCGAAAAAACATCTACCAAAAAACAAAGACCAACACGCTGGTTGGTCTTTTGAAGTTTGCCTTGGAAAATAATCTGGTGGGCGGGATGGTCTAATCTTTGGTTAATTCCAGAAAATTAGAAATCCCTGTGTCCAGCATGTCTTTCATTACCCCTGAGGCAAAAGCCACATAGGCATCATGGTCACAATCAGCAAAATGGGAGGCTACTGTTTGCTGATCCCCGGAGGTCATTACCAACTGGGTATAACCTGTTTTTGAAAACAAATCGGACTGTGCCTGGGTAACTTCCTTAATTTTTTTGTCTTTAAAAACCCCTTCCGCATAGACTGCTTTTTTGGGCTCTACTTTGGCATGAAACAATGGGTTACTACCAATATCCAATCCGGAAATAAACCTCACTTGAGTAGGAATGGGGCTTACCCCAAAATTGGCAATAGACCGGTTGTTTTCAGTTGGGTCTAAAAATGGTGTTATCCGGTAACCGATATCTGCTTTCACTGACGTTGAATTGGTCCAGGTCGATGCATCGGCGTCCAAGGTAACAAATGGAAAAGAGAAACTTACATCTGCAATAAATGCATTTCCCAATTCCTTTGAAATTTTCGGGGTGGGATCTACCAGTCCTCTTCCGAATTTTTCTTTCCCTCCTTTGGTCACTGATTTTACCAAATAGTCATAATTCTGGGGAGTAACCATGATGTAGCCTTCCACCTGAGCATCGGAAGAAGCTCCCCCTTTTTTGGTGGTCCATCCCGAATAATAGTCAAATTGACTTGCTTCACTTGCAGTCATAATTTCAAATCCCTGACTTTTTAATTGGCTCACAAAAGATTCGTAAGCTTGATCAATTAATTGCTGGAAATCAGGGACGTCCACTCCTTGGATTTGAACGCCCATTTTGGTCATAGTGCCCGAAGTAAAGGTAGTCCGATTTGCACGCTCTTTCTTGGAGCCTGAGGTTTTAGCAGTAGCTTCCTCATATACCTCAAAATAGGCATTGAAACTTCTGATAAAAACTTTTCTTGGGGCTTTGCTTCCTTGCTTTTTCTTATTGAAGCTGGTGACCTTGAGGTCTTTTTCATTGAGGGTGCTGCCAGGAAAGGCATCTACAAAAAGTAGGAGGAAAATAAGTAGGAAACTTTTCATGAGTTCTGTTTTTGATTTCGAAATCAAAATTGGCTAAACCAAAAACAGGGGAGAATACCATCAATTACAGATTTTATATCCGTACAGGTACGGAGAAAAGGATCATGTGATAGCCAGGGATTCAAAAAAGCTCCTTGGGGAAACAACCAAGGAGCTCTTAAAAAAATCTATCAATTTTTAATTTTTTAAATCATATGCGTTGATTTGACCTGAACCGGCCAAATAATAGAGGTAGCCCTCAATATCATCCACTTCATAAACCGGCTTTTTGTCTTTGAGGACAATTTCTTTTTCGGTTTTTCCACTGTCCTTGTTGACTTTGACCAGCCCTACGCCGTCGCTGAGATCAGTCAAGATAAAGCGTGCATTTTCCGTAGCCATCGTTGCTTTAAAGCGCTTGGTCATTTCTCCGTAAGAAATTGAGGAAATGTTAGAGAAGGACTCTGCCGCGCGGGCATTGTTTCTGGCCCGCATGGCATCGGCACTACTGTATTCACCGATGTAATAACTGTAGGTGGATTGGGAAGCGGCGGCTGCAGCGACTGTTGCCGAAGCTAAGGTAACTGCACCCAGGGCTATTTTGGTCAAGGTACTTTGTCCAGGAGCTTTATGAAATACATGGTAGTTTTCCTTTCCATCGCCATCCAGCAACATCATATTTTGATCGGAAGCCAAAAAGATCCCTGAGGAGCGTACTCCTATTTCGCTCGGGCTTTCTTTGCCTTCAAATTTTAGCTTGGCAAAGGTGCTCACATCTCCGGTGTTTTCATCGATAGCCATGATTTCCTCGCCCGTGCTGATCAAGTAGCGTCCATTCGCCTTGTCGTAGGCACTGGATACAGCTGTTGCCTTCTTGTACTGAATGCCTTTTTTCCACTTCGCCTCTCCGGTACTGAGATTAATAATATTCGCATCGGTATCGGTGATGTAAATCATCCCTTGTGGGGTGGTAGCCATGGTATGAATATTAGCTCCGGTATCAATGGGTTTTTTGAACAGTGGAGTCCCGTCAAATTTGATTTTATTGATCCCGCCTTCCTGTAATCCGAATAGGATCCCGTCTTCCATCACGTAAAAATGCTGAACATACCCTTTTGTTTTGGGGGCTTTTTCCCATAAATCTTCTCCAGTTGAGGCATCCAAAAAGGCAATTTTAGACTCACCAGGACCGCTTAATTGGCTGACTAAGCTGCTGCCTCCCTTAAACACATCACTGACCACCGCCAATCCTCCGGGAAGGATCTGGAATCTGGTAATCGCGCCTTTGATTTTTCGCTCTTTCTCCCAGAGGGCCTGCCCGTCCTTTCCAAATTTGTGAATTCGGGTGTCCCCATTACTTCGCTCCTCAAATCCATAGATTTCGCTTCCCGTTTCATCGGCAATCATGCTGGTTAGATTTTTTACCTCATTTTCCCAAATAATGCTCCCGTTACTCACATTGGCGCTGACTACCCCTTTGGTGGTAGGAACAAAAACTTGATCCTGGAGTAAGAAAGGAGCTCCCGAACTCATCGGAATGGCTGCAGCACTTCGGACTTTTCCTGCATTGGGATCCAAATTGGCAAATCCTTCTTGCTTACCAGATGCCATGTCGTATATGCCTACTGCCAGGATTTCACCCTCGCTTTTTTCCCGATTCCCAACGACTACTAGTTTGTTTTCGGGAAGAAAGATTTTAAGTTGGGCAATTTGCTTCCAGCCATTTTCCTCGGTGACGAAAACTTTTTTTCCGGTGATTACATCAATGACCGTGCGCTTGGAGTTGGCAAAGATAGTCCCAGGAATTTGTGATTTTCCTCCTTGGGTTAAAATAACATAGGGGCTGAGCGGAACCAATTCCATTTCCTCTTCTTTGATTTTACCGTATTCGGCAAAGTTAAAATGGGGACTATCCGCTCCTGGACGGATGCCGGCTAATCCATTACTTCCATTGATCAGAAGGACTCCGGCATCGGTTAGGGTCATCTTTTCGATTTTCCCTCCAATATCATAGGTGTAGCTAGGGGCTGTTTGAGCCCAAATACTGCCGGAAAACAGGGCAGCAAGGGCAAAAGATAAATACGTTTTCATGGTTTTGCGTAAGGTTGAATTCTTGCCTAAAGGACGGGGGATTGGGGTTGGAATTCCATACGCTGTTTGCCGTATTTTTTGTCGTTTGACCGGTATTCTTAAGAAAAGGGTATCCTGGTGCCAAATCTACTTTATTTAAATAAATGGATTGGGGCTAGGACTTTTATGAAAACTTATAAGAAGATCGGCTCATTGTCTAAAAAATCTTTTTTTACTCAGATGGATTTCTTATTTTTCACTTTGAATCAATGACCCAAAATAGAGTGAATCCACAACCCTCATCCGCGGAAATTAATGACCAAGAGCTTTGGGAATCCCTAATTAAGGGGGATAGAGCGGCTTTTGGCTTGATTTATCAGCGAACTATTCAGGATCTCTATCGTTTTGGATGTTCCTTGGTATCAGATGAGGATCTAGTTTTGGATTCGATTCAGGAGGTTTTTGTGGATCTTTGGAAGTACCATTCCCATTTACAAAAGACCGATAAAATAAAAGTTTACTTGTTTAAATGCCTTTCCAATCGGATTCATAAAGAATCCATGCAGCAAAACAAGAGAAAAACCAAGAATGAGTTTTTTATTGCCGGAGAGGAATCAGCCATTGAAAGTATAGAGGATAGGCTGGTTCTTAATACTTACAATCAGGGAATGAAAGCTCAATTGTCCAAGGCACTTCAGCAGCTTCCATTCAGGCAAAAGGAAGTGATCAACTGCCTGTTTTTTGAGGATTTTTCTTATGAGGATACGGCCAAAATTATGAATATCAATTTACGTTCGGTCTACACCCTAGCTTGGAAAGCCATATCTAATTTAAAATCTTCGATATCAATCAAAATAATCATTGGTTTTATTATTCTTATGAGTAAATAAATTTTGTTTTGAGAATTTTTTAAAAAATATAGTCAAATCAAAGGATAACTTTTCAGGATATCGGGCTTGTATAGGTGAAAGAAACCTTTATGAGCAAGTCAGAGTACAGCACCGAAGATTTTGTCTTAGACCCGGATTTTAGAAAATGGGTCTTGGAAAATGATTCCGAAAGTAAGACCTATTGGGTCGAATTTTTGGCACAGTATCCATCCAAAGTCAAAGAAATCAAAGAGGCCAGGGAGCTCTTGATTCACCTTTCCCGTCAAAAAGTATCCCTTTCCTCCTCAAAGGAAGCTGAGTTGTTTGCAAAAATCAATCAAGCGATCGAAAAGCAGGAATCAGGCGATAAAGTGGATGCTACCTTGATGGTAGACTTAGATAGCTGGAGTACGATTCAGAAATATAACTTGGAGCGGGAGCGGCAAAAGCGGAAACATCTTAAAATCAGAATAGGGGTTTTGTCCGGTTTGTTACTTGCAGTGGTTGGTTTATTTTTCTTACCAGAAATCAAGAATGACCCACTGGAGCAGGAAGTTAAAGTAGAATGGGTGAGTTTTGCTGCTCCGGCTGGCGTCAAGTCCAGCATTAGCCTGGAGGATGGCTCAAAGGTTCATTTAAACTCAGGTTCAAAAATTACCTATCCCAAAAGTTTTGTGGGTGGGATTCGGGAAATCCGATTGGAAGGAGAAGCTTTTTTTGAAGTGGCCAAAAATCCCGAAATGCCTTTTGTAGTCCGGACAAAACACCTTGTGACCACTGCCTTGGGGACCTCGTTTAATATCAATGCCTATCCTGAACATGAAATTGCTGTCTCCCTTGTCAGTGGCAAAGTGCGTGTAGAGGATAGTCAAAATGAGTCCAATCAAGCCATCCTTAATCCCGGAGAAACGATCAAGTCTGATCTTGAAAGTAAAAGCTGGGAAAAGGGAAACTTTGAACAAGAGGATATTTTGGCCTGGCTAAACAAAACCCTGGTGTTTGAGAAAACTTCGGTCCAGGAGGCGATTTTAATGCTGGAAAACTGGTATGGGGTCAATTTCGAAATCCAAGGTACCATCCCCATCAATACCACAGTTTCAGGAAAATTCAAGGATGAGACCCTTCAAAATATTTTGGAGGGCTTGAGCTATAGTGCCCGATTTAACTACAAAATCAATGGAAAAACAGTCAATTTAACTTTCAAACCCTAAAAAACGCCTATGAAACATCCGCCAAACCAAAAGTAGAAAGCCGGGAATGCGCCAACATCCCCGGCCTTTACTGGGTGAAAATTTGTCTCGAAAACGCTTTTCACCTGATGCCTAAACCCTTCTTTAAGTCTAAACACTAAGTAAAGTTATGAAAAAAGTCATACTATTTCATGTATGGGCTATGTCCAAAAAAATACTACAAGTTTTTCTGATTCAATGCCTTTCGATGAGCGTCTTATTTGCCAACTCCGGCAATGCACAAATTAAGACCATCGATCAGGTAGAATTGACACTCAATCTTAGCAATGCCGGATTACTAGAGGCATTTAACCGGATTGAGCATGCCACGGGTTTCAACTTTGTCTACACCAACAAAGAGTTGAAAAATGTGCCTCAAGTTAATCTGAAGGCAAATTCTAATGTCTACGATGCGCTAGTGGAGATATCCAAGCAAACGGGATTGAATTTTAAACAGGTCAATGGAAATATCCATGTACGCAGAAACAGTACTGCCCAAGCCTCCCAATCGGTGGTCATTGAGGAACAGGAAGATGTTGCTGTCAGTGGAGTAGTCTATGACGATACAGGAGTTGCCCTACCGGGCGCATCGGTGATTGAAAAAGGAACCACCAATGGGACGGTAACCGATCTGGATGGAAGCTTCAGTCTGACCGTATCCTCTTCGGAATCTGTCTTGGTCGTGTCCTTCATCGGGATGTTAACCCAGGAAATTACCGTGGGACAGCAGAGCGAATTCACCATCAATCTAGAGCAAGACACTAAATCCCTTGAGGAGGTTGTCGTGATCGGATACGGAACCCAAAAGCGGAGAGAAATCACCTCCTCAGTGGCTAAAGTAAATGAGGAAAGTTTCAATTCCGGTGGGGTTCGCTCGCCTTTGGATTTGATTCAAGGAAAGGTGGCTGGATTGAGTATCACGCGAACGGAAGGTAACAACCCGAACTCTGGAGCTGCCATTCAGCTCAGAGGGGTGACCTCCTTGACCGGAAACCTGAGTCCATTGATTGTCATTGACGGGATTCCAGGGGGAAGCTTGGATTTATTGCAGCAGGATGATATTGCATCATTTGATGTGCTCAAGGACGGTTCGGCTGCAGCCATCTACGGTACCCGGGGAAATAATGGGGTGATTCTCATTACAACCAAAAAAGGAAAAGCCGGTGATCCAAGATTCGAATATTCTACTTATTTCCAGCGGGACGTGGTGGACAGAAAACCCGATTTTCTCACTGCTGAGGAATACCGAGACCTAATCGATCAAGGCTTAATTGGTGAAGGAAATGATTTGGGAGCTTCCACTGACCTGTATGATGAATTGCTCAACAAACAAAACTTCAGTCAGTACCATAATTTTGCCGCTTCCGGAGGTACGTTGAATTCCAATTACCGGGCTTCCTTTTACTTTAATGATGCCGAAGGGATGGCCAAAGAAAATAGCCGTCGACAGTTTGGGGGCAGAATCAACTTTAATCAGACCGGACTTGAGGGTAGATTGCAGATGCAGTCCAATTTGGCCACTAATTTTAATTTAGCCAATCTTTTAGGAGGTGGAGGCACTGATTTTGAACAGGCAATTCAACGTAATCCAACCGCGCCGATTCGGGATGAAAACGGTGAATTTGTAGAAACGGAAGCCTTTAATAACTACAACCCTCTGTCACGGCTACAGCACCGGATCAATGAGCGAAATCAGGCAACTTTCTCCGGGGATACCCGATTCACCTTTGAAATCATCGAAGGATTGACGGTTAGTGCTTTTGGAGCACATGTTAGAAACACTTTCAACGACCGACAGTATCGATCGCTCTTGGATTTTGCCCAGCGTCCCAATGCCCAATATCAGGGAACCGGATACGCTCGGAAGTACAATGAATTGACTTGGACCAACGTATTTGAATCCACCGTAAATTATAAGCGAAACTTTGGGGATCATGCCTTCGACTTTATTGGAGGATATTCGTATCAGTACAGCACCTACGAGAATTTTGCGGTCAACAACAATGGGTTTACTACCGATGCGTTTCTGGACTGGAACTTGGGTGCGGGTAGTGCGATCAACAATACTTTGCTTCCCAGACCCGGTATGGGGAGCTTCAAGGATGACAATACCTTGATTGCTTTGTTTGGCCGAGTCAGCTATTCCTTCAATGAAAAGTATTTTGGTCAGGTGACTTTCCGAAGAGAAGGCTCGTCCAAATTTGGGGCAAACAACAAGTGGGGTAACTTCCCGGCCTTTTCTGCCGGATGGGATCTTTCCAAAGAGGATTTTCTTTCCGGAATCAGTCAGATAGACAATTTGAAACTTCGCGTAGGATATGGAGTCACCGGTAATCAGGGGATTCCTAATTACCAGTCCTTGGTTACTTTAAGTACCGGTGGAGTGTATCCTCAAGAGGGAATTTTCTATCAGACCTACGGACCCTCCAGAAACCCAAATCCAGACCTTCGGTGGGAGAAAAAACAGGAATGGAATATTGGATTGGATTTTGGCGTATTCAACAATCGCTTAACCGGTTCTTTGGATATCTATCAGCGTAATACCGTGGACTTGCTTAATAATTACACTGCACAGCAGCCTCCGTTCGTTCGAAGCTCCATTTACACCAATGTAGGAAGTATCAAAAACAAAGGGGTGGAACTTTACCTCAATGGGGTGATTGTGGAAAAAGAGGGTTTCCGATACAGTGTGGATTTTGCCGCAAACTCCCAATTTAATGAATTGAGTACGCTTTCCAATGAGTTTTACTCTGCGGATTTCTTGGAATATGGCTTTTTGCCTTCTCCGGGTAATCTCGGTGCTGCGATTCGACTGGAAGAAGGCGGGAAAGTTGGAAACTTCTACGGAAAACGCTTTGCCGGATTTGATGAAGATGGCAAGTGGTTGTTTTTCAATGCTGACGGAGATGCAGTTTCTGCTAGCGAAATCACTCCTGGTGATCTGACAGTGATCGGAAATGGAGTACCCAAATACATGGCCTCCCTTTCTAATAACATCAGTTATAAAAACTGGGACTTTACGGTTTTCTTCCGAGGAAAATTTGGCTATGATATCCTCAATACACAAGATTTGTATTTTGGAAATAAGGCCTGGTTGCCCAATAACCTGTTAAGCAGTGCCATCACCAAAAATGCCGAGTTGGACGATAATCCGCAGTTCTCGGATTATTATTTGGAAAATGGAAGCTTCGTGAAGCTGGACAACGTGACCATCGGGTACAACTTTGATGTGAGTGGAAAAGCAGTGAAAAACCTCCGGGTATACGCCACCGGGAGAAATTTACTGACCTTTACGGGTTATTCCGGATTGGATCCTGAGTTGCAGGATACAGGTTTCACCACCGGGATAGATAACCGCGGATTCTATCCACGGACCAATTCGTATACCCTGGGTTTGAACATCACTTTCTAAAAAAGGAGAACTATGAAATTTATCAAAAAAACATATCAAATTTTAGTCGCTTTTGTCCTTGTTGGAGTGAGTAGTTGTATGGATCTCTCCGAGACTTTTTACAGTGAACTATCCAAGGATAACTTCTATAATAACAAGGTCGAAGTAATGCAGGGTGTCTTGCGTCCCTTTACCCACATGCAGGCTTGGCTTGCTCCCACGGGACAAAATGGATTTTATTACCATAGTGAAATGGCTGCCGATCAAGTAGCTTGGCCACAGAAAGGTCGACATGGCTTTGATGGAGGAGATCACATTCGACTTCACTATCATACTTGGACACCTGACGAACCCCGCATGCGTTCTGCTTGGTCTCTTATGTGGGAAGGAGTAGGCTATGTCAATGCGATTTTAGGTGATTTGGAAACCCTCGATATTCAGCGTGCCGGTTTGACCGAAGAAGAGCGGGACAAATTAATCGCCGAAGTGAAAGTCATGCGTGCCTACCATTACATGCGCATCATGGATATGTGGGGCAATGTGCCGATTATCACTCAGGTGGGAGAGCCACTTAATCCACCCACCTCCCCTCGGGCTGAGGTATTTAATTTTGTGATGACCGAGCTGGAGGAAAATGTGGAAATGCTCGAACCCCTTTCCCAAGCATTGGTAGGTCGGGTATCCAAAGCAGCAGGCTATGCCATGCTATCAGAACTTTACCTAAACGCAGAAACTTGGGCGGGTACTCCGATGTGGGATAAATGCATCGAATATTCCGATAAAGTGATTAACGGAGAAGGGGGATCACTTACCGGAACCATGGCCTTGGACTCGGATATTTTGGGACCCTTTGAAAATGACAATCACCTGTCCCCGGAAAATATCTTCCAATTTGCTTTCAGTAGAGAAGGTGGATTTACCTTCAATTGGGGAGGTTTTTATTTTGGTTACGGGAACATGTCCCAGGCCTTAAATGTGACCTACAGTGGATGGAATGCCTTTGTGGTTATCCCTACAGCTTTTGATGCTTACCAGGAAAATGACCTTAGAAAGCAAGAGTGGTTCTTATTTGGCCCGCAGTATTTCTATGGTACGGATGATCCGATCCTAGGTACAGAGGAATATGACGGTGAACCTTTGGTGTATGTCAATTCGATCCGACGAAACAGTGAAGGACAAACCGGAGAAGGATCCATGACTGACGGGGAAGAAAACAGTGGTGCTCGATTCCATAAATACCGATCCGGTACCGTGGATGATGAGGGATACTGGGAGAATGATTATATCATTTATCGTCTCACCGAGATTTATTTCAACAAGGCTGAAGCTTTGATGCGTCAAAACGGAGGACAGGCAACCCCAGAGGCCGTAGACCTGATCAATGCTTCCCGGAAACGAGCATTCGCTCCTGAGGATTGGGCTGATGCTGCGTATACTACTTCTACCCTGACCCTAGAAGAGCTACTTGCCGAAAGGGGACGAGAGTTTATCTTTGAAGGGAAAAGAAGAACTGATTTGATCAGATTTGGTAAATTCAGCACCGGAGACTGGTGGGATCACCGTCCAACCAATGATCCTAACCTGAATTTATTCCCTATTCCTCAGATTCAAATCACTTCCAATCCTAACCTGGAACAAAACCCTGGATATTAAGGCAATAAAAAAAGCAACTGGTGGATTTTTTCTGCCAGTTGCTTAACTTAATCAATTAAAATCACTTCGCTAAAATTTATGAAATTCAATTCTGGAAAGATTGGACTGGGAATGTTTTTGCTCTGCGCAGGATCATTTTCAAGCCAAGGGCAGACTCAATTGACCCTTTCGGATTTTCAATCTCCCTCCAAAAGCTGGAAGGAGGCTGCCCAAGTTTGGGCTGATCCACAGGAAGCCACAATGCTCTATTCCGATGGGGAGGGGACCGTCTTTTATAATCTACCGGATCGGAAAAATCCCGGTAAAGACCTCATCTCCTCATCAGAATATGGAGATGTGGAGCTAAAAATGGAATACCTCATGGCCCCAGGCTCCAATTCGGGACTTTACCTACAAGGCCAATATGAAATTCAACTGTTGGACAGCTGGACGACCACCTATCCAAAAGCTGGAGACAATGGAGGCATTTACCAGCGGTGGGACGAGTCCAAACCTGAGGCTGAAAAAGGGTATGAAGGTTATGCTCCCCGTCAAAATGCAAGCAAAGCTCCTGGGCTTTGGCAAACTTTGGAAGTGGGCTTTGAAGCTCCCCGCTTTTCGGCTTCCGGAGAAAAAATCAAAAATGCACACATTCGATACGTTCGGTTGAATGGAGTAGTGGTCCAGGAAGATGTTTCGCTGAGTGGTCCTACCCGAGGGGCATTACAAGCAAAGGACATAGCCCGAGGTCCGCTTCGGATTCAGGGAGACCATGGGCCAATTGCCATTCGTAACCTGGAAGTTAAGGCCATGGATACCCCCGCCCCCCAAATCAACGCGTTGACCTATGAAGCCTACGCAGGCAGTTTTACCGAATTGAATCAAATCGAAGGGAAAAGCCCGGATATAACCGGTGAATTTGAGACTCTGGCTGATTTTTCATCTGGGGTTAGGGGAAATTCACTTGTCAAAGTAGAAGGAACACTGCAAGTGGAAAAATCAGGAATCTACCGATTTGACATGGCTTCCGCGCAAGGATTGGTTCGGATGGATTTGGCCGATCAATCCAGTGGGGAATTGAGCAGAAATGGAATTAACCTGGAAGCCAACTTAGAAAAAGGCAGTCATCCGATTACTTTTTGGGTTTCCAAACCCCGTGATTGGAGTACGCAGGGATTTAGGCTGCAAGTGAGTGAGGCCAACCTTTGGCCGGTTGCCTTAAGTGAACCGGCGGGATTTGCCGAATGGAATACTGACCCAATTTGGGTAGATACCCAAGAAAATCCAATCATCCGCTCTTTTATGGAAATGCCGGATCGGGGAAAAATTTCCCATGGCGTTTCGGTTTCCTCCCAAGCAGGAATTCATTTTTCCTACGATTTGAGCACTGGACGCTTGATTCGGGTTTGGCGCGGAGAATTCTTAGACGCAACCCCGATGTGGAATAACCGAGGAAATGGGGTTTCTCGTCCTTTGGGAAGTCAAACATACCTGGATAGCCGATCCAAATCAGATCCGATAGCAGGTATTGCCGATTTCCAACCTAAAGGATATCAGGTTATGGGAGATGGAGCAGTCAAATTTCTGGCGCAGGCCGGAGCAAATCAGATCAGTGATGTGCTTATGCTACTAGAAGATGGTACAGGAATAAAGCGAACGATTACGCTGGGGAATTCCGGATCCGAGGTCATTGCCATCGCAGAAGGTTCCCAGATCAAAGAAATTAAACAGGGGCTGTATTTGATTGAAGATACCGGGTTGTATCTATCACTTTCGGATGCTAACATGAAGCCTACTGTGAACTCCGAGGGTCAAGTGGTGTTGCCCATCAATTCCACGCTTACCTATACCCTGCTATTTTAACGAAGATTGAAAATGCGCAATAACATGCTAGTAAAACATATACGCCTGATTTTGGGCCTTTGCCTGGGATTAGGCTACTCAGTTCAAGCTCAGGAATCTCCCAAAGAGGAAGATTTCTTCAAAATTGTGAGAGTTCCCGCACCGGAAGGTACTTTGCTGGAAGTTGGGGGATTAGGAATGCTTCCCAATGGAAATCTGGGAGTTGCTACCCGCCGGGGGGATGTGTATGTGGTCGAAAATCCCACTTCAGCCCGTCCCTATTTTAGGAAATTTGCCTCAGGGCTTCATGAAATTTTAGGTCTTCATTATGAAGAAGGAAGCTTTTATGTGGTCCAGAGAGGGGAATTGACCCGACTTCGGGATATGGATTCTGATGGGAAAGCGGATTATTATGAAACAGTGGCGTCTTGGCCGCTCTCGGCTCACTATCATGAGTACAGTTTTGGTCCCAAATTGGCTCCGGACAATACTTTTCTTGTCACCACCAATGTTGCCTTTGGGGATCAGGAATGGTGGAGAGGGGAGAGTCGCGTGCCTTATCGGGGATGGACCCTAAAAGTGCATCGTGATGGAAGAATCGAGCCTTATGCCACAGGTATGAGATCTCCTGCCGGACCGGGGGTCCTTAATGGAGAGATTTTTTATACCGAAAACCAGGGGGATTACATGGCCTCAGGTGGCTTATGGCATTTGGAAAAGGGAGACTTCAGTGGGCATCCGGCTGGATTGAGTTGGGCTCAAACTGAAGGTTCACCTATCGAAATGACTACCGCGGAGTTCAATGAAGTGGTGGACCCACAAAAGGTAAAGGATGAAAATGGACGCTATATCAAGCCTGAAAATGTTCAGGACGATAATTTTATCACGCTATATGAGGCAAAGGAGTCCTTGCCCGAAATCAAATTACCGGCCGTTTGGTTGCCACATGGAATTCATGGGATTTCCAATTCCGAGCCTTTAGTCATTCCCGAAGGTTACTGGGGTCCTTTTGGAGGCCAGATTCTGGTAGGAGATCAGGGGCAAAGTAAAATTATGCGAATCATGCTGGAGCAGGTCAATGGGGTTTATCAAGGGGCCTCGATTGATTTCCGTTCCGGATTTCAGTCCGGGGTGCTTCGGATGGCTTTTGCCGAAGATCAGTCTTTGTTTGTAGGCGAAACCAATAGAGGTTGGGGTTCAGCCGGTGATGCCAATGAAGGACTGCAGCGCCTGATATGGAACCGGCAGGTACCTTTTGAAATCCGGGATATCAAAGCCAAGCCGGATGGATTTGAAATCGAATTTACCCATCCGGTAGATCAAGAAAGCGCCATGAACAAGGACAGTTATTTCGTGGGCAGCTTTACCTATAAGTATTTTCCGGTGTATGGTTCCGCTCCTGTTCGGAATGAAACCCACCAGATTAAGGGAATAAGGGTTTCTGAAGATGGAATGAAAGTCAGAATTGCGTTGGATACCTTGTATCAATATCATGTTCATCGCTTGAGTTTCCCAGGTATCCGAGAGAAGGGTAGCTCTAATGAGTTGGTTCACATGGATGCGTATTATACGCTCAATGAAATTCCAGCCGGGGAAAAAATGGAAATTAAAGCAATGCCAAAGCCCGTGGCCCAGCAGCCTGCTCAACCCACTCCGGTTAAGAAACCGGCAACGCCTACCCAACCCACCGTGAGGCAAACCGACCAGGTAGTCAATGAAACGGAGATCAAAGCACTCCTGACCAAAAATACCTGTACGGCCTGTCATGCTACCGACAAAAAACAGGTCGGGCCAGGTTTTAAAGAAATTGCCGAGCGCAGGTATTCCGCGGAACGAATCGTTGAGTTGATCTATAATCCAGAGCCCGAAAACTGGCCGGATTACGCCACACCGATGCCGCCGATGCCTCAAGTACCCAGGGAGGAAGCCTTAAAAATCGCTAAATGGATCAATTCTCTGAATGACTAAAGAAATTAAGATTGGGTTTATGAACCACAGTTGATGGTTTGAATTTTTGAAAACCAATGGTCTTTTGGGCCATTGGTTTTTTTTCGGTGTGCCCAGCATGGGCGATAGCTATAGGGTGCAAGTCCCGAACACGCCTTGGCAGTTGGAAGTGTTAGCTTAAGGCAAGGGTATCCAACGTAAGGTGGAATCTGAAGGAAGCCGGCGGCAAATCGTTACCCCGAGGAACACGAACCTTATCAGGCATATCCGATGGGATGAGACGGCCAAGTAAGTCAAAATCCAAAGATTACACGGACATCGGAGTGTAAATGAGGTGGGGACATGGAGTGAAAGTGGGTTGCCTTACCTGAGGAGACCTCATGGACGTATGAAAATCCCTCAAGTATGGGAAAGTACGGAGTAAAGCTGGTCATGAGGAGTCAGCCGAAGGCAAAGTACCGGATCACGAGTTAGTTTGGGAAGGCCCGAACCTTGCCGTATGGCAGTGAATGAATGTTACCGAAAGGAAAAGGATCAGATACTCGGAAACCAGGCTCCTTACCAAAAGAATAGGACGGAATCCGAAGGATGGATAAGAGTGATTCCATTGGAGGATAACTGAAAACAACGCCAAACAAGCCTTTCGAGGCGTAAAAGCAAGAGACTGCCGTATACCGAACGGTACGTACGGTGGTGTGGGAAGTCGAAACGGGAACTAATCCCGTCTCTCCTACCCGATTAAAGCGCAGTGTAATGTTTGAACCATGAACTAGTTGATTTTTTGAATCGCAATTACCAAGTGGTTTGGCTCTTGGTCAATCCAACTTCCGGGAGTTAAACAAGTGTACATTTTTTCTTCTAATCAGGGGTTAAAATTATTTATCGAGATTAATTCTAAATTGTTTGTTTAGAATTAATCCAATTAATAAGTTTGCAGCGTCAAATCAATCCGATTTATGAATATCAAATCTCTACTCTTCACCCTGGCGTTTGGGATGCTTCATTTCGTAGTTCTTTCCCAATCTGCAACCTTGAAAGGACAAGTCACAACCTCCGATAATCAACCCCTTGAATTTGTTAACGTGGGGATCAAAGGTCTTTCCAAGGGCTCTACCACTGACCGCTTTGGAAATTATGAAATCAAAAATATCGAACCCGGTTCCTATACTGTTTTTGCTTCTTTTGTAGGATTGGAAAAGCAAGAACAAGAAATCAGCCTAAGTGCCAATCAAACCCTTACGCTGAATTTCTCGGTAAAAGAAAGCTCAACCGACTTGGCCGAAGTGGTTGTGACTGATTTTTCCTCCAATCGGTTTTATTCTGATTCCAGCTTTACGGTAGGGAAGCTTCCCTTAAAAGACTTGGAAAACCCACAAGTATACAATTCCATTTCCGGTCGCCTCCTGCGGGAACAGGTGGTGACTACGATGAATGATGCGATGAAAAATGCTACCGGTGTTACCCGTCTTTGGGAGTCTACCGGTAGAGGAGGGGATGGGGCAGAGTACTACTCCATGCGTGGATTTTCCATCCAACCGACCTTGGTTAATGGTATGCCCAACGTGAATAACGGTGCACTTGATCCGGCAAATATTGAGACGATCGACGTGGTCAAAGGACCTTCTGGGACCCTGTTTGGAAGTGCAGTTATTTCTTATGGGGGCTTGATTAATATCACCACCAAAAAACCCTTTGACTTGTTTAAAGGGGAAGTTGGCTTTATTACCGGAAGCTTCGGGATGAACAGACTGACGGCCGATGTCAATGTGCCCATCAGTGAAACTACCGCCATCCGGGTCAATTCAGCCTACCAGTCCCAAAATACCTTTCAGGATGCCGGAAATAGAACCTCCTTTTTTATCGCTCCCTCTTTTAAGTTTCAGGCCTCTGAGCGATTGACTTTTCTGATCAATACTGAGTTTTTGCAATCTCAATCAGTCAATGCCCCCATGATTTTTCTCAACAGAAATGCAGAGTTGAAATTTGATCGCATTGATCCTTTTTTAGCCAATTATGAAAACAGCTTCACGGGAAATGAATTAAGCATTCGAAACCCCAGCTACGGGATTCAGGCCCAAGCCCTTTATACCCTTTCTCCCAATTGGACTTCACAAACGGTGATTTCCAGAAGTGCGACAGAGACCAATGGCTACTATCATTACCTATTTGATGCCGGAGATGGAGATTCCTTTACCCGTTTTATCTCCGATCGAAATGGGCAAACCATCACCACCGATATCCAGCAGAATTTCATCGGAGATTTCTCCATCGGGCAATTTAGAAACCGAATGGTCGTGGGATTGGACTATTACGATCAAAGCATTTTCAACGGAAGTACAGGGTATGTGGCCAATGGCTCAGTCAAACTTTCTGATGGAAGTGATACCGGAGTGCTTACTCAGGCAGGGGTGGATGATTTGCTCCGCAATTCCTTCGAGGGAAATTCTACCGGAAAAAGTACCGTCTTGAGCGCCTATATCTCTGATGTCATTAATCTGAGATCAAATCTCTCGGTAATGGCTAGTTTGCGGGCCGATCGCTTTGAAGGAAAAACAGATTACTGGATTGAGGAAGAAGTAGAAAGCCAAACGGCTCTCTCTCCTAAGCTGGGGCTGGTTTATCAGCCGATTGAGGACAAGGTATCGCTATTTGCCAACTACATGAACGGCTTTGTCAATGTAGCCCCGCGCACGGTAGCCAATGCCGATGGCAGCAATCCAAGATTACAAGCTTTTGATCCGGAGCAAGCCAATCAGCTGGAGTTTGGGGTAAAAACAAACCTGTTGAAAGATAAACTGGCAGCCACCTTGAGTTACTACGATATCCGGGTAAAAAATCGACTGATCAACGATCCGGAGAATATCAACAATACCCTACAGGCAGGAGAGGTGGAAAGTAAGGGAGTGGAGTTTTCTTTGGTCGCTTCTCCTTTCGAAGGAATGAGCATTATCGCCGGCTACTCCAACAATACCGCGAAAGTGACCGAAGACAATCCTATCAATGGGTATCTGGGCTTGAGACCCGAGGAAGCCGGACCGGAGGAATTGGTTAATTTCTGGTTGAGCTATTCCATCCCCACGGGAAGTTTGAAAGGATTTGGATTGGGTTTTGGGGGAAATGCTGCATCTGAGCATCTGACGCTGAACCGAGCCAATGGAAGCTTTGCGATTCCTGCCTATCAGGTCTTTAATGCCGCGGTCAGCTACACCAGCAGTCAGTACTTGCTGGCTTTGAAAATCAATAACCTGAGCAATGAACGTTATTTCTCGGGCTGGTCCACCGTGACTCCTCAGTCCTTGCGAAACATTGCCTTAAGTTTTAACTACCGATTCTAAATGAAGCTAAAGCATTGGCTCGGAAAAATACACCTCTGGCTCGGACTTTCTTCCGGGCTAGTGGTGTTTATTGTCGCAGTGACCGGATGCATCTATGCATTTCAGACCGAAATTAAAGACTTGACCTATTCGTTTTTGTTTGTGGAGCCACAGGACAAAGCTGTCCTTCCCCCCAGTCAAATCAGTAAGATTGCCCAAGAGGCCTTTCCCGAGGGGCACTTGCACGGAATTCTTTACCCGACTGCGGAGCGATCGGTTCAAGCAATATTTTTCAGCTACGGCGAAGGAAATGATCATTATAAAATTGCCTATGTCAATCCTTATACCGGAGATATTCTCAAGTTGAATGATGAGTACGCGGACTTTTTTCGACTAGTTCTGGATGGACATTTTTACCTTTGGTTGCCCCCGGAAATCGGACAGCCGGTTGTCGCCAGTTTTACTCTGATCTTTTTGGTGATGGTGATTTCGGGCTTAGTTCTTTGGTGGCCCAAAAAGAAGAAAGGAAGCAGTAAGAGTTTCAAAATCCGCTGGGATGCCCGTTGGAGAAGAAAGAATTACGATCTCCATCAGGTGTTGGGATTTTATGTGATGATTTTCGCCTTGGTCTTTGCCCTAACCGGATTGGTCTGGGGCTTTACCTGGTTTAGGGATGCTTACTATGCCGCCACTACAGGTGGAAAACAATTCGTGGAATATTATGCACCCGCCTCTGATTCTACCCAACAGTACACCGGAGAAATTCCAGGGATTGATCAGGTTTGGTTGACTATGCGCGCCGAATATCCCAATGCCGAATGGATCGAGGTTCATCCGCCAGATTACGAGCACGGTTCCTATGCGGCCAATGCCAACCCGGATGCTTCCACGTATTGGAAAATGGATTACCGCTATTTTGATCAATATACTTTGGAGGAGCTCCCGGTTGACCATGTCTGGAACCGTTTTGAGGAAGCTAGCATAGGAGATAAGCTTCAGCGGATGAATTATGACATCCATGTGGGTGCAATTGCAGGTTTACCCGGGAAAGTACTTGCCTTTTTTCTAAGTGCGATCGTCGCCTCCTTGCCGGTAACTGGATTTTTAATTTGGTGGGGAAGGAAAAAGAAATCGAAGAAAGGGAAGGTAAAGGTCAAGCAGGCGGTTTCTGAGCCAGTACCCGCTTAAAGAAGTAATCCTGGATATAAAAAAAGGGAAGGGGAATTTTAATTCAATAAAATACTCCCTTTCCCAAGTATAAAGGCTCGACACTCACCGCAGTCAGAATTCCAGTAATTCAATTTTCCCCTCTCTTATGGGCTAAGATTTTTCAGTTTTCTCTGGGGATTTCAATACCTTAAGTAGAAAGTAAAGCGTAGCACCCGTGACCAAAGCCTGAGTGAGCATGAGTAGGGTTAAAGCTAATGGATTCATTGGACTTTAGTTTTTCGTTTGTAATTGGCATAATAGACCAGCAAACAGATGAGCATAAAAAGACATGCTAATTGTATTCTGGCAAAGTTAGCGTAGCGAATTTTTTCTTCTAATATCCGGCTTTCTTCCTGACTTTGACTGGCTGCTAATTGCATTTTGAGATCGCTGTGGGCGAGCTTTTCAATGATGGAATTGGGATCGAGATTCCAACCCTGACCACTAAAGAGTGATTGGATGGTTGTTGCCCAATCATTGTCCTCTGGGGTAATCAAGGCTCCCAAAAAGACCAAGAGTAAAAGTAAAGGGGTGATGTATTTGATGATGAATCTATAGACCTGAGGCACCTTGATGTCTGCTCCTGTGGTAATTTCATTCCAGCCTTTGTTCATCCCAAATACCCAGGCGAATAAAATGGATTCCAAAAGCGCAAAGACCACCAAACTCACCGTGCCTGCCCAATAATCGTATTCTTCAAAGACACCCTGTTGGTAGAACAGTACTGTAGGAAGTCCCATCACTAAGGCCATGAGTCCAAAAGAATAAGCTCCTTTTTTCTTTCCCCAGCCAAATTCATCCTTCATAAATCCCATCCAAGGGGTACCCATGGCAAGAGAGGAGGTGATGCCGGCGAAGAACAACAGACCAAACCAGGAAACTCCGGCGATGGCGGCAAAGAATTCCCCCCATTGCTGGAACAGAAAAGGCATCGTCTGAAAGGCCATTCCGAATCCGGCATTTTCTAATACCCAGTCGATTCCCAAATAACCCGCTGCGATGGGTATGACGATGGCACTTCCCAAAACTACTTCCACAAATTCATTCATAAATCCGGCAGATACCGCATTCAAAGCGATGTCGTCTTTGGAGTCAAGGTAGGCGGCGTAGCATTGAATGGTGCCCATACCCACTGAAAGGGTAAAGAAAATCTGGCCGGCCGCAGCCAACCAGACTTTGGGATTGAGCAGGGAGTCAAATTGGGGTGTCCAAAGAAAATTAAACCCATCCCATGCATTGGCCTGGGGAAATTCGGCAGACCGCCCCGAATCTCCCAATCGGTAAGCCGTTACGGCCAAAATAATCCCAAATAAAATCAATAAAGGCATTCCGATTTTGGCGACCTTTTCGATTCCTCCCAAACCTTTGGAAAGAATATAAACATTGAGAAAAAGCACCAAAACGTAAAAAAACAAAGGTTCCAAAGGAATACCCAAGGTGCTGCTTCCTAGTGAAATATACCGGTCAAAAAATTGGGCTACCTCAGCCTGTGACAGACTTTCAAAGGTTCCAATTAAGGCATGAAGCACATACGAAAAGCTCCAGGATTCGATGTAGGTATAATAAGCCACTACGCCGATGTTGGTGAAAATCCCAAATACCCCGATGTATTTCCAAGCGGCCCGCTTACCCATGGTATCCAGAATAAATGGGGTGCTGTGGTTTCCGAACTTTCCCCCATACCTACCGGAAGACCATTCAATAAATAGCAGGGGTATTCCCAAGAGCAGAAAGCAAACCAAGTAGGGGATGATAAATGCGCCACCCCCATTTTGGACGGCTTGGACAGGAAATCTAAGAAAGTTACCCAGTCCTACCGCATTTCCTGCCATCGCAAGAATCAGCCCGAGCCTGGATCCCCAGGCCTCTTTAGGCAAAGTTATTTTTTCCATGAATGAATGGTGTGATTCAGAATTTGAAAAACGTGAGTGGGTTGGCCGTTAGATGTTGGCCGAGGCGAGGAAAATCCAGCGCTTAGAAGTAAAAATGAGAAGGGTGGATCTGGGATAGAATCGAATTAAATGAGAGATTATGACTTAAATCCAACAGTTGTTTTTCTTCCAAATCAACCCCTTTTGAAGGTAAGTATAAGCCCAGTCGAATATCTCCATCAGAGGAGGTTTCTTGATTTTTGAACTGAGAAGCATAGGGGTTGGCTATGGGCAAATACCCCAAGTCAGAAAGGTTTAAATCCGAAAAGATAAGTCGGGTTTCAGTTGCTTGGGACTGATAAACTTCCCGGTTAGGAATTAAAAAAAGAATCCAAGCCATGACAAAACAAAAGGCCAAACCCGTCATTAAGCATGAGGCGTATTTTTGATCCATGAGAGGATGAGAAGAAAAGAATTTCCGTATCATCGGATGAATTTGCGCCAAAGCTATTCTAAAATTTTGATTGATTTTTTAAGGGTTGAAAAAATTTTTTTTTAACCACAATAAGGTTTGAAATTGAGGTACGTTGACTTGGGTGATCTTTTCTTTCAGTGAAAATAAAAAAAGGCGGAATAGGATGTTCCGCCTTTTGCTGAGGTAAGGAATTTGGATTTAATCCTCCAAGTATCCGAATTTTCCTTCGTTGAAATCCCGGAAAGCCTCCATCAATTCCGCCCGGGTATTCATCACAAATGGACCATGGGCAGCGATGGGTTCGTTTAAGGGTTCTCCGCTGAGAATCAGTACGACAGCCTTTTGCAGAGCGAAAACAGTAAAGTTCTCCCCCTTGTTTTCAAAGAGTGCCAAATGGTCGGTGGGGACGATATCGGTGTCATTGACTCGAACACTCCCTTCCACAACCAGCATGGCTGTGTTATGGTCAGCTGGAATTGTGAATTCCACTTGCCCATCTTTTTCCAGTTTGGTATTGAGCATATTTAAGGGGCTAAAGGTACTGGCACTTCCTTGAATGCCCTTAAATTCTCCTGCAATCACCTCTACAATACCAGCGCCTTCAGGTAGATTGACCTTAGCGATTTTTTCATGATCTAACGCTTGGTATTTGGGGGCACTCATTTTGTATTGGGCAGGAAGGTTGACCCAGAGTTGGACCATTTGAAAATCTCCTCCGGTTTTACTCCATTCCCGCTCGTGATATTCTTTGTGTAAAACACCGCTGGCGGCGGTCATCCATTGCACTCCGCCTTCTCCGATAACCCCGCCTCCTCCAGCTGAATCGTGATGTTCTACTTTTCCTTTATAGGCGATGGTCACCGTTTCAAATCCTCGGTGTGGGTGTACGCCGACCCCTTTTGGACTTGAACTTGCAGGGAAGGCATACTTGGAATTGTAATCCAGCATAATGAAAGGATCCATTCGCTTCATATCCAAACCGGGATAGCTTGGGATGAAATTATGCACCCGAAATCCATCTCCAACAAAGTGAGCTGGATTGGGTTTGGCAATGAGTTCAATTCGTTTGCTTGTCATTTTTCCTCCTTTTTTTCTTCAAAGGTAGAGTGATGTAAGCTTCCATCCCTTGATGTAGGTTAAGAATGGCTGCGATGCCGATCAGCAAGTTCTTTGCGGACCCGACTGAGACTCTCGGGTGTGATGCCCAAATAGGAAGCAATGTGGGTTTGGGGAACTCTCAAGGTGAGATCAGGGTAGGTCTGGATAAAGTCAAGGTAGCGTTCTTCAGCAGGGGCACTTTGAAGCTGGGTAATGCGTTTTTGCAGACTCCGAATATGACGGTGGAGAAGAAAATTATTGAAGGCAATAAACCGTTCATCGGCTTTTGCCAGCTGAAGAATCAGGTCTTTGTTGATGTAAAAGATCTCACTGTCCTCGATCGACTCAATGAAGTAAGAAGAGGCTTGGTCAAAATATTCGCTTTCCCGATCGGCCATCAGCCAGTTTTCCGGGGCAAACTGCAGAATATGTTCCTTGCCTTTTTTATCCACTGCGTATTGCTTGAGTAAACCTTTTTCGACAAAAAAGGAATGCTGGATTTTTTCTCCGGAACGAAGGAGGAAGGTTCCTTTACGTACTTCTTTTCGGCTGCAATGCGACAGGATCTGATCGGTCAAGTCCCGGTCTAAGTGGGCGTTTGAAGTCAGAAAATGAGTGAATCGGAAGTTGTTCATCGAAATTCAATTTACAAAAAAATCAAGGAAAGTCTCATGGAGTTAGCGGGAGGAAAGGCTATCTCATTTTCTGTTTTATCTTTGAGCAAATTCTAATTTCTATGATGTTTGACAGTCCCGATTTTCCGTTGTCATTGGAAGAGTCACTTTTTGAAACCTGGCTTGAAAAAGGCCGGGAAAGTAAGATTTCCTATGCCTATCTTTTGGTGATCTGGGATGAATTTGAGGGAGAATATTTGCCGGTTTTTGTTCAAACTCGCTCAGAAATTCAAAGCTATCCCCGTTATGGCACTACTCCCGAACGACAAATGCTCGTAGCCGCTTACGATTTATATTCTGAATCCAGAGTACTGTAGATTGACCGAATTAACAATTTCTACAGCCGAATTGCCCGAGCCACGGAAGCGGCCATGATGCCTAATCCTTCAGTATTGGGATGGACCCCGTCCGGAAGGAGATCAGCTCTGTCCATCAAGGGAGTGTACAGATCGATGAGCTCTGAACCGCTTGACTGGGCAATGTCGATGATCATCATTCGCTGTTCATTATTCATCACTTCTGCTGTAATCCCAAAATTATCTTTGGTCACCGGCACCGGCATAACGACATACACGTTGCCATCGGCAGGCATTGATTTCTTAAACTCAGCAATCAGCTCTAGATAATCGCTTCGAAAATCTGCTTTATGAGCCCAGTTTTGGGGCTTGGAATCATTGGTACCCAGCATGATAACCAAAATATCCGGGGCAAATTCCTTCACTTCTCCAAACTGAGGTTCATTCCAATACGGAAAATCCCCTTTCTTTAATAGGGTCCGACCACTCACTCCAAAGTTTTTGACTTCGTAGGATTTGCCAAGAATTTCCTGCAGTTGAAGGGGATAGCTATCGGGATGATCACGTCCGGGACCTTGGGTAATGGAGTTTCCTACGCAGGCGACTTTGAGGGTAGTTTGGGAAAACGCTGAGACGGAAAAGAGAACTCCGATAGCAAAGGCAAAGAAGGTTTTCATAGCATATTGATTTTAGAGATGAGCAAAATAGAAAATTTTACTCAAGAAAAAGTCCTTGTTTACAGCAGGGCGTCAGCTATTTTTACCAAATGCATTTCCTGGCAACTCGTCTTCGTTGGATTTCTTACTTTTCTCTGGATGTGGTTTTTGGTGCCATGGCGGGGATGTTGTTTTTTTCGAAGGTAGCTCATGTAGAGTTAGCTTGGCCTCCCTATGTGTTGTTAGCATTGGCCGTGTGGTGCATTTACAATCTAGATCATTACCTGGATTCGCGCAAAGAAGAAATACTCTTATCTAGTCGAAGGAAATTTCACCGGAGATCAGGTAATTTGATCCTTGGCTTGGTGTTCGTTTTTGGAATACTCGGTTTGGTTGGGGGATTTTGGTGGTTCGGCTGGGGTTTGGAGCTACAGCTCACCATCGGACTTGGGTTGTTGATTGGAGGAATTCGGCTGCTGGTCTGGAAATTTGGGAAGGGTTGGATGAAAGAGTTTTCCATCGCGGTTTTTTATGTTGCCGGGATTTCTTGGTTGCCCTTTTTAAGTGCTAATCCACTGGATCGATCCGGGGAATTTTTTTTGTTTTTGGGACTTTACCTTTTGCTGGCCCTACTTAATTTGTTGATTTTATCTCAACTCGATGCAAAAGAGGATCAGAAAGCCGGTTTCTTCTCGGCAACAAAAACCATTTCCCCTCAGAATCTCCGCCAATGGATAAAAAATCTAGGCGTTGCATTAGTAGTACTCCAACTGGCTTTATTGATTGTTCTTCCCTCCTTTTTTAAGATTTTTGGATTGATTCTCCTACTGATGACGCTAGTTCATGTCTTTGTTTTCTTGACTAATACACTTAATCCCGAGCAGCAACGCATGCGAATGGAATGGGCTTTTTCGATTCCTTGGGTCTTGCTATTATTTTAGGTTTAGTACAAATGCCTATTGATTTAACCTACGGCCTGACCGCTTTCTTTCTAGGGAAAGGCCGTGATTCATAGTGATGGTGCCCTATCAGTTATACAAAGGCACTGTGACCGGTAATGGCCCTACCGACGATAAGAGAATTGATTTCTTTGGTGCCTTCATAGCTATAAACTGCCTCGGCATCAGCTACAAACCGGGCGATATCATGTTCGAGCAATATCCCATTTCCACCAAATAATTCCCTGGCCTGATCTACAATGGAGCGCATTCGTTGGGTGCAGAAAACTTTCGCAAGGGAGGCGTGTTCGTCGTTGAGTTCTCCCTGATCCTGCATTTGCGAAAGCCGAAAAACCATCGTCTGCATGGCGGTTAAATCTCCCAGCATGGTCACCAGAAGGTCCTGTACTAGCTGAAAAGAGGCGATTTGTCTCCCAAATTGTTTTCGCTCATTGGTGTAGGCCAAAGCTAATTCATAGGCTCCACGGGCGCAGCCAACCGCCTGCCAGGCTACTCCGGCCCGAGTCATCCGCAAGACTTTAGCGGTGTCTTTGAATGAATGGGCTTCCTGCAATCGATCTGCTTCAGGTATTTCACAGTGGGTCAAAGTAATCAAGGCGTTTTGCACGGTTCGAAGGGCCATTTTATCCTCCATCTTTTCAGCTTTAAAACCGGAGTTTTCTTTGCGCACAATAAACCCTTTGACCTGCTGATCATCCAGATCCCTCGCCCAAATAATGGTCATATCGGAGAATGTGGCGTTTCCGATCCATTTCTTTTGTCCATTTAAAATCCAGCCCTCCCCTGTTCGCTTGCAGGTGGTGGTCAATCCACCGGCGACTCCCGAGCCCACCTCTGGCTCGGTTAGTCCAAAGGCTCCGATTTTCTCCAGTTTCTGCATTTGAGGAAGCCATTCCTTTTTCTGCTCTTCGGAGCCACAGAGATAAATGGAACCCATGGCCAAACCGCTCTGGACCCCAAAAAAGGTAGAAATGGAGGTGTCAATCCGTGCCATTTCCATTGCAATAAACCCTTCCAACAAAAAGGAATGTCCAGGACAGCCGTAGCCTTTATAGGTCAAGCCAGCAATGTCCAGTTCGGCCATTCTCGGGATGATTTGCATGGGGAACTCGGCACGATTCCAATAGTGATTGGCAATGGGTTTGATCTCCCTCTCCATAAATTCACGAACACGCAATTGGATTTCCCGCTCATGGGAGGGAAGGGTTTTTCCCAACTCGTAAAAATCTCCGTTGACCGCCGGAATTACTTTGGGTTTGCTTCCTCCCTTAAGCATGCCCATCATTTTAGACAAATCCTCCTCACTCATTTGGGAGACTAAGCCAACCATTTTGGATAGATCGACTTTTTGGGAAAGCTTAGAGATCTGGTCAAGATCAATGGTTTTCAAAAGTTGGCGGAGGCCGACAAGATTTTTAAAAAGGGTTTTCATTCGGATTCAGGATTTTGTGTGGTATAATTGAGCCAATGCAAGATCGATACCGTTTATTGGCTCCGTTTTATTCGAAACTTTCCCGTTTGGTGTTCGGGGCTAAAATCGAAAAAGCAACGACTTGTTTTCAATCCAAGATACCAAACAAATCGCTAATTATCATCGGTGGAGGAGATGGTCAGCATTTTGTGCCTATTCAACAGGAACTGTCGGGGGAATATTGGGAACTTTCGGCCAGTATGCTCCAACAAGCCCAACGAAATTTATCCCAAAGTGAGCTGTCCTTTCACTTGGGTGGTTTTGGCCGCTCATCCAATTCCAAAAAATATCCCTTGGTTTTTTTGCCTTTCGTTTTGGACACCCTGACCGACTCTGAAATCCTAGAACTTTTAGAGCAAGTCAAATACCGGTTAAGCCCTGAAGGAGAAGTGATGATTTCGGATTTTTATCCCACCAAAAACCGAATGCAGCTTTTCATTCAGTGGATTATGATTGCTTTTTTCAGGCTTTTTGCCCATCATTCTCGCGTTGATTTACCAGATATTGAAAAGTTGATGAGCGATGCTGGCTTTGAACTTTTACAGGAAATGAGCTGGGAGAAGGGCTGGATTAAATCACAGGTGTTTGGCAAAAAACCTTAGTCTTTTACTGCCTTAGGATCAAACCTGACGAAAATGGCAAGCCAAATTGAACGACTCAATCGATAGGTAAAGGGTAAACCTAAAATGACTACCAAGACTAAAATCCCCAATAATAATCCTAAAGTATAATCGGGATAAAGAACAGTCAAAGCTACCCAAGCGGCAATAAAAAGGGCCGTATTGATGGCATAGCTGACAAACATCGCCCCAAAATAAAACCCGGGTTCCGGCTCATAGGATTGATTGCATGTGGGACAATGTTTATACATTTGAAACAAGCTGGCTGGTTTGAGCAAGGAGCCTTTTTTGAAAAGTGGACCGGATTGACACTTGGGGCATTGGAAACCGAAAATGCTTTTAAGGATAGCTCCTTTAGGTGAATGACTCATTTTGAGAATTTTTTGAAGTTTGGATTAGAGGACGATTCGTCGAATACTTTCCTGAATCAGCTGATCAAAATAGTAACCATTTCCCGGGCCGTACCAGTTCATTTCCCGCACTTCATGGTAGTTTTCATCGTATAACTCGTCGGGAGTAATATAGCCCATGTATCCTCCATTGAAGGTAGTGATGATCAGGTGTAGGCCTTTTTCTTTTGCTAGGTTTTCCCACTTTTCATAAAAAACTCCCGAAATTTCCCCACTCGACGTAATCATGAGTACATTTCCGATCAGGGTCAGCTGAATATGGGGCTTGGTTTCCCCGAGTAACTGATTAAACAGCCATGGGCGAATTCGTATCTCATCGGAAATTCTCAAATGTGGCTCCCGCAATCGGAGGGGGAGGGTGGCAGTTTTGATTCGTGGATTTTTGACTGTGGCAAAGCGGGTCATTTTTAGGCTGACCAGGGAGTCCAGGGAATGCGCATAAGCCTGAATAGCGTTAGGCGTATTACCGACCGGTAAGGGACGATGGGATCCGACTGTACCGGAAGCAAATAGGCTAAAGTCAAATTCTCGCTCTTCCATTTTCTCCATCAGGTAAAAGGGATAATCGCCTGAAAGCCCCATGAATTTCGAACTCAAGCAGGTAGCATGGGCCGAAAAGGTTAGCAGGCAGGCTTTTTCTCCTGAATTTTTGGTAAAAACAAGCTGTCGGACAAAAGGATCTGTCGGACCATCCTTTACAAATCGATTGGCTACTAATAGACCAGCGTCTGATTTTTTGAAATTGATCATGACCGTATCCATGCTGGAACGTGCTTGCTTGATAGCGAGTAGACTTCGCTCGCTGATCAGATCGACGATTTTTGGGTCAAAACCTCCGAATGCCAAAGATCCTAACAAGCCGGGCATGTATCCTCCCATTCCCGAATGCGTATGGGTTGCCGTAAAGTGGATTTGAGAAAAGTCAGGAAATTCAGTTAGGATTTTTTCACGGACCGACTGAGCTAAGGAAGGGTGTACAATCAGTAATTCATAATTGAGCCAGGCGAGTTTTTGCTTTCCATTGCTCAGTACGATGGTTTTGACATAACTGCTATCCTGGATAAATTCGTAGGGGCCACGAGGTGCATAACCGACCAAATCCACAGGCTCGCTGGGGGTCACGTTGGCTTTTCCCCAGCCGGCGAGCCAGTTTTCCCCTTTGCTGCTTTCAAAGGGAAGCCGGGCTAAGTTATCCATGGTTTGCCGGTAAAAATCTTGCTCGGCAATAGGACTTCGATCGACCTGGGTTAGCGTAATAAGGGCCACCAAGACCAAAAACAGAAAGATCCCAAGCAGGATCTTTCCAAAAGTTAAAAATACAGCTTTCCAATTCATGGATTAATACTCAAAGGTGCCGTAGGAACTCTGAATAGTCACCTTTTTACCCTCGGCTGCTTCTACTCGGCCGATAATTTGTGCTTCTACGCCATGGGATTCGGCAATGTCGATGATTTCTTCGGCGTAGCGCTCGTCGAGGTAAACCTCCATTCGATGTCCCATATTGAAGACTTTGTACATTTCTTTCCAATCCGTACCGCTTTCCTCTTGGATGATGCGGAATAGAGGAGGCGTTTCAAAAAGGTTGTCCTTTATCACATGAACCTGATCCACAAAATGTAAGACTTTGGTTTGGGCTCCTCCCGAGCAGTGCACCAATCCATGAATATGGGGGCGAAGGTAATTTAACACGTCAACCATAATCGGAGCATAGGTTCGGGTGGGAGAAAGCACCAATTTGCCCATGTCCAAGGGGGTTCCCGGAGCAGGGTCTGTCAAGTGGTATTTTCCTGAGTAAACCAGATCCTGGGGAACAGCTGGATCAAAGGACTCGGGGAATTTGCTTTTTAAAATCGAATTGAATACATCATGTCGTGCGGAGGTTAGGCCATTGGACCCCATTCCACCATTGTACTCGGATTCATAGTTGGCTTTGCCAAAGGAGGCTAAGCCTACAATCACGTCACCGGCTTGAATTTTATCATTGGAGATGACTTCTGCTCTGGGCATTCGGCAGGTCACGGTACTATCCACGATTACGGTCCGAACTAAATCTCCCACATCGGCGGTTTCTCCTCCGGTCAAAACAGCGTGGACTCCGTGGTCCCGAAGCATTTGAAGTACTTCTTCGGTGCCCTGAATGATGGCCGATATCACCTCACCTGGAATTAGATTTTTATTTCTGCCAATGGTAGAGGAGACCAAAATATTATTGATGGCTCCCACGCAAAGTAGATCATCCATGTTCATGATGATGGCGTCTTGAGCAATTCCTTTCCAGACGCTGAGATCTCCGGTCTCTTTCCAATAGAGGTAGGCGAGAGCTGATTTGGTTCCGGCTCCATCGGCATGCATGATATTGCAAAAATCCGGGTCATTGCCCAAGGTGTCTTCAACTATTTTACAGAAAGCTTTGGGGAATAGACCTTTATCGAGGTTGGCGATGGCCTGATGCACATCTTCTTTGGAGGCGGAGACACCGCGCTGCATGTAGCGCTCGTTCATGGGATTTTGGGATTGGTTACCTGCTGACAAAGTTAAGTATTCCCATTCATTGAAGAAGGAAATATGAAGGAAATATAACTCGGCTAACTCGCTGAGCTAGTCCTTACCTCATACTTAGGCTTAACCTTATGATTCTATTCGCCTTTTTTTGCATTCAATCAAACATCTCCTCGATCAACTGGGTGTAAAAATCTTTCACCTCCATTCCAATGGCCCTTACTTGCTGGGAGATCAAACTGGTTTCGGTTTGACCGGGTACCGTATTGATTTCGATGAAGAAAAATTTTCCGCTTTCTTTTTCTAAAAAATAGTCCACCCGAACAGCTCCTTTGCAGTTTAGCTTTTCATAGATTTTTTCCACAATTCGGGCGACTCGTTCAACTTCCTCCTTGTTCATCCGGCCCGGGGTGATTTCTTCGGTGACCCCGGCGGTGTATTTGGCCTCAAAATCAAAGTATTCCTTGCTGCTCACAATTTCGGTGGCAGGCAGGACCTTGATTTCTCCTTTCCCCCGAAATACCCCAATTGAAAACTCTCTGCCGGATACAAATTCTTCGACAAGGACCTGTTTGTCTTCGGCAAATGCCTTATCCAAGGCTTCGGGTAATTCTTCCCAAGTTTTGACTTTGCTCATTCCAATGGAGCTGCCGCCATTGTTGGGCTTGATGAAAAGTGGTAAACTCAATTCCTTTTGTATTCGGTCCAGAGTTGAGGGGCCGTTTCCAAAAAGCTGGAGAGATTTGGCAATGTGAAGTTCTGGAATGTCATCCACGATGGCTTTAGTGTAGCCTTTGTTCATGGTTATAGCCGAGGTCAACTGATCACAGGTAGTGTAGGGAATCCCGAGCATATCGAAATACCCGGCAAGTTTTCCGTCTTCTCCGGGGGAACCGTGAAGGATATTGAACACCCCATCAAAAGTAATTCTTTCGTCTCCGATGCTGATAGAAAAATCATTTAAGTCCACTGGTATTTTTTCGCCCGAGGCACTTTCGAAGTACCAATCTCCCGGATAAATCAGGATCTTATAGACATCGTATCGGTCTCGGTCGATGGTTTTTTCGACGATAGCAGCACTTTTTAGGGAGATGACAGATTCTCCGGTAAATCCACCGGTAACCAAGGCAATTTTTTTCTTCATGATGGGAAAAATTTCTCAAGCAAAATAGAAGAAAAACCTTGGATGCTGCAAATCTTATCCACTTTCAGCAGGATCGAAAATTCCTGAAAGAGTTAGTGTATGGGGCTCAGATACCATTTGTTCTGCAACTGGAAGTGGCTATTCACAACCGGTGTTTGTCTAGGATAGAACTAAAGGATTCCCATTGAAGAGCCTGTTGGCAAAAAAGCAGGAGTGATGACTTTCACCTGGGTTAAGGAAAGTTAAGAGATAATTAATCACGGATTTGTCAGGGAATGTCAACCCAGAAGCTTCCAGACTTTTTTTATATTCGCCCAACAAATTCGAAAAAACCCAAAAACAATTAGCTGATGATAAAAAGTTGGAAAATAGGCGGTCTGATGATGCTCATTCTGTCAATGAGTCTGGTTAGCCTGCAGGCCCAAGAGCTGAAAAAAGTAACGCTGGAGGATGTATTTAAGAAAAATTCCTTCAGCCAAAAATCGATCTATGGCATCAATTGGATGAAAGATGGACAATATTACAGTTCACTGGTCAATCGTGGAGGTTCACCTACGGTGGTGAAAATTAATCTAGCGACGGGGCAGGAAGAAGCCGTACTCCTGGATGGACGTAAACTTGGAGTGAACTTTACTTCTTATTCCTTCAATGCCGATGAATCCAAAGCCCTGATTGCTTCCGATGTGGAGTCGATCTACCGACGATCTAGCAAAGGAGTCTTTTATGTGGTCGATATGGCCTCAGGAGAAAAGCAGCAGCTGATGAACGGGGAGAAGATTTCCTACGCAACCCTTTCTCCGGATAATGACAAAGTGGCTTTTGTCAAAGAAAACAACCTATACTTGGTGGATTTGGCGAGCAATGTCTTGACTCAAATCACTAGAGACGGGGAGTGGAATAAAATTATTAATGGCTCGGCAGACTGGGTGTATGAAGAGGAATTCTCCATGGCTCAAGCTTTCAAATGGTCTCCGGACGGTAAAAAGATCGCTTTTATCCGATTTGATGAATCAGAAGTACCGGAGTTTAATATGCAGCTTTGGGGATCACTTTATCCCCAGGATTACCGATTTAAATACCCCAAGGCCGGAGAGAAAAATTCCCAGGTAAGTATTCACGTGTTTGATGTTTCCACTGAGGAAATACAAAAAATAGATACCGGATTGGAGTCCGATATTTACCTTCCGAGAATCTATTGGACCCAAGATGCCAATCAGCTGGCTTTTATCCGATTGAATCGCCTTCAAAACCAACTAGACCTCTTTCATGCCGATGCCAGCACAGGAGAGAGCAAGCTAATTCTTTCAGAAAAATCTGAGACCTATGTGGATCTGAATTACAATGATAACCTGCAGTACCTCAGCGATGGGAAGAGCTTTATTCGCACTTCCGAACAAGATGGATTCAAGCACATTTATCATCATGCGATGGATGGTAGCTTGATCCGGCAAATCACTACAGGCAACTGGGAAGTTTCTGAATTGGTTGGAGTAGATGAAAAGGCTAAGAAAGTGTATTTCGTATCTACGGAGAATTCTCCTTTGGAAAGGAATTTTTATGCGATAGATCTGAATGGTAAAAATAAAAAAGCCTTGACTCCAGCAACTGGAACCCACCGCATCAACATGAGCCCTGACTTCCGGTTTTTTATTGATTACTATTCGACCACCGAAAATCCGCAAGTGGTCACACTGAATGATAATGCCGGCAAAATGCTCAAAGTTTTGGAAGAAAATACCGAATTGAAAGAGCGTATGAAGGGCTTTGCTTTAGGGCAGAAAGAGTTTTTTACGTTTCCGACGGTGGATGGGACCGAACTCAATGGCTACCTCATCAAGCCGGCTGACTTTGATCCCAACAAAAAATATCCTGTGTTGATGTATGTCTATGGAGGCCCGGGTTCTCAAAATGTGTTGAATGCTTGGGGCGGTACGCGTGACTTTTGGCATCAGGCCTTGGTTGCTGAAGGGATTATCGTAGCCTGTGTGGATAATCGGGGTACTGGAGCACGAGGCCGGGATTTCAAGCACTCAACTTATGCAAATTTGGGAAAGATTGAAACCGTCGATCAGATCGAAGGTGCCAAGTATTTTGCCAAGCAATCCTTTGTCGATCCTGAGCGAATCGGGATCTGGGGATGGTCCTATGGTGGATATATGTCCTCGCTGGCGTTAATGATCGGAAATGAGGTGTTTAAAACTGCGATTGCTGTGGCACCTGTGACGACCTGGCGATATTACGATACGATTTATACGGAGCGCTACCTGCAGACTCCTCAACTCAATGCTGCCGGATACGATGACAATAGCCCAATTACTCATGTCAATAAACTGAAAGGCAATTACCTGCTGATCCACGGGACTGGAGATGATAACGTGCACTTTCAGAATACCGTGGACTTGGTCAATGCCTTGATTTCTGCCGATAAGCAGTTTGAGACCTTTTATTATCCCAATCGAAACCATGGGATTTACGGTGGAAATACCACCTGGCATTTATACACACAGATGACAGATTTCTTAAAAAGAAAGCTTTAAAAATTAAAGAACCGCAGGATGAGCATTCTGCGGTTTTTTTATCCCGGGAGAATAAGGGAAACTTGGAATATCGGGTGTAAAGGAACTAGGTAAGAATAAAACACTTCTTGAGTTTTAGTGATTTTTCATTTCTTGCCGGTTTAAGCTAGCTTAATTTGATCGAGGTAGAATTTCATACGACTGTGGTCTCGAGGTAAAAAGTCGATTTTGTCGATTTTATCTTCTTTGTGATTGTAAAAAACTTCCACGTATTCATTTTCCAAAAGATACAGATTGACCTTGTGCCGGTAATAGCGAATAGCCACCACAAAAGTACCCTCTAAATAAAGGGTTTTGATCTTTTGGTGTAAAGGCATGTTCTTGAATTCCTCTCGGCTCATGGAAATCTGTTTCTTCTTTGACTCCAAATTAGCCAAAATGGTTCGGATTTGGAATAAGCTTTTGCTAAAGAAACTCGAATGGGGCGGTTAAAAAGTTTTTAAATCAGATCGGTTCCTATCCCAAAGTCCATAAAAAAGCCCCTGAATGTGCAGGGGCTTTAGGGGTAGGGGATTTTCAACTTTTCTATCTGCTTAGTGCACTTCTTTTTGGAAGTCCTTAATTGCTTCGCTAAAGTCCAATACTTTCGCATTTTTCAAGGCTCCTGCGACAATGCTCGAACCTGCTGCAGAGCGATACCCACCGGCGCAATGAACCACAACCGGTTTTTGGGTTGGGATTTCACCAGTGCGCTCACGGAGTTCATGCAAAGGAATGTTGATGCTTTGCTCAAAAATAGCTGAGTTTTTATGCTCATCCTTGCTTCGGATATCTACAATGGTAAAGGCATCCGGATTGGATTTGAAGGCCTCTACATCGAAGTTATTCTCTGTTTCTGTCATGCCCTCCGGATTGACCACGGCACCTCTGATGAGCTGTTCGTATCCGATTTTGGCTGCTTTGAAGATTAGGATTTCCAGTTCGGCAACTGTGTCGGCAACTAAGAAAAATTTCTCTTCGGGACTCACAATGGAGCCTAACCAAGTCTCAAACTTTCCGCCGTTCATGATATTGATCGCACCGGGAAGGTGGCCTTTTCTGAATTTGTCCTGCTCTCTACTATCAATAACCAACGCCCCTTCAGGAAGATTGGAGCCTTCTGGCCAAATGCTCACCTGAGAAATTGAACGCTGGTAAGCCGGAGCTCCTTTTTTATTCATGTCTACATCATATCCAAAATATTTTGGAATGTAGGGTTGGCCTTCAAGTAGTGAATTAACAAAGGTCACTTCATCCACATTTCCAAATGCCCAGTTGCTTGCACGCTGTTCCCCAATGGTGGATTGACGGGCATCGCTCAGGTTTTTGCCACAAAGCGAACCCGCGCCATGGGCGGGATAAACGATGACCTCATCGGCCAAAGGCTTCAGTTTATCCTGAACGGTATGGTACATCATTTTGGCAAGTTCCTCTCGTTGTGCTTTCAGGTTACCAGCCTTTTCACGAAGGTCTGGACGACCTACATCCCCGATAAAGAGGGTATCACCCGAAAACAGCGCATAATCTTTCCTATTTTCGTCTTTGAGTAGAATACTGATCGAATCAGGAGAGTGACCGGGAGTATGTAAAGCATGGAAAGAAACTTTACCCATTTCAAAGGAATCACCTTCATCAAATCCGGTATGTGGATATTCGGCACCTACCAGTTTGGAGACATAAATGATGGCTCCTTCATTTTGGTGGAATTCCAAATGGGAGCTTACAAAATCTGCATGTGGGTGGGTTTCGATTACCGCGACAATTTTTGCCTCTGCGGCCGCGGCATAGTCATAGTAGGGCTGTGGGTTTCGCCCTGGATCTACCAACGCCATTTTCCCTTCGCTCAGTATGGCATAGCTTGCATGAGCTAATCCTTCGTCATAAAATTGTTGAATATTCATGTTTCTCGTGTTTTCTAATTTGATGAAACAAAGGTAAGGCTTGATAAAAGTCCGTTTCAGTGATACTTATCACTTTTGCCCATTTAATCCTTATGTTCTCTGCAGGTTTAGGTTCTTCAAAGATTAAATTTAAAAAATCAGTTGGATTTCATGACTTAGCGCAGTAAAATTGATTCTATGGCAGAGCGAACTAGAAAACAGGAGTATTGGCGAGGAAATACCTTAAGGCTTTTTGGCTTGCTTATTTTACTTACATATTTTGCCTCCTGCAAATCCAGCAAAATCCCCAAAGATGATCCGGTTTTTCAAGTAATAGCCACTGCAAAATCCTTCACGGGGACGCCTTATAAGTTTGGAGGAACCACCCGGGCCGGAATCGATTGCTCCGCCTTGGTGTTTCATTCTTATTATGCGGTTGGAGTGACGATGCCGCGGATATCTGCAGACCAGGCTCGAATGGGTAAAAAAGTAAATCCCAGAGACCTGAGACCTGGAGATGTCTTATTTTTTGCCACCAGCCGAAGAAGAAATCGCGTGACCCACGCCGGGATTGTTACCGCGGTAGATCGGGGGGATATTCGCTTTATCCATGCCTCAACCTCTCTGGGAGTAACGGAAGATTTTCTGAGTAATCGCTATTGGAATAAAGCCTTTCTTTTTGGGAGGCGAATTTTGGAATAAAAAAGAGCACCGAAGTGCTCCTTTCCATTAAAATAGACCCGAATATTCTTAAAAACTGGTGCTGCCATTAGGCTGTAAGAGGTAGCGAAAGGTGTAATACCCGCTGGGCGTGGTTCTAGGGTCGATTTCCTCCACGGGGGGATTTCCCTGATAATAGCTAAGAATCTCAATTTTGGAATAATTGCCTTCTGTGGTTTGCACCAATAAAACTCTTCCCGGAATCGGTGTTACCGTGAAAGTTGAGGAGTTGTAATTGTACCACCCATTTCCACTACCGGTAGGAATGGCGAAACTGGTTTCGGTATCCGTTGCGAAGGTGGCATTGGCGGGTACTTCAGTGATTTCTTCAAATATCCCACTCACCACGGCAGCTTGTACATTTTTTTCGCTGTTTACGCGAATAGTTGTTCCCTTGAAGGCTAGGTCCCAATCTTCGTTTTCAGCAACTAAGCTGTTTTGTTCCAGGCTGAAAAACTGAAAAGGTCGCTCCTCGATAATTTCTCCGGTAGTTCGGTCGATGTTATCATTTGGTGCAGCCAGATCCTCCACTAGAGTAGCCGCTAACGGGACAACTGGGTCGGGATTGGAATTGCTTTGGCAAGCAAATAGAAGGAAAGCAAATGCGGTGGATAAGAAGAGGTTGTGAATTGTTTTCATTGTTTAGTTTATTAAATTAAGAATAGGTAATTTGATTCCAAGAAAAAGCACTCTGCCCGGATTGTTGGGCTCTGCTGGAGTAGCTGTATTCAGTAAATTAGTGCCTCCCGCTTCCAGGAAGATTCCATTTTTGAGTGTTTTTGAAGTAGTAAAATTCAGGCTGATCCATCCGTCTGCATATTCACTTTCATCGTCAAGGATCAGGTTGCCATTGCGATCTGCAAACCCAAATTTTCCACGATAGATGGCTCGAAGTGACCAATCCGTTCCGGTGAATTGTTCCCGGTAGTTGAGCTTGACATTTCCGCTGTGTCGACTTCGATTGAAAAGCCCTCCATAATCTGCTCGGGTCACTTTTCGGGTTTGATTTTGATCGTTTCGTTTGAAGACCTCTCCATTTTCTATCTGCTCCACCACTTCCTGATCACGGGTGTCCAGTAAGGCATATCCGGCACTTAGGCGGAGCTTTTCAGAAAGTTGAATTTGGGCATCCACTTCCAGTCCTTGAGTGATCACACTTCTCACGTTGAAATAAGAAAATGCATTTTGTCCGGTTACCAGCTGGGCGATGGGAGCCGTTTCGATTAGGTTATCGATGTTGTTGCGAAAAGCATTGACTTGAAGCGAGGCATGTTGATTCACTTTCCATCGAAATCCCGTATTGATTGCCCAGGAAGTTTCGGCTTTGAGTTCCCCGAGGTTTTTCGGATTGAGAAGAATTTGAGCGACTAGGCCTTGCTCTTGTAGTTGACTGATTCCTTCTTCAGCTAAGGTGGCTCCAAAGACGTAGTATCCAGAAGCGGCATTGTTGAAATTGAGTAAAAGCTGTCGAAAATCAGGAGCTTTAAAGCCTGCCCCCAGCGACCCTTGCCAACTCAAGTTTTCAGAAATCCGATACTGTCCCGAGATTTTCGGACTCAGCCGTTGGCCATATTGGCTATGAAAATCTGCTCTCAAACCACTGACTAAATTGATTTTTTGACCCGGATCCCATTGGTGTTGCACAAAGACGTACCCTGCATCAAAACGATTGTTGTCATCATAGCGCGTAGCCTCCACCGCCTCGGTCAACTGACCCATTCCCAAAGTCAGGAGTTGATTGGCAGAGATTTGATAATCAGTCTGAAGTTCGGATCGATGATAAAATTGGCTGAAATCTTGAAAGTCGAAGGACTTCCCACTGCTCTGGAAGCGGCTGTCTGACAAGGTGGAAAACCATGAGGTCATTGCCCGCAGGGTGAACAGCCAATTTTCATGGGGTTTGAATCGAAGAGTTGGATTCAAATTGAAATCCTGACGTTCATTTTCCAAAGTCAATACTTGGGGATCAGCACTGCTTCCGCTCTGAAGTAGTCCGTCTGAGTTTTCCAGGTAGCCTCTTCCAAAAAGGCTGAGTGAAAGTTTTGGGGAGATTTCTCCTGAGATCTTTACTTGTGTTGTGGTGGCTTGATAGGGATTTTGAGTTTGTCCCACTGTTTCGGGGCTCAGATCAAATCCATCGGTTTTGTAGTGGTCCAAGAACAGGTCAGTGGTCCAATTTTTATGTACCAGGCCGACTTCCAATCCAGGGTTCCAGGTATTAAATGATCGCTGCCTGAGTGAAAAGTCGATTTTGGATTTTTCTGAAGGGCTTTTAGTGATGATATTGACCACCCCAGCCATGGCTTCGCTCCCGTAAATAGCACTGGAGGGTCCTCGGAGAATTTCGATTCGATCGATGTTGGAAACGGAAATTCGGTCCAAATCAAAAGTACCAGCTGTCCGGCCAATTAAGGGTTCTCCATCCAGCAGGATCAAAATATAATCCGAATCCAATCCCTGCATTTGAAGTCCGGCTCCATGATCAGAACTGATCTGCAGGCCTGTTTGCTCCCGCAAGATCTCCGAAAGACGGATCCCGCCAGTTTCTTGAATCTTTTCGGAATTGAGCACAGTCACGGGTATAGGAAGCTCTTCCACACTTCGCTCCGTTCGTGTGGCAGAAACTACTACCTCACCTAATTGACTGGATTTCTCTTCTAAAATAATTTGCTGTGCATCAATCCATTCCTCCCAAGTCAATTGTTGGGTTTGATAGCCCAGGGCAAATATCAGGACGCGCTCACCGGATTGTAGGGATGGGGTTTTTCCTTCTTCATCGACGGGCTGGGCAGGCTGGTCGTCCACTTTGACTAGTGCAAATGGAATGGGATTTCCTTTTTCGTCGAGTATGATTTTTTCTGTTTTATTGACCCCAGACCAAACTGGAATGGGTGAAACCAAAAACAAAAGAAGTATTAATTTAATTAGATTAATTCTAAACATGGGTTTAAAATTTTAGCGGAGTCCTTTACGCTCCGCTAGTTTGAATTAAGTTAGGCTATCCAATAAAGCTTTCCATTCTGGTTTTTGAGGGATTCCCGGCTTTCGAAGACCAAAGAACTGCGCCACCATTTCTCCTCTTTTGTCGAATAACTCCAAAGCGGAGACCAAGCCTTCCCTGGTATTTTTGTGAACCACAAAAGCTCGATCGACCACCTGTTCATTCAGGTGCATGTTAAAGGCAGGATCCATGATATTGAGCCAATCTCCCATTTGACGGATGGTTCGTACCTTTCCTTGATGGATTTGGATATTTCCTTTATTACCTGCGAAGATCATGATGGGTAGATGGGTTTCTGAGGCTACTTCCAGGATTTTACGAGTGACCAATCGGTCCACTTCATACGCCCATCGGTCATCGATCCACTCGACTGCATTTAATCGATTGAGTTTGTATTTGCGAAGCATCCCGAAGAAATCGTGGGTATCTTGCATATTTTCCCAGTCCGAAGAAAATCCTTCAAAATCCAACTCCTCGCGACTGGTGTAGTCCGCTGGCTCAAAAGCTTCTGTTTCGAGCGCGGAGTTTTGATCAGGATGGCGATGCGATTCCACCAGTTGCTCTGAAAAGTCAAAATCGGAATCCTCTTGAAGAAATACTTTCATCACGGCTTCACCGGATTTGTCAAAATATTGAAGGCTGAATCTTGGTCCTTGTGGAGTTTCGGTGACAACAGCAAAACCGAATTTCCAGGATCGAAAAAACACGCGTTGTTCGATGGGACCGATGACTGTGGCGATTTGATTCGGGGTGGTGCCATGGAGTTCCATTTTTTGAAACGTTCCTTTATGCTCCAACACGCATCCTTCGTTGCGAGTAAGGGACATCACCCTTCCAAGTTTGGGGAATTGTAGAACTTGCGCTGCAAAGTCAGTGGAAAGACGAATGACGTTTTCACCTAGGCCAGTAGCCAGAAGTTCCGCTTCTGATACGCGGAGTTTTTTGGCCGCCTCACGAATTCGGAGTTTGGGTTCCTGGTTTTTAAGCTCCTCCCAAGATTGTTTAAGGAGGCTAGCTGATGCTAAAGTCGTATTCATATTAGGCTTGTTTAGTCGTTTGCAATGGAGAATAGGATTCTGGCAAGCTGCTGACCAGAATCTGATTGAGTTTAGGATGCTGGATGAGCTGAATGGGATAATCAAAGACCTCGCTGAGTAAGGATTCGGTATACACTTCCTTGACCGGGCCGATACCAGCGATGAGTCCGTCTTTAATCAAAGCCACCCGATCTGCATAATGCGCGGCAAGATTCAGATCATGAATTATTAGGAGTACCCCAATATTCTGGTTTTTAAGCTGCTTGAGAATTTTTAGGACAATGTGCTGCTGGGCAATGTCCAGACTGGAAGTGGGCTCATCAAGCAAGAGGTATCGGGGAAAGGGCTTTTTCTCCCAAATCTGAATCAGTACTCGGGCCAGTTGGATACGCTGCTTTTCTCCTCCTGAAAGCTGATGATAGGATTGATCCTTGAGGTGAAGCGTTTGCGTTAGCTGCATGACCTGGTCAAGCTGTTTGTCCCCGATTGTTTTTGTGTTTGCGGGCAATCCCAACTCCACAACTTCTTGAGCGGTAAAAGGAAAATTGACTGAGGAATGCTGGGGCATTACCGCTCTGATGGAGGCGAGTTGTTTGGTTTTAAGCTGTTTAACCGACGTACCGTTGTAATGTACGTTTCCACGCGTGCAGGAAGTCTCTCCGGTGAGTAGGTTGAAAAGAGTTGATTTCCCAGCGCCATTCGGGCCCAAAACAGCGAGAATCTCTCCGGGTTTTACTTCCAGACTGGCCTGCTTTACAATGGGACGCTGTCGTATGCAAAAGTGGATATCGCTTGCCTGTAACATTATTTTTTGGAGAGATTAAGTTTGAAAATGAGCCAAATAAAGAAGGGAGCACCGATCAAAGCGGTAACTACCCCGATGGGAAGTTCAGCGGGAGAAACTGTCGTTCTGGCAATTAAATCGGCAACATTGAGTAAGGTGGCTCCAAGGATAAAAGAGGCCGGCAGAACCAAACGGTGATTGGCTCCGAAGCCAATCCGAATCAAGTGTGGGACGATTAAGCCGATAAATCCAATCATTCCCGCAATCGAAACTCCAACACCCACAATTAGAGCTGAGAAAATCAACAAACGGAGTTTGACTTTTTGAACTTCAATTCCCATATGGAAGGCTTCACGCTCTCCAAGGGAAAGCGCATTGAGGTTTTTGTATTCGGTCAAAAGCAGAAGGGAAGGTAATCCGATCAACAGGAGGGCAAGTGGAAATTTACTCCAAGTAGCCGCTCCCAGATCACCTAAACTCCAAAATGTAAAGCTCCGCAGTGCAGTATCGTCAGCGAAAAATAAGGTCAAGCCAATCAATGCACCCGCTAAGGCATTGATGGCAACTCCGGCAAGGATTAAGGTGGCCGTATCGGTTTTACCTTGACTTCTAGAAAGTTGGTACACTGCCAGAACATGAATCAATCCGCCGGAAAAAGCAGCAAAGGGTAATCCCAGTTTTTCGAGTATTGGAAATCCACCGATCCAACCTGAGAGGAAAACAAGGAAAATGACGGCAAACAATGCACTGCCACTACTTACTCCAATTAGCCCAGGCTCTACCAAAGGATTACGAAACATACCCTGTAGGGCCGCACCGGCAATCCCCAATCCACCTCCAATAAGAATGGAGAGGAATATTCGGGGAAGGCGGATTTGCAATAAAACATTCTTAGCCGCTTCATTGATTGGTTGGCTGCCCAGTCCCACCTGGTCCAATAAAATGGCTCCTACTTGGGAAAGAGAAATCACATAGGCTCCTTTGGCCAGCGACAGCATTGCCACCACGAGCAATCCAACGCCCAAGCCCATCAGGACGAGCGTTTGAAGGTAATTTCTCGATAAAGTGGCTCCTGTAATCATTAGTTTTTATTTTCTCGGATTGATTTTGCCAATTGCAAAGCTGCCTGACCTACTCTGGGTCCAAATCCAGAGAGCAGAAGCCCATCCATCGCAATGATGTTGCCTTGCTGAAATGCCTTGGTTTCCCGCATTCCCGGGATAGTGCCTAATCCTTGTTTTCCCCCCAAGCTTTCCAAGCCCGATTCAAAGAGTACCAGGTGAGTTGGATTCATCGTAATCAAAGCCTCGGGAGTGAGCGGAACAAAGTCTTCAAAATCTGCGGCTACTGAATTCACTCCTGCCAATTCGAAGAGGTGGGAGGCAAAACTTCCTTTTCCGGCCAGAAAAAGTGACTCTGGGCCTCTTGCCATCACAAATGCGGTGGTACCTTCGGGTTGACTTGTTTTGCTTTTGAATTCCTCCAATGCCACTAAATCAGACTCGATCTGTGAAATGAGTTGATCCCCTTTTTCCTGTAAGTTGAACTGCTCGGCAAGTTGCTGGACCAGAGCCATAGTTTCATCAGGGGATTCGGGTTGCTTAAATTCATAATAGTTAATTGAAGTATTTTTGAGCTGGCCCACCACCTCAGGGTTGAGGTAGCCTTCCTCAGCTAAAACTAAAGATGGGTTCAATGATAGTATCCCTTCTGCCTTAATTTGATTTCGGTACCCAATGCTGGGTAATTGTTGAAGTTCCTTAGGAAAGGTGGAAGTCCGGTCAGTGGCGATGATTTGATCCTGTAGACCCAATGCAGCCACGATTTCACTAATAGTGCCCCCAGCAGTGATAATTCGCTGTTCTTGATTTTCCGCTTTTTTTTCCTGCGGGGAACTGCCACATGCAGCTGTTAAAATTAGGGCGAAAAGAAAACCGAGTCGTTTCATTTATTAAGATTGAATATAAATAATGATGCAAATCTATAGTTAATTAGATTCAATCCAAATAAAAATTAATCAAATTTTCTGATAGTGTTGATTAGGGAAGTTGATCTTTTCGACTTTGAAAGGGAAGAATGGGAGCTAGCGAAAAACAGGATGTATCGGGAAAAATTGGAAGGAAATTGGTTTGGCGCTTAGAAATTGATAGTCAGAAGGGGAATGAATAGAAATCGGGCTTTAATTTTCCAAATATCCTTTGGTATTAGGCTTTATTGATTAATTTTGCGGTCGAATTCAAAAAGCACATCCTTTTTACATTTCATACAATCAAATGGCAAATATTGGAAAGATAACCCAGGTAATCGGGCCCGTAGTGGACGTTGCCTTCGACGGCGGAAAACTACCCAACATCCTTGACGCGCTGGAAGTAACCAAAGAAAACGGCCAAGTAGTCGTGATGGAGGTTCAGCAGCACCTTGGGGAAGACCGCGTGAGAACAATTGCAATGGATTCATCCGAGGGGATGGTTCGCGGCATGGAAGTGAAAGATTTAGGCCAGCCTATTTCTGTTCCTACCGGTGAGGCGATCAAAGGACGTCTTTTCAATGTAGTAGGTGAAGCGATTGACGGTCTTCCGCAGGTTCCTGCCGGAAAGCGTCTCCCCATTCACCGTTCTGCTCCTAAATTTGAAGATCTTTCGACTTCGACCGAAGTGCTTTACACCGGTATTAAAGTAATCGATTTGATCGAGCCTTATGCAAAAGGGGGTAAAATTGGATTGTTCGGGGGTGCCGGGGTAGGTAAGACCGTTTTGATTCAGGAATTGATCAACAACATTGCAAAGGCTTATTCAGGTTTGTCTGTATTTGCCGGTGTAGGTGAGCGTACTCGTGAGGGAAATGACTTGCTACGTGAAATGATCGAATCCGGGATTGTGACTTATGGAGAAGATTTCATTCACAGTTTGGAAACTGAAGGAGGATGGGATCTTTCTAAAGTAGATTTGAAAAAATTAGAAGACTCCAAAGCAACCTTTGTGTTTGGTCAGATGAACGAGCCTCCTGGGGCGCGTGCTCGGGTGGCCTTGACCGGATTGACCTTGGCAGAATATTATCGTGATGGGGAAGGTGACGGTGCTGGTAAGGATATTCTATTCTTTATTGACAACATCTTCCGATTTACCCAAGCCGGTTCTGAAGTGTCCGCACTTCTTGGGCGTATGCCATCTGCGGTAGGTTACCAGCCTACTCTGGCGACTGAAATGGGTGCTATGCAAGAACGAATTACTTCGACTAAAAATGGGTCTATCACCTCAGTACAGGCGGTTTACGTGCCTGCTGATGACTTGACTGACCCGGCTCCGGCAACCACATTTGCCCACTTGGATGCGACTACGGTACTTTCTCGTAAAATCGCCGAATTGGGAATTTATCCAGCGGTGGATCCTTTGGATTCTACTTCTCGAATTCTTTCTCCGGACATTTTGGGTGATGAGCATTATGGCTGCGCGCAGCGTGTAAAAGAGATTCTTCAGCGCTACAAAGAGTTGCAGGATATCATTGCGATCCTGGGTATGGAAGAACTTTCTGAAGAGGATAAAATGGTCGTTCACCGGGCTAGACGGGTGCAGCGATTCCTTTCTCAGCCTTTCCACGTAGCCGAGCAATTTACCGGCTTGAAAGGGGTACTTGTGGATATCAAGGATACCATCAAAGGATTCAACATGATCATGGATGGAGAGCTTGATCACCTGCCTGAAGGTGCCTTTAACTTGGTGGGAAGCATCGAAGATGCAATTGCCAAGGGCGAGAAAATGTTGGCTGACGTCAAATAATCAGCGAAGCTTAAATCTTAAGGCTGCTTGATATGGATTAAGTAGCCGATTAAAATCAAATGAGCATGCAATTAGAAATCGTCACACCAGACAAGAAGGTATTTGAAGGCGAAGTTTCGGAGGCTAGTTTTCCCGGAGCGAATGGTGCCTTTCAGGTTCTTACCAATCACGCTCCTATTGTTTCGGCTTTGGCAAAGGGAACCGTTTCCTTTACCACTCCGGAAGGAAAGCAATCCATGATCGTGGATGGCGGAGTAGTGGAAGTGAAAAATAATGTTATCGTAGTTTTGGCAGAAAAGGTGGTCGGCTAAAGCTGATAAATAGAAAATAAAACAAAAGTCCAACTCGTTCGGGTTGGACTTTTTGTGTTTTTGAGGATCCCTTTTTCAAAGTAAAGACTTTGGAAAAGGTTAATATGGCTTAATCCTCTACCGGTCTAAGCACTGCGCGTTTGATGTATTTATCATCGTATTTCATCATGCTGCCTTCATAAAAATAAAAGGTGTCTTTGACTACGCCTGCAAGCATTCCAATGTCAAGGATGCTTTTCGGATTTTGGGTTTCATGCCATTTTTATTCTTTTTTATTGTAAATCATCATGTGGGTAAATCGTGTCTTTTCGATTCCGCCTTCTCCAATTTTCATCCAAGTCCCAATGTAAACTGATTTTTCATCTTCGTGTCTAGAATTAAAATAATGGTTGTCAGGAGTCTTAATACTTCCCTTTTCTCCGGCCATAATGCTATTGAAATTAATGATTCGATCGGCAGCTCTCAGTTGGTAATCAAAAATTCGACTTGGGGGAAGATCAATTTGTTCGATCTGTTCACCATTTTCTGAGTACCTGAACAGTTTTTTGTTATGAGGAAAAGAAAGCAGGATAGTTTGGTTATTGTCACTCCTTTTTAAGTAGTTAGTCGGACTCAACGAGCCTTCCATGGTTTTATATTCCTCTGGATATTCCATTATAGATTTTTGAACTTTTCCATTATTGTCAAAGAAATAAAGGAGATCACCCGAATTGCGATAAAAATCAGGTAGATAGGCGTCATGTTTTTGTCGTCTAGTTCTACCAGAAAGCCATTTTCAGTTTTTTTTAAACTCTACCCCAATTGTTCGGATGATTTTGTCCTCTGGAAGATTGAGTCTAATCTTCTCGATAAACTCTTGGCTGGCCACATTGAATTTCAGCACAGATTGGCTTCTTTTGTCTATAATGTGGACCATAGGGTATCCTGAGACATCAAAGGATGATGGCATGAAAGCACCTATGGGAAAATCTCCTGATGCGAGGTTTCCTACTTGTTCCCCATTTGTTCGGTTAATTCCTACAGCGGGAGTTCTATTTGAGGAGACGGCCAACAAACTATCCCCGATTAATTCTACCTTGGCGGGTACATTCATAAAAAAATCCTTTTCCTTGACTCGAGTGGAGTCAAGCATTTCAAGGTTTAGTAAAGTAGGAAGACCATTCCTTTTCGCAGAGGATTGACAAGACCAAAAAGCGAAAAAGAATGCTCCGAATAGACAGTACTGTTTCATTTTGGTCAGTCCTTTGGCTCAGTCGGCCTTGTTTGGAATTCTCCTTTTGCCCAAAAGGCGAGTCTTGTATGATTCGCAACAAAAAATCCCCTTAGTTTTTTGATTGAAATTAGTTAAAATTTTGACTAATACCGGTATTCCTTTTCTCTTTATTAGGGTAGGGATCTAGCTGTTTTATTTCATTAAAGTTCGCCCTGAATGGCTTCTTCAAGTTCTTCTTCTTGGTACCAGGATTGTTTAGCGGCTACTTTCCCCTCTTTATTGATTAATATTGCCATGTTAGGAGCTTCTCCGGCTTTTTGCCAGAACTCGTTTTTGGGACCATCAATTAATACGGGAGTGGTTAATTTATCTCGATTGATCCATTTTTTTGCAAGGTCTTGGCGCTGAGAAACTGTTTTTGGTTGTTTGGCGCTAATTCCATTTGCGATATTATCCGCTGCCAACCACGGCTCTGGTTCAGCGGAATAGGGACTGGGGGTATCGCTGGGATGTGCCTCTAAAGTATGGATAAGATAGATGTCTATCTCTCCTTTGTATTTCTCAAAAATGCGTTGAATTGAAGGAACCTGGCTTCGTGTTATGTCGCATGTATAGCTGCCATTGATGAGTAAGAGCGGCTTTTGGCGAGGTCCTGAATCAAATCGTTTTTGCTCTCCATCTACGGTACTGAGTTTTAAACTGGGCAGATTATCTCCTTTTTGTAATCCCAAGGTGTCAAAATCCATTTGGTTCATCACGCCTTGAGAAACTTGAAACTCAATAGGTTTTTCGGATCTGTCTTGGCAGGAATAAGACAAAACTATAAAAAATATAATTAAACTTGAAATAATTATAGAATCCTTCATCGTAATAGAAATAGATAAGTTGGTTATAGGTTGGGTGAAATAATGGAAATTAGTTTTCAAATCAGTCTCCAAATCGAGTAAAAGGTTTTAATTGGTTGCAGTCGGAGGGAAAAGCGCTTTTGCGGACCAAATTCAAGGATGATAGCCGATTAAATTTCGTCCGCTGCTGTAAAAAAGTGGCTTTTTGCGATTGTGATTTCGGACTGTGGGTAAAATATCAGAATTAATTTATACCTTTGCCCCACGAAAGGGGGTGTATATACATGATCATAGTAAACGTAAAAGAAAACGAATCCATCGAAAAAGCGCTAAAGCGTTTCAAAAAGAAGTTTGATAAAACCGGTGCGGTTCGGGAACTCAGAGCCCGTCAGGCTTTCACCAAACCTTCCGTTAAAAGAAGAGATCAGGTAATCAAAGCGGCTTACAAGCAAAAACTTCAGACTGAAGAAGCGAAGTAATCCGGTTAGGATAAAAAATAGTGGCAGCTACTCCAAAGGGTAGCTGTTTTTTTTGTTTAGGAGGATTAAAACTACGTTTAGCTCTATTTCATTTTTTAGTTTCCTTACTTTTTTAGAAACAACTCAAATTGGTCAGTTGTTTTTGCTTTACCGGTCAAATGGAATCGTTCAGGTACTATTTATCCCAAGGTGTATTGTATATTAGTTATGCTCGATTTCATCTATTCTTGTGACTTTTGTCATCAAAATACTTGGAATTTTTGATGTATCTTCAATTCACAAACCAAGACAAAATGATCTCCTCATTTCTTAGCTATTTACAATTTGAAAAGCGCAGCAGTCCACATACCGTGGAGGCATATGAACGGGATCTGAAGCAGTTTAATGAGTTTTTGGAACTTTCCTTTGAGATGACTCAACCCGAACATGCTGGGCATGCTGAGATTCGGGCTTGGATTATTGACCTAGTCGAACTGGGGTTGAGTTCTACTTCAGTGAATCGAAAACTGGCCACCTTGCGCTCATATTATAAATTTCTGTTGCGCAATGATTTAGTCAAATCCGACCCAACTTATAAGTTAAAATCCCTTAAAAACCCGAAGAAACTCCCCGAATTTGTACAGGAAAGCACCATTCAAGACGTTTTAAGGGAAGAGGTTTACGAAGCGGGCTTTGAAGGTCAGCGGGATCGGATGGTTATCGAGTTTTTGTATCTGACCGGGGTACGATTATCCGAGTTGATTGGACTCAAATGGATGGATCTTGATCTGTCCCAAGCTCAAGTCAAAGTCTTCGGAAAACGCAAAAAAGAACGAATAATTCCGCTTTCCAAAGGGCTCCTACAGAATATTGTTTCTTATCAAAAAGTATATGAGGAAAGGTTTTCAAATGCCCCGCAAAGTTCCTATTTTATTGTCAACAATAGGGGAAAGAAAAGCTATCCCATGATGATTTATCGAACAGTGAGAACGTATTTGGATCGATTTGCCCAAACTAGTAAGCGAAGTCCTCACGTGCTCCGGCATACCTTTGCCACCCATCTGCTTAATAAGGGGGCAGATCTCAATGCGGTAAAAGACTTGCTTGGCCACGCCAATTTGGCGGCTACACAAGTTTACACGCATAATTCCATGGAAAAACTGAAGGCTGTGTTCGAACAGGCACATCCTAAAGCATAATTAATTGATTGTTCAACCACTAAATGCACAAGATTATGAAACTGCAGATGCACTCAATCCATTTCGACGCTGATCAAAAGCTGATCGATTTCATCCAAAGAAAAGCCGATAAGCTGGACACTTATTACGATCAAATCATAGATGGGGAAGTTTTTATGCGATTGGATAAAAATGAAAAAAATGAGAACAAACTGATAGAGATCAAATTAAACGTCCCAGGAAAGCAGTTTTTTGCCAAGAATCAATCGGATTCTTTCGAGGCAGCAGCCGATGAAGCAATTGAAGGATTGAGAAGACAAATCAAGAAGTACAAAGAGAAAGTGGTTTTGGCCAAGCAATAAACCCGGTCATTTAAACACCCTAAACGCCTCCGAGAAATCGGGGGCTTTTTCGTTTCAGCCAAAAGTAGCGTTTCGCATTTTTTTCGAGCACAGCAGTGTATTGAGCTGTGCCTTCTGCCCAAAGCAATTCCGGAATGGCGCTGGATTTTCCGTTGATGGATTCAGCAAAAACCTCGAATTGACTCGAGTCAATTTCTTCCAAAAAACGATCCTCCAGAATCAATTGGTCATAATTTTCCAGACTTTGCCGCCAAGTCTCTCTATTCAAATCAATGAGTTTCACTGTGGGGAAAAGACTCATTCGGATTTTACTCCCCACGTGGAGATTCCCAAAAAAGGCCACCCGCTGAGTTTCGGATAAAGGAATGGTATCTTCCAACTGTGCTTTGAACTGAGTCCCCTGATGAGGAAAGGAAAGGTGATCAGTGAGGGTACTCAGCATTAGAAAAATCAATAAAAAGGAAAAGGCAATCACTTTGGGTAATTTGATCTGTCGTCGAAGCAGGAAAATCAGATACATCCCTACCACTGCCCCCAGGCCTAACTTTAAAGCTGTTAGGAATCCGACGGGATTTTTGAAAAATAAACCCAATGATAGCGTCCATATCAAAACCGATAATCCAATGATAATCCAAGCAGTGATTATTTGTCCCCGGATTTTGCGTTCCAGATCTATTCTGACCAGCAACCAAGCCAATCCAATGGCCAAAACCGGAGCTACGGGTAAAAGGTATCGCTCGTAAAATTTACTGGTCAAAGCACTCATTCCCAAAATAGCCAAGCCCCAAAGGATGATGAAACCCAGAAGTTGAGGGTTTTCTCGGCTTATTTTTTGAATTCCTTCTTTGAGCTTTCCTAATGGGAAAAAAATCCAGGGAATGAATATCAATAGCAAGACCGCCGTGGCCAAAAGTCCGTTTTGGATAATCAACCAAATCCGGGAAGCCACCCGAACTCCGACCTGATCTTCCAAAAAACTATCCAAATAAGTGGGGCCATGGATGTACCACATGGCCACAAACCAAAATAGGGCGATGAATAAACTGACCAGAATAGCAGGTAGAAGAAAGATTTTTTTCCAATGAATCCGCTGCCAAGGATTGAATAGGAGATACAGTATCGCTAAAATTCCCAAGGCTGCCGCGGGAAGCCCTTTGACTTCGAAAGCCAATGCCAGCCCGAAATAAAGTGACCAAACAGCCCATTTGGGAGCCGAATTTCCCTGCTTGAGCAATGCTACAATGCCCAAAGATGCGATCGTCAAGGTCATGACCAAAAGTACATCCGGGATGGAGCGGCCTGCCGATAAAATTAAAACCGGATTGGATGCCATAATCAAGGCTGAAATGTCCGCTACTTTTCGATCCTCAACTAATACCCTTCCCATTCGATGGGTTAACCCTACCGTGATAGCCCCAGCCAGCAAAAAGAAAATTCGGGAGGCAAAGGCATTGACTCCAAAAAGCTTGAAACCGGCCAAGACCGACCAGTAGGTCAAAATGGGTTTCTTGAAGCGAAGTTCTTCACTGCCCAAATAAGTGGTCAGGTAGTCCCCATTTCGAAGCATGTTGATGGCCGCATCTCGATAGTAAATTTCATCGGGATAATGCATGTGAAAATCCAGCGCAAAAGGGCCCACTAAAAGCACAAAAATACCCATGAGTATCCAAGGATTGATTTTTAGTGAGGTAGACTGGGGCAAAAGCATGTGCAAAGATAAGCCGATCTTAAAATTGAAGGCTTAAATTACTAGCGATTTAAGGGGCTTTGACATCCTTTTTTGTCCCCTGATGGATTTTAAAGTATTTTTGATGAAATTTTATTCCATGAGCCAGCCAAAAATCTCCGTCGTCATCACGGTTTACAATGAAGAGGAAAATATTCAGCCACTTTTAGCACAAACCTATGCGGCACTGGAGACCATCGATTATGAAATTATACTAGTAGAGGACGGCTCTACAGACGCGACAGTAGCAGAAGTGAAAAAATACGCCAATGAGCGTACCAAGCTGATTATCTTCAATAAAAACTATGGTCAGACCACAGCGCTCGCTGCGGGGATTGATAAGGCAAAGGGCGAATACATCGCCACGATGGACGGAGATTTACAAAATGATCCCACCGATATTCCTGCCATGTTGGAAAAAGCCGAGGCAGAAGAATGGGATGTGGTTGCCGGAAGACGGGCCAAGCGAAAGGATGGATTTGTGCTCCGGAAATTCCCCTCCAAAATCGCCAATTGGGTAATCCGAAATACTACCAAAGTCTATTTGAATGATTACGGCTGTACACTTCGGGTATATAAAGCTGAAATCGCTCAAAATATGGGCTTATACGGCGAATTGCATCGCTTTATTCCGGTGTTGGCCAAACAGCAAGGGGCCAAGATGACCGAAGTGGATGTGAAGCATCATCCCCGGATTCATGGGACTTCCAAATATGGATTGAGCCGAACCTTCAAGGTGTTGGCAGACTTGATCTTGATGCTCTTTTTTCAGAAGTATTTTCAGCGCCCTATTCATTTGTTTGGGGGGCTGGGCCTAATCTCATTCTTTTTGGGCGCTTTGATTAATGTGTATTTGCTGATTCTGAAAATTTTTGGAGAGGATATCTGGGGAAGACCGATTATGATTTTGGGCTTTATTTTGATTTTGGGAGGGATTCAGCTGATCACTACGGGGATAATTGCGGAGATCATTGTTCGGACTTATTTCGAATCGCAACAAAAGAAGACGTATACGATCAGGTCTGTTTTTGAGGGAGAAAAGCAGGAATTAACAATTAACAATTAACAATTCTCAATTCTGATCATTTGCATCGGTATAAAAACCAGCTGAAAACACTCCTTAAACTGATCCTGACTGGATTGGCTTTGTATCTGGTTTTTCGAAAGATTGACACGCAGCAACTTTTTGCGATTCTCCAAACCCTTCATTGGCCTTGGTTGATTCCCGCCGTTATGTTATTTGTCTTAAGCAAGGTTGCCACGGCGGTTCGGTTGAATCAATATTTCAAGAATATCGGTTTGTATCTCTCGGAAAAGTTAAACTTCCGATTGTACCTGATCGGGATGTTTTACAATTTGTTTCTGCCGGGAGGAATAGGAGGGGATGGCTATAAGGTTTATTTGCTTCATAAGGAATTCAAAACTCCTGTCAAAAAGTTGCTCCAAGCCGCGTTGCTGGATCGGCTCGGTGGTTTGGTGGCGATAGTTTTTTTGCTTTTTGCCTTGTTTTTGATCGTGGAGGTAGAACTGGATTTTTTGGAGACTAGTCTTTGGAATGTACTGATGATTGTCGGGTTGATGCTGACGATTCCGTGCTTTTGGCTGGGCCAAAAGTTTCTCTTTCGTGACTTTTTGCCCTCCTTTTGGTCGGCCAATGCCTGGTCTTTTGCTGGGCAGATTACACAGCTGATTTGTGCCTGGTTTATTTTGATGGCTTTGGGGATCGATGAGAAGATTCTGGCGTACCAATTGGTCTTTTTACTTTCCTCCATCGTAGCAGTGCTTCCGCTGACGATTGGGGGAGTAGGAGCCCGTGAATTGGTCTTTGTCTATGCGCATCAATACGCGGGAATTGAAGAAACCGCAGCGGTGGCTTTCAGCCTGATCTTTTTTCTGATTACGGCAGGGGTTTCTTTGGTTGGGGCTTTTGTTAAGGTGGAATTGAAAGAAAACGGTATTAATTGAGTAGTATCCACCCGAGCAACCCCGTCTTTGCTTAGTTTGATTTTTTATTAATGAAAAGTTTATAATAATTGG
>NZ_JAMWZB010000011.1 GCF_024305035.1 Algoriphagus sp.
GCAAACCTACAGCTGGTAGGGGAACTATGAAAGATGTACTTGGTGGGGTGGATACTTTGAAAACTATTTCTTTGAAGTGAGCGATTCCATTTCAAAGCCTGAAATGGTTGAGGCCCAGGAAAAAGATGTGATACCCCAATGGCATAACTTTTAGGTAAAAATCGAGTGTATCCGCAACCTCCAAGGAGAATGGGGGAGGATGCCCTAATTTAGTTCGTGTTTATTGTCAATGTGGAAAGAGAGATGAGGAAATTGAAAAAAATAGAGAATAAAATCATGTTTATGAATCAGTAAGCCTTAAAAGTAACTCAATCCTGTCCTTAAAGTTGGATTAACAAACCTCGGGTTGTTAACAAATAAATTAACATTCTATGAAAAATCTAATTTTAATATTTTTATTGCTTCCAATTGTTTCAATTGCACAAAATAAAGGGGTAGATAGTCAATTTGTTCCATTTATTGGTAAATGGGAAAGTTCTACAAAAGAATATGAAATTAAAGCTGTTATTACTCATGAACCTTCCTTTTCTCTAAATCAATTAGGAGGTTTATCAACTGGTGAGACAGAAGTTTTATTCTTTGAGTTTTATTATTTCGAGAAAACCACAAAGAAGGAAATAAAAATTGAGGCTTCCTTAGAAAATCCAAAAGCATTTACAGCGTTTCCTTCCTATGACCAAAAGCCAGATGTATTAGTCTCTTATGAAAATAATGCATTTAGATATAAGCTTGCGGCTTTAAACGAAAAAGAAATTTTATTGACACTTCTAGACAATTCAAGGAATGGGTTGAGGGTGATCACAAAAAAGCAGCGAAACATTCCTAAGGAGCCTTCGCCTATTCCCAATGAGATTCTTTTGAAGCGATTAAAGGATTGAACCATAAATGAACCCCAGAAAATAGAAAGATTTTGGGGTTTATTTTTTTGAGGAAACCAAATGCACGTAGCCATCCAAAGAATCGGATCTTGAAGAGTATTGGAATCCTGGACAAAATCATTCTTCTTTAGTCATAGAAGCGATTCGGGCGACCGAGGATTTTCTACACTCTTGGAATCCAGCAACAGAAAATGGTTAGCCTGTACCTTCTGAAATCACGCTTCCTTTTCGCTTTTTATTGAAGGCAGAGTTTCGCTGATCGGATCCGGGTCAAAAACTAACCGCACATCCTAAAAAAAGTAGATTCTTAGCTTTTCTGAGTAATTTTGAGGATGATCCAGTTAATCGAATGCCCACGGGATGCAATGCAAGGGCTTCCCGATTTTATTGATACGGCCATCAAAGCAGCTTACATCAACCAGTTGCTCGAGGTAGGTTTTCATACCATTGATTTTGGAAGTTTTGTCAGCCCAAAGGCTATACCCCAAATGCGGGATACGGCCGAGGTCCTAGAAATGCTGGACCTACATCGGGCAAAATCCAAGCTTCTGGCAATTGTTGCCAATATTCGTGGAGCAGAGGATGCGGTACAATTTCCCGAAATCGACTACTTGGGTTTTCCGCTTTCTGTTTCTGAGACTTTTCAGCAGCGAAATACCAAAGCAAGCATTGCACAGGCTTTAGAAACGGTAGAAACTATCCAAAATCTCTGTCAAACCCGAGGGAAAGAGCAGGTAGTTTACCTCAGTATGGGGTTTGGTAATCCATATGGTGATCCATTTTCTCCTGAATTGGTGGCTGAATTTGTTCAGAAATTGGACGAATTAGAAATCAAAACCATTTCCCTGAGTGATACCATCGGGGTAGCTACTCCAAACTTAATTACCGAACTCTTTGAAGTTCAAATTGCTGCTTTCCCACAGATAACCTTTGGCGCTCATCTTCACAGTAGAATGGAGGATGTCCAGGAAAAATTGCTTGCAGGGCTTAAAGGGGGGTGTAGAAGGTTTGATGGTGCACTCAAGGGTTTTGGAGGATGCCCGATGGCTAAAGATGAACTAGTAGGGAATATGGCAACCGAGGTCATGATCGAGACTTTGGAAAAAGAAGGATATCGGTTGGGGTTAAATGCCTTGGAACTAAACGAGGCAATAAAGCTTTCCAACTCCATTTTTTTGTAAAAAGATAATGAGTACATCCAGAATTCAAACCAAAGTAAAAGCGATTCGTTGGTACCGCAATCTTCATAAATGGCTGGGATTGCCACTGATTGTTTTCTTTTTCCTTATTGGGATTACTTCAATTTTATTGGCTTGGAAAAAGAAAGCGGAATTATTACCGCCTACGATGAACACTGAGATAATCGAGGGGACTTGGATTTCACCTTCGCAAATGGTTGCCTTCGGAGAGCAAGAAATGAAAAATCGTGGCATGGACCCTGAGGTGGATCGACTGGATATCCGTCCTGATAAAGGGGTCGTGAAGGTGACCTTTAAACATCATTTTACGGAGGTGCAGTTGGATGGGTATTCAGGTAAGGTGCTTTCTGTGGAAACACGGCATTCGGACTGGATTGAAAAAGTTCATGATGGAAGCATTTTGGATTTTTATACTTCGGGTAATGAAAGCGCTAAGCTAACCTATTCTACACTAACGGCACTGGGCTTGATTTTGATGAGTTTTAGTGGTTTTTATCTTTGGTATTACCCGAAACTTATTCGAAAACTAAAGGAGAAATAGAGGGTTTTGGCTAAACGATCCATTCTGACTTTTTCCCAGATAAGAATTTGAGGTCCTCTTCAATCTGAAATATTCTTTTTGGGAGATTCCTTTTCAAGGAATTCTGGAATCGTAGAAGTTTAACCCATTCCGCATGCCGCACGTTCTGGGGAAAGCTTAAAATCACTTCTGATTCTCCCTCTTTTGGGCTGACAATACGCCTTGGTTTTCCTTTCGCTTCACCGGGTTTGTTCAATCCTTCAGAAATATCATGTTGATGGCATAAAAGCTTCTGTTTTCTTAATCTGCTGATTTTGTTCCAAATCCCAACTATTCTGACAATTTAGCTGAAATTGGATTTTCCTTGAATACTAGAGCACAGCATTTGGATTAAATTTGGAATTGTTTTTCTTCTTTAGAGAAGATTGGTAATGGATTTACTGTTTTCCAAACCCTTTGGGTGTTCGATATCAAGAGAAGTTTCCTCTGATTGGTTCAAGCTCCAGATTGTGTATTGATTCCCTCTCGAATCTTGATTAAAAAATCCTTGATTTCCTGTAGTTTTTGTACGGCTTGGACCTTATCAAATCCCTGGTCTTTACCTTGGGCAATTACCTCCCTTGCCCCGTCTAAGGTATAACCTTTCTCCTTGACTAAATGGTAGATATACCGAATTTTTTGAATGTCATCTTTGGTGTATCGACGATTTCCTTTTCTGTCTTTTTTGGGCCTGATGATATCAAATTCCCCTTCCCAATAGCGAATTAGCGATGGTGCTACTTTAAATTGTTGGGCAACCTCTCCAATGGAATGGTATTTTTTTTCAATTTCTCGTTCTTTGTACGGCACAGCTAAAACTGATTTGATGAATAAAAATGATTAAAAGCAGAATTGAAGCCAATCCTTGTTAAAAATAGGAAATTGCGCTTTTACTTTTATCAATTGAAAAGAAGATTTGAGTGATTTGGTCAAAATTAACGATTCAAAATCTGAAGCATTTGCACGGCTGAAAGTCCTGCTGTTTCAGTTCGGAGTCTGTTTTTTCCAAGAGAAACGGGAGCAAAACCCATAGCAGTTGCCGCTTGAATTTCTTTGGGTGTAAAGTCTCCTTCCGGCCCGATTAGCATGAGGTAATTTTGCTTGGGTTTTGCCAAATCCAAGAGATGGTTTGGGTGATTTTCATCCACAAAGGCGATAAATTTCTGAAATCCAGAAAATTCTTTTGAGTGGATAACTTGCTCAAAAGTCCAATCCGTTTCAATCTCCGGTTTATGAAATTGTAAACTTTGCTTGCATGCTGCGATCACTTTTTTTTCCAAACGGTCTGTTTTCAAAAAGCTTCGTTCAGAGTTTTCACTTCTCATGAGATAAAGCTTATCAAAACCGATTTCAGTGATTTTTTCTACCATCCATTCCATTCGATCCGGACTTTTGGTAGGGGAGATGACCAGATTGATTTGGTAAGGTGGACGGGGGACTTCTTCCTCGGACTTTACCAGGAGCCTGGTTCTTTTTTGATCTGCCTGATCTATGAGGCAAAAATAAAGTTTTCCCAATCCATCGGTCACTTGAACCTCATCTCCGGTACTTTTTCTTAGAACCCTCACCAAATGTTTAGACTCCTCGGGATTGAGCTCAATGATGGGTGGGGAACAGTTTTCTTGGAAAAAAAGGGGCATGCTAATTTGAATTTACTTCCACACAAAAAAAGCACAATTCGATGAAGAATTGTGCTTTTAATCAAATTAACCTTAACCTAAAATCAACCTTTTGAAATTTCCATGTTGACCGATTTCCCTTTGATGGTGTTGTGCTTCATGGTGCGGATGACGTGATCGGCATCTTTCTGAGGCACATCTACAAAAGAAAAGTTGTCATAAATATCAATTCCTCCAATGCTCCCACCTGGAATGCCTGCCTCTCCGGCGATAGCTCCTACGATGTCATTTGGACGGATCCTGTCTTTTTTACCTAAATTGAGGAATAGTCGGGCCATGTTTGCTTCACGAACTCGTTCAGGCCTTCTTCCGCCCCGGTCTCTACCGGATTCTCCTCCGCGTCTTCCTTCTCCTCTGCCAAATCGATCGCTTCCGCCTCGATCGCTTCGTTCACCTCTACTGCTTCCACGTTCAAATCTGCCTCCTCGTTCTCTTCCTCCTTCACGTCCACCTTCTCTTCTTCGATCTTGGAAGCTTGGGAGTCCAAAGTCTTGGTCTCGCATTTCTTTTACGGCATCACCCATGTTCATTTTAAGAAGCCCCAAAGCAATTTGCTCTATGGTCAAGCCTTCGGTGAGCATTTGACCGATGGTTTCTTCAAAAATCTGATTGTCCTCTTCTTTACCTAATTGACGATAAACATCTTTGACCAGCTGGGCTTTTTTAAGATCAAGCAATTCAGATACTGAGGGTGGATCCATTTTATTGATCGTGGCTTTAGTAAACCTCTCTAAATCCTTAATCTTAAATCCATCTCTTCTGCCAGTGACAAAATTGATCGCGGTTCCTGATTTTCCAGCTCTTCCGGTTCTGCCAATTCGGTGTACGTAATATTCTTCGTCCAAAGGCAGATCAAAGTTGAATACCGCTTCCACATTGTCTACATCTATTCCTCGTGCAGCCACATCAGTGGCAACCAGTACGGTACAGATTCCTTTTCTGAATTTACCCATGACCTTGTCACGCTGAGCTTGGGAAAGATCTCCATGAAGCGCTTCGGCAGCAATTCCTCTAGAGCCTAAGTTTTCGGTTACCTCATCAGTCATACGTTTGGTATTACAGAAAACTACGGATAGAGCGTAATTATTAACGGTCATCAAACGAGCCATCAACTCCATTTTGAGCGAGGGTTTCACCTCATAATAGACTTGATCGATTCGCTCGACAGTCAATTCATTTTTGGCTACTTTGATGATGTGAGGATCTTTTTGATATTTTCTAGTCAAGTCCAATATCGGCTTGGCCATGGTCGCAGAGAAGAAGACGGTTTGTCTTTCTTCCGGCATTTCCTGAAGAATGGCTTCGATATCATCCCGGAAACCCATGTCTAACATTTCATCTGCTTCGTCCAGTACAATAATGCCTGCGTCATTCAATTTTAAGGTTCCACGGTTGATGTGGTCTTGAACACGTCCCGGAGTTCCTACTACGATTTGAACGCCTTTTTTAAGAACACGAATCTGCTTGTCGATAGATTCACCTCCGTAAATGGCAACAGAATTAATCTTTCTGTAGAATTTGGCTAATTTTTGAATTTCACCTTCTACTTGAACTGCTAGTTCACGAGTAGGGCAAAGGATAATTGCTTGTGGCTTGTTAAAATCCGGATCTACGAGTTGAATGATCGGAATTCCAAAAGCTGCGGTTTTTCCAGTACCAGTTTGAGCCTGTCCGATGACATCTCTACCTTCTAATACGAAAGGAATAGCTTGTGATTGAATGGGGGAAGGTTGAGTATAACCCATCGCTTCCACTGCCTGTAAGATTTCGTTTGAAATCCCCAGGTCTGAGAATTTTGTGTTTGTATCCATGATGTTTCCTTACTTTTCTTGCCCTGTACTCCTTTGCAATATCCCACGACAAGCGACAGTAAGGATTTCACGGCTCAGAAAAATGTTCTATGTCTTATTGACGGTGCAAAAGTAAAGATAGATATTTTGAAATCCTAATATTGGTTCAATAATTTTAAAACATTCTGTATAAATATTGGGATTTTAGCAAAATATATTTGGCTTACTTTGTTAAAGAGAAGTGTTAATACATTTCCTTATCTCATTTTTTTCAAATAAACGAACGGTCAGAAGAAGCTTCTTTCATCATGTTTTCAGCGAGCTCTTGTCCCAAATACCGATCAATGAGACCGTGCCCCAGATAGAGTAGGGGAGTAAGGATGATAGCTACTAAAAATTTATAAATGTAATTAATGATTCCTACGGCAATAATCTGTTCTATACTCCAATTGCCAAAAACGTAAAAGGCTATCCCCAAGACCACAAAAGAATCAATAAATTGAGAAACCAGGGTGGATCCTGTGGCTCTGAGCCAGATCATTTTGGCTCCAGTTACGGCTCTTAGTTTTTGAAAAACGTAAACATCGATCAGTTGTCCAAGTAAAAAAGCGGTCAGTGAGCCTAGGATAATTCCAAGTCCTTGACGGAAAATCGTGTTGAAGGCAAAACTGATATTAAAGGGAGTTCCATCCGGTCCCTCTGAGTTGACTTCTAGCCAAAAATCTGCCGGTGTCAATAAAGTCACCAAGCTGATGACTATAAATGAATAGGCGATTAGTCCTGCGGTTAAGAAGCTAATTTGACGAACTCCTTTTTTTCCAAAGTATTCATTGATAATATCGGTGGTAATAAAAACTACGGGCCAAATTACCGCCCCTGCAGTCAGGTTGAAATCCAAAAGGTATTCTCCAAAGAAAAGCCAGTTGACAGGTTCAAAGCCGAGTGATTTTTCTGCCGAAAATATTTTTACCCCGATGATCTCTGCTAAAATTGCATTGGTTAGAAAAATCCCACCCAAGATGATGAATAAATTGGTTTTTCTGCTTTGATTGACCAGGCTCATAAGGGATAGGTTTTTCCTTCTTCTGACAACATTACGTTTTCGAAAACTGTTTTGGCCTCTGCCAAAAGGTCATCTAATACCCCATAGCGTGAGGAGAAATGGCCGAGTAACAGATTTTTGACCTGTGAGATTTTGGCTATTTCCGCTGCTTGCATTGCAGTAGAATGGAAAGTAGTTTTGGCTCGGTCTAGATCTGCCTGCATAAACGTAGATTCATGATAAAGCAAATCCACCTGTTGGATATATTCGGAAATTTCGGGCTTGAAAATCGTATCTGAGCAATACGCATAGGCACGCACGGGGGCTTTGGGATGGCAATATTCCTTTACTGGGTAAAAAGAGCCATCAGGACCAATGTAGTCCATTCCGTTTCGTAAGGTTTGGATGGCCTCAAGCGGAAGTTTTTCTTTTAGAAGTTTTTCTTTGATCAGGTTTCTAAACCCCGGTTTTTCTCGAAAAAGAAACCCCGTCGTGGGAACTCGATGGGTAAGCGGGAAACTGTAAACCTTCAAATGAGGGAGGTCAGCTACCAGATTCAAACCCTCATCTTTGGTTTGAATGAAATGCAATCGAAAACTCAGACGATTGTTGCTCCACTTAAAATGCGTCGTGATGATTTCATCCAGTCCTTTGGGACCGTATAAAAAAAGAGGATTTTTTCGCTTGGTTAAGCCATAGCTTGAAAGCAATCCCACTAAGCCCAAATAATGGTCTCCATGAAGGTGGGAAATAAAGATGTGGTTGATTTTGGAGGTTTTGATGTGGTATTTCCTCAACTGCATTTGGGTACCTTCGCCACAATCAATCAGCAAATGAGATTGACCGTGGCGAAGCACCTGTGCGGTATGATTTCTTCCGTGTACAGGAATAGAGGATGTGTTTCCCAAGACGGTTACCTCAAAATCTGTTTTCAATCTTCCTCTTCTTCTCCGTTTTCGATTTCATGGATGAAGATCGCTTCACCCGCTTCCTCCAGATTGTTTACCAAATTCAATTTTTTGTCCAGCATGGAAATCTTCAAGAGCTTCATGACATGATTCTGAATTCCAGAGATTAGAAAAATCCCTCCGTTTTTGCCGAACTCCCGGTCTCCGACCAAAAGGGCACTCAATCCGGATGAATCCACATATTTCACCTGGCTCATATCCAAAACTAAGTTGGAATAGCCTTCGGCATGAACGGTCAATAGCTCAGATTTTAGGGCCGGAGCCAAAATGGAATCCAATTTCTCCTCCATGGGAGTAAAAACAACGTATTGTTCTTTTTTATCTATACTGTATTTCATAGTCTTATTTTACTTAGCGAGATGGGATAAAACAGCATTTTCTATCCTTTTTTCGATTTGTTCTGTTGGTGCTTTTTGAAACTTCTCTCCAGTGATTTTTTCGAAAAGTTCAATATAGCGATCCGAAATGCTTTCTACAATTTCATCGGTCATTTCAGGTATTTCCTGTCCTTCTTTTCCTTGAAAACCATTTGAAATTAACCATTGTCGAACAAATTCTTTGGAAAGTTGCTTTTGGGGAAGGTTATTTTTTTGATTTTCCTCATAGCCCTCCGCATAGAAATAGCGAGAGGAATCTGGGGTATGGATTTCGTCTATCAGGTAAATTTCAGTACCCAATTTTCCAAATTCATATTTGGTATCCACTAAAATCAGCCCTTTTTCGGCGGCCATTTGCTGACCTCTTGCAAAAAGTGCTCGGGTATAGTTTTCTAGAATTTGGTAATCTGAGGGGCTTACAATTCTTTGAGCCAAAATTTGTTCCTTGGAAATGTCCTCATCATGCCCTTCTGAGGCTTTGGTCGTCGGGGTAATGATCGGTTCGGGAAAGCGGTCATTTTCGATCATACCCTCGGGCATGGCAACTCCACATATTGATCTTTTTCCAGCCTTATATTCTCGGGCAGCATGGCCTGAAAGATAGCCACGAATGACCATTTCTACTTTGAAAGGCTCACATCTTTTTCCGATTGTTACATTTGGATCCGGTACTGATGTCACCCAATTGGGTACAATATCAGAAGTTGCTTGGAGAAACTTTGCTGCAATTTGATTGAGCACCTGACCTTTAAACGGAATCGCGCGTGGCAAAACCACATCAAAAGCAGAAATCCGATCGGAAGCCACCACGGCTAATTCCTTATCAAAGATGTACACATCCCTCACTTTCCCCTTGTAAAAGCTTATCTGACCGGGAAAATTGAATTGTGTTTCCTTTATCGCTTGACTCATTTGTTGTGATTTTTGGCAAAAATAGGAAAAGCTTTGCCTTAATGCTTTTGAGGAGTGGATTATTTGTCAATTTTCTTGCCCATCTGGTACATTTCTTCTCGATTCAACTTACCTTCTTCATCAAAAAACTGACGAACACCATCCAATCGGCCATTTTTATAGTGACGAATCTCCTGTAGTATGCCATTTTCCCGATACATTTTGACCTCTCCCTCCAAAATTCCAGCTGAGTAAGTTAAGATCTGGAAGACTTGTTCGTTGGGGTAGAAATAGGATTCCTTACTGACAATGTCGGTACCTTCCATAAATTCCCGTTTGAGGGAAATTTTTCCATTTGGATGGTAGATAAGGAGGGGCCCTTGGGGAATCCCTTTTTTATAAGTTATGGCTGATCTCAGACTACCGTCCTCAAAATACTCCATAATCTCACCATCCGCTTCTCCTTTTTTATAGGTACCCACTCGGGCTTTATTTCGATTGGGATGGTAGATTAAAAGATTTCCGTTCAATTCTCCATTTGAATATTCAATGGAGGATTTTAATTCTCCATCGGAGAAATATTGTAGTTCTTGCCCATCCAAAACGCCCCTTTTATAGGTACCCGAACTCAGTTTGTTTCCATTTTTATCAAATGTTTCCATCGATCCATCAAACTCCCCCTCGCGATAATTCACTTTTCGGCTGATTTGGCCATTTTCATGAAAAGATTGGCTCAGTCCGTCGGGTCGATCGTTCGTGAAAAATGTTTGGTCTTTTACCTTCCCATTGGGATGATAGGTGGTGACTTTGCCTTGAATTTGATTATCGACAAAGGTGAGTTCCTGTTGGATTTGCCCACCAGAATAATAACTTTTACTAATCCCGTTCCGCTGATTTTCTAAAAATGGAATTATCCGTATCGTATCGCCGTTGGAAGGATCCAAATCTATAAAAAGGCCATGGCGCTGATCGTTTTTAAGTTGGCCGATTTGCACGAGTTTTCCGTCTTCACTAAAGCGTCTGACTTCACCTTCTGCTTTCCCGTTAATTCGAACGTAGATTTCTTTGAGTAACTCCTGTTGCTCATCATAATAAGTCCGGATCGTATCCTGGGCCGCGAGTGGCAGGCAAACAAAAAGAGCAAGGATGCCGATACTAAACTTTTTCATAGAAGAGATCCGCGACAAAATATGCCGCGGATAAATTTAGATTTATAACTTTTCGATCACAATGGCTGAAGCCCCGCCACCGCCATTACAGATTCCGGCTACCCCTATTTTTCCGTTTTGCTGATGCAAAACCGAGTTGAGCGTAGCAATAATACGTGCTCCTGAGGCTCCAAGCGGATGACCTAAAGAAACTGCACCGCCATAAACATTTAGTTTGGCTGGATCAAGATTCAATTCCTTTTGATTGGCAAGCGCCACTGCAGAAAAAGCCTCATTAATTTCATAAAAATCAATTTCCTCGGATGTCAAGCCTGCATGTTTGATCGCTTTTGGTATGGCTAAAGCAGGGGCGGTAGTAAACCAAAGCGGGTCTTTTGCCGCATCGGCAAACCCTCGGATTTTTGCTAAAGGTTTTAAACCCAGTTCTTCGGCTTTTTCCTTGCTGACCAACACCAAGGCAGAGGCTCCATCATTCATGGTGGAAGCATTGGCCGCAGTAACTGTTCCTTCTTGATCAAAAACAGGACGAAGGGAAGGGATCTTTTCAAATATCACGTTTTTGTATTCTTCATCCTCATCAATTAAAATAGTTTCCCCTTTTCGCCCCTTCAGTTCTACCGGAATCACTTCATCGTTGAAATTTCCTTTTGCCCATGCATCCGCCGAGCGCTGGTAGGATTGAATGGCGTAGTTGTCCTGCTCTTCTCTACTGATATTCATTTCTCGGGCGGTATTGTCGGCACAATTGCCCATGGGGAATTTATGATAGACTTCAAAAAGTCCATCTTTAACTAGTCCATCCACAAATTCCGCATGGCCATATTTATATCCAAATCGGGCTTTGGGTACATAAAATGGCACGTTGGACATGCTTTCCATTCCGCCTGCTACGACGACCTCATTGATGCCCAGCATAATGGACTGGGCCCCAAACATCACAGCCTTCATTCCAGAGGCGCAAACTTTGTTTACCGTAGTACAGGGAACTTCATATCCAATACCCGCACCAATAGAAGCTTGTCTAGCTGGGGCTTGGCCTAAGTTTGACGAAATTACATTTCCCATAAAAACCTCCTGAACTTGCTCCGGTTTAACTCCGGATTTTTGCAAAGCTCCTTTGATGGCTATACTTCCCAGCTCCACTGCGGTCAGTCCGGAAAGTTTCCCTCCGAAGCTACCCAGTGGGGTGCGGACAGCAGATACGATGTATACTTCTTTAATCATGTTTAGTTGGGTTTATTCTGATTTTATAAAATTTGCCAGGTCTAAAAATCACCAATCCGGACGACCGGTTTTGGGTTTTTGGGTGGGTTTTTTCCTGTTTTGTTGGATGTACCTGAGTTCAGCTGCATTCATGCTTTCCAAGATTTGGGCAGCTTGTTCAGGAGTAAGATTCATGGCTTTTAACTTTTCTTTAAACTCCTCCATGGCATTTTGCCGGTCAGCCAGATTTGCATCCATTTGATCATTTGCATTTTCACTTGCTTGATCTTCACTTTGATCTTGCGGGTTTCCTTCTTGAGATTCTTTTGCCTTATCTTCTTGAGTTTTTTCGCCTTGGTCTTGGGATTCTTGCTGTTCTCCCTCTTCACCTTGACTTTGTTGACTTTGTTGCTGCTCCTGTTCTTGATTTTCCTGATTTTGATTTTCCTGATTTTGATTTTCCTCTTCTTTTTGCTCTTGTTCCAGTTTTTCTTTTAAAGCCTGAAGTTTGGCATCGTTTGGAAATTTACTCAAACCCGAATTGACCGATTTTAAGGCGTTTTCCCGATCAGTTTTCACGTAGGAGCGGGCTGCTTGATTGAAAAATTCTCCGGCGGTTTGCGCGTGAAGATTTGAGGCAAACAAAAGAAAGAGAAGGAATAAGAAATTATTAATTTTCATCGATTTCGACTATTTCTTGAAGACTGGTGATAAATTGATTGTAGGCTGAAACGGTTTGGTCTTGGTTCAAGGCTTCAGTCATTAACTGTAACGCATCTTTGAAGCGAAATTGTTCAACTAAGCGATCTGCTTCTGCTTTTTTGCGTTTTGCAAAATCCGATGGCTCTGGTTGATCTTCATCCTCATTTTTGCGTTCCTCCTCTCGCTCCATCCATCGAGCCAAAAGTTCATAATTATGCCTGGCCACTTCATTCAGCGGATCCTGAATAAGGGCTGTTTTGAATTTACTCAAAGCCGTCTCATATTCCTTTTTATTACCTAAAATTACTCCGCCTTGATTGAAGGCAAAAGAGGATAAAATTTTATCACTGCTGATCGTTGCCTTATCAAAAAATGCGGCTGCTTCCTCGTCCTTTTCAGCATAGTGATAACTTAGGCCCAAATTGAAGTCCAAGGCCGCTGATTGGATTTGAAATTGTTCTTGAATGGCCAAATGGTCCTTAATCGATTGTTCATATTCCCCATTAGCATAACTTTGGCTAGCTACATCGATGGCAGCGTTTAGCCGGGAATCCCTTGTCCAGGAGGAGGGAATTAGTAAGAAAAGGCTAAGAATAAGTTTGCTCCAGCTCATATTACAATTTGATGGTTTTAATCGGTAAAACCATGTCCAGTAAAGATAAAACGAGTCCGGCTAAAAGAAAATAGAAGTATTTGTTGGAGGAGGTTTCAATAATCCTTGAGCCTACAACTCCTCCCTCGAGACGCTCCAAAGATGCAATAAGATTTCCAAGCTCTTGAGCTTGGTTGGAAATCTCAAAATATTGCCCATCGGTTTGTGCAGCTATTTGTTGTAAGGAAGTTCTATCTAATTTCGAAATAGCAGGTTGACCGGAATTGGGATCAATGACAACGCCATTCCCCCGGGGAACCGTAGCCCCTTCCTGGGAGCCTATGCCTAAGGTAAAGACCTTGATGCCGGCGTCACTAAGGCTTTCTGATACATTATCCAGCTCTTCTCCAAAATTTTCCCCGTCCGAGATCAAGACAATGGATTTGGATTTGATTTCTTGACTCGGGTCGTTGATAAATCTATCTAGGGCCATCCGAAGTGGTCCGCTCAAATCCGTCCCGGCATTAGGTACCAAGCCCGTATTGAGTCCGTCGAGGTGAAGCTGAAGAACATTTTGGTCAAAAGTCAAGGGGCATTGCATAAAGGCTTCCGAGGAGAAAATAATTAATCCAATCCGATCTGAGGGGAAGTTTTTAATTAGGTTTTTCAACTCAAATTTGATCCGCTGAAGGCGACTCGGCCCTATATCTGTGGCATTCATGGACTGGGAGAGATCCACGGCAATAAAAATATCTTTTCCTTCTTCTTTCACTTCCTTGGTGGAGGTACCGATTGATGGACCTGCCAAAGCAATTAAAAACAGCAGGAAGTAAATTGTACGAAGGACTAATTTAGTTACTAGTCTTCGCTTTTGTACTTGAAGTCGCCTATTGATCATCCAAAAGCGAGTCAAGTAAACCAGGTACACCAAGCCAAATAAGCTGGCCAATACGATTATTAGATCAATGTCAGGATATGCCCAAACCATGGCCTGAAATTATAAAATAAAGCGTACTTATAAAGAAACTTTGATAGGAGTGGTAGGTTTAGATTTCAATCTGCAGCCATAATTAACAAACATTAATTGTTAGGTTGCGTCTGTTAGCCTAATACTGATTGATTTCACAACTAAAAATGATAAAAACATTCCGTCGGATTTTTGTGCTTCTGGTATTTTTCACTGTTTTTTTGGAGCTTTCCGCCCAGCAACTGGTTCAGGGGACGGTGGTAGATTTGAATAGCTCAGAAACCTTACCGGGAGCAAATGTATATTGGCAATCCGAACCCAATAAGGGGGTGGTTTCGGATCAAAATGGTGAATTTCAAATTCCTGTCATTCAATTGCCCGATTTTTTGGTAGTCTCGTTTTTAGGTTATGAAAAATCTGTTCGATTGATTCAGGAGAAGGATTTGATTAAACCGACCCGCTTTTTCCTATTACCAGAAGATTTTAACCTGGAGGAAGTGACTATCTCTGAGCGAAGGTCAGATGAGCAGATTAAAAGTTTGGAGATGGGAACCAACCGTGTTTCTCTGGAAACCATCAAAACTATTCCAGCACTTTTTGGGGAAGTAGATTTATTGAGAAGTCTTCAGCTTTTGCCAGGGGTGCAGACGGCAGGTGAAGGAACGACCGGACTTTTTGTGCGAGGAGGGTCGGCAGACCAAAATTTAGTGCAACTGGATGGTGCACCCGTGTACAACCCTTCTCATTTTTTTGGATTTTTCTCCGTTTTCAATCCCGATGCGCTTGATCAAGTTGAATTATACAAAGGCAATATGCCCGTTTCCTTTGGTGGGCGATTATCATCCTTAATTGATGTGAGTCTTCGGGAAGGGAATCGGGATCGAATCAAAGGGGAGGGAGGAATAGGGACAATCTCCTCCCGATTAACGATTGATGGACCTCTTTTTTCTGATAAATCTTCTTTTGTACTTTCAGGCAGACGAACCTATGCGGATTTGTTTTTGAGGCTTTCCAGCAATGAAGACATCCGGAATAATCAGCTAAATTTTCATGATCTCAGTGGGAAATCGACTTTTTATTTATCAGAAAAAGACAAGCTTAGTGTATCAAGTTACCAAGGAAGGGATTTTTTGGGTTTGGATAGGCAGTTCGGTTTGGGTTGGTCCAATTGGGTAAGTTCGGTCAATTGGTCCCGAAATAAATCCGAATCTTTTTTCTTTGATCTCCAAGCTTATCATTCTAATTATTCTTACCAGGTTGAATTTCAAGATCCAGAGAATGGCTTTGAGTGGAATAATTACTTAACCGAAACCGGAACTAAGGCGAAGTGGACAACTCTAATGAAAAATGGGGCAGAGGTTTATTGGGGGATACATGGTCAATTGTACCGTTTTCTTCCCATAGAATTAATTCCTGCAACCGATAGTGCGATTCAGCCTATCAGCACCAATCCCAAAAACGGGCTATTGAATAATTTATTTGCAGGAGCAAAAATGGACCTTCATCCCCGATTGGGAATGGAGGCGGGACTTCGCTGGGGCTTGTATCAGCAAATGGGTCCGGGGGTGGATTATATATACGAAAATGATGAACCCAATTCGGATTCGGCAGTCCTGGATTCGATCCAATATCGAGGCTTGGAGTCGATTAAATTTTATCAGGGCTTGGAACCTAGGTTAGCTTTTCGCTGGTTGCTTTCCAACCGGCTTTCCATTAAATCGGCATTTAACCGCAATTTTCAATATGTGCAAGTTGCTTCTAACAGTTCAGCTGGATTGCCGATTGATCGATGGATTTTGGCTGGAAAATACGTGCGTCCTTTGCGATCTGATCAAATTTCACTGGGCGTATATCAAAATTTCGATGGGGACCGATGGGAATTGTCAGTTGAGGGTTATTACAAAGATCTTCGGAATGTGATTGATCTTCGAAATGGTGCGCAGGTCCTTTTTACCGATCAGGTGGAGACAGAAGTTCTTACAGGGAACGGCTGGGCGTATGGTTTGGAATTTTTAGCGCGTAAAACTATCGGAAAAACTACTGGATGGTTGGCCTATACCTGGTCAAGAGCCTGGCGAAAAGTGGAAGGAATTAGTCAAAATCAAGCGTTTAATCCCAGATTTGATCGACCTCATGACCTAACTTTGGTTTTGAATCATGAGTTTTCTCCTTATTGGTCTGCTGGGCTCACTTTTAGTTACACTACTGGACAGGCGGTAACTTTTCCCATCGGGACTTATCAAGTGGATAATCAGTCCTTACCTATCTTTTCAGATCTTAGAAATGATAACCGCTATCCAAATTATCACCGGATGGATGCGTCCCTGGTATGGAAAAATCCAAACAAGGGAAGAAAATGGAGAGGAAGCTGGAACTTCAGTATCTACAATCTTTATGGAAGAAAAAACCCATTTGCCTATGAGTTCAGGCAGATATATAATGATGACATCACATTTCAGCCTAGTGAAGGGCCGGTGACAAGTTCCAGACCAGGAATTGTCAAAACTTATTTATTTACGTTTTTACCTTCGATTACCTATAACTTCCAGTTTTGATGAAAAGGCTTTGCACGCTCCTGTTTTCAATACTTCTATTTTCTTGCCAAGAGGAGGTTTCTCTTCCGCTCGCTTCCATTTCAGGCCAGGTACCCATTATTGAGGCAGTGTGGACTGATCGCGATCAATTCAATGAGGTGAAATTATCTCTTGCCAGAAATTATTATGAACCTGATTCCTATCAAATTATCGATAATGCGGAAGTAGCGATCACCATTCCAGGTACGGAAACGATTATTCCATTTCGTTTTTTTGAAGAAAGCGATACCTATAAACCCGTGGACCGAAGTCAGGTAGCTGAGGTAGGGGAAACCTATGAATTGAGAGTAGTTTGGGAAAATCAATTCTATGCGGCGACCGGGTTAATGCTCGAACCCCCAATCTTAGATAGTTTAACAGTGAACTTTGAAGAGTCAAGGCTTTTTAGGGAGGAAGGATATTACATTAAAGCTTTTGGGAAAATACCCTTTGAGGAAGACAATTTCTACCGAATTCGAGTCATTGAAAATGATACACTGAAGAATAATCGGGATGATTATTTATTATTCGACGATACCTTTGGGGTGGAGTTTTTTGAAACGGGATTGGAACTGGGCTATGCCTTTGAAGAAAATGATCGGGTTCGTTTGGAGCTGTTCCGAATGAATCGAGATGTCTATGATTATTTCAGCCAATTGGTAAGCTTACTTTTTTCAGATGGGGGATTATTCAGTCCTCCTCCTCAAAATCCTGATGGAAATATTCACATAATCCAGGGAGAAGGGAAAGTTTTGGGATATTTTCAAGTTTCACCAGTCCTGGTTTCCACCATCATTATTTCGGGTGAAAAGGATTAAATTTGTTTAGTGCAATCCATTTTCAATGGGCTCCAACGAGCGCAGAAAATCGCTGAATTTTTCAAATAAAGAGGTATTTAAAGCGGGTTTAACCTAGTTTTCAGGGTTTTAAAGGGTGGATTGGTAGCTGGAAAACGTTATTTTTTAAAGTGATTTTTTTTTTAAAACTAGTGGTTAAAAATTTTGAGATTTAAATTTTTCTCGTAGATTTACGAAATAATCATAGTAATAATAATTCATTCTTAAACACACCACCTGATGAAAGAACTTAACAGTCAAGAAGAAACAATTATGCGCATCTTATGGAAACTTGGTCAAGGCCTGGTTCGTGATGTACTCAACGAAATGGAGGAGCCGAAGCCCCCATACACCACGCTGGCATCCACTATCCGCCTATTGGAGCGAAAAGGATACCTGACCCATAAATTGTACGGAAACACGCACATGTACATTCCTCTGGTTTCTCAGGAGGAATATAGCAAAAAAAGCATCAATTATATGGTGAAAAACTTCTTTGAAGGTTCAGTAGGGAATTTCCTATCCTTTATGGTAAAGGAGAAAAATATATCCAAAAAAGAGGTGGAGGATTTGGAGCGAATGATTGATGATTTTGAAAAGAAAGGAAAAAAATGAATGCGGTTTTAAATTATCTAGTGGAAGGAAGTCTTTGCCTGATTTTGAGCTGGGGCTTTTTCCGGGTTTTTCTGGAGAAACTTACTTTCTTTGATTGGAACCGAAGAGTATTGTTACTCTTGATGATCATTGCCTTGATTATTCCGCTGCTCTCTTTTGAGGCAGCGGCAATCAATCCAGTTTCTCTTTCAGAGTACACCCTACCTGTTTTTGAGGTAGGTAATGCATCGACTACTCCTGGTATTACGGTTTCTTGGCAAGAAGTAGTCCTGTTAAGTTATGGAATTGGGTTTTTGGTTTTTTTGGGAAAAATTTCGCTTGGAATAGCCAAACCAATTTATCAACTGCAGCTGGTGGAGAAATTCGAATACAAAGGGATGAAAATTGCAGTTCATCCAAGTTTTGAACCTGCTTCTTTTTTCAACTACATTTTGCTTCCCTATTTTGATCCTCAAGATGCCGACCAGCAAAAGATCCTTTTGCATGAATCAGTACACGTATCGGAAAGACACACCTTTGATTTGATTTTACTCCAATTAGTCAAAGTAGTTTTTTGGTTTAATCCCATCGTTTACCTTTTTGAGCGCTCTTTAAGAGAAGTTCATGAGTTTCAAGCCGATCAAGGAGTGACTCAGCGTTATTCTCAAATCGACTATTCCAGATTATTGCTCCGCCTGATTACTCAGGATCAAGGCTGGCAATTCACAAATAGTTTTAATCAATTTCAAACCAAAAAACGAATTGTTATGATGAATAAAGAAAAATCCAATTACTTACAAAAAGGCCGGTTTTTGATGGTTTTGCCCATTTTAGGCCTAATGGTATTTGCTTTTTCCTGCGATCAGAATATCGGGGAGGAGCCTATTAAACCCGAAAATTTGGTGGAGGTTGTCAACGAGGACGGGAGTACCGAACTCAACGCCATCGCTAATGGCCGGGTAGTGGAAGTCTCTGCTGACGAAATCTTTGATGTAGTGGAAGATCAGCCCATTCCTCCGGGGGGGATGGAAGGATGGAATAACTACTTAAAAGAAAATTTGTCTTATTCCGAACAAGCTAAAAAGGAAGGAATCGAAGGGACGGTAATTGTAGTTTTTGTTGTTAATACCGACGGCTCGATTCAGGATGTGGATATTTTAAGAGGATTGGGAGCAGGTTTGGATGAAGAAGCGATCAAGGTAGTTCAAAATGCTCCAAACTGGGAGCCCGGAAAACAACGTGGTCGAGAAGTCCGGACACGTATGAGGTTACCAATTCGATTTAAACTAAGTTAATTTGATCATAGGTTTATTTTAGACACGAAAATCTCTTCAATACTTTGAAGAGATTTTCGCTTTTTTCCAATCCCAGAAATTTTTTCTCATTTTTTCTACACACCCTGTAGCATTTTTAAGAAACAATTCGTCCTTTCTAAAAATAAGTAATGCGTAAATTTTTCAGTGCGATTCTTCTGATTTTCTTGTGCAGCTTTGCATGGCAGCTTGGTCATGAAAGCCAAGGAAATCCAGTGGATGTCAACCTGGAAAAAAAATCGCCATGTAATAGGGGAGATCTGCTACCCAATGAAGCAAATCGAAAACCATCCGCTTCCCGTTTGAATAGTAATCCTTCCTTAAAACCCTGAATTGAAGCACTTGGACTGGTCTGATGAAGAGTTGATTGTCGGTTGCAAACGAAAATCAGCAAAGCATGAAGAAGTTTTTTTTAAGCGATACTATGGCTATGTCATGGGGATCAGCTTGTCATATGCCAAAGATCGGGACTTAGCTCAGGAAATCGTCAATGACAGCTTTCTCAAATTCTTTTCATCCATTAAGAGTTTTGAGGAGTTTCAGTCCGTAAAATCCTGGCTGCGCAGAATCACTGTCAATACAGCCATAGATTTCTATCGAAAAAATAAACGGCTTCAGCAGCAGTGTGATATTCAAGATCAGGTAGAGGTATTTCATCCGGGAGGTGCCTTGTCACAAATGGCCTATGAGGATTTAATAAAGTTAATTCATCTGCTTCCTCCCGATCAGAAATTGGTCTTTAATCTTTACGAAGTGGAGGGTTTTAGTCATCGGGAAATCGCAGATAAAATGAAAATTACCGAAAGTTCTTCTCGGGTTTATTTGGCCAGAGCCAAATCTAAACTTCGAGATTTAGTACAATTTCACCTGAACGAATATGCAGGAAGATAAAATCAGTAAGTTAATCGCTCAGAAGCTGAAGCAGGTTCAAGAGAACGAGCCTCAGCCCTATGATCTTGGTGCGTGGGAAAATTTTCAGGAGAAAAGAAAGGCCAAGAGTAGCCCGTTGAACACCTGGTGGCTGTCAGGTATTGCGGCTTCAATTTTGATTGGAGCGATTGGGTTTTCGGTTTATTTCTCGGCTAGCAGTCCTGTGGAGCAAGTCTCAGATCAGGTACTTTCCACCAATTCCTTTAGTCCAGATCGTTCTGAAAAGTCCCTAATCGATAGCGCTAAAGAAACTCCCTCAGCGGGTAATCAAGCAGAAAAGCAGTTTTTATCCCCATCGGAAGAAACCGATTTTGTGCCTCGGCAAGAGCTTATTGAGGAACATTCCTTAGCGCAACATTCGGAAGCCAAAGCTAATAAAAGGAAGAGCGAAAGTAAAAAATCCAATTTAATTGCCAAGGTTGAATCAGTAAGTCCAGTGGAAAAGTTAGACAAAAGTGGAAGTCGCTCACTCGAGGAAGTGCTGTTATTTTCATCCAAGGATTTGTTATCCAATTATAATTTCTCCACAGGAGTACCCAGTCGGATTTTAGCCGATCAGAATAAAACAGTTGTTCCGAGTAATGAGGAGAGCGATTTTGAATTTCCCCCCATTCTTGCGGAGAAAAGTAAGCTGACTCTTGGATTAGGTTTGAGTCCAGGGTTTGGTGCATCCGAGCAAAATGGCAATGCTTCGGTTAACTCTTCGCTGGGTATGGGTTTTTTGGTAGCCATGGACTTACCTGGAAAGTTAACCGTTGGTTCAGGACTGGGTATCAATGTGTTTAATCAAGAAAATCAACTTCAAAGCCCACCAAACGTAGCCTTTGCTTCGAGTATGTCCCCTGTTCAGGAGCAACTTCTGGTAAGACAAACTCAGTTGGATATTCCGGTATATTTCCAATATCCCATCACCACTAGTGAGTCCATTTCCCTCCAAGCGGGATTTTCAAATTTTATCGCTTTGAGTCAGGTTTCTGAATTGGAATCTTCCTTTACCAGGCAGGTTCCTGTATCGGGTCAAGATGCTTTGCTGAGCAATAGTTTCCAGCTGCGTAGTGAGTCTGTCGTTCAGACCCAGCAATTGGCTTCCCCGCCAGATGGCAAGTTTTATCCATTGGCTACCATGAATTTCGGGGTAAATTTACGAGTCATGCAATCAAATAAAACCAGCTATATTTTAATGCCTTTTTATCATCTTCCGGTAAATCAGTTTACTGGGTTCGGTGATAATCCAAGTTTTTATGGGGCTTCGTTCAAAGTCCGTTTTGGTGGAAAAAAGGATTAACCGGACATAGGACATAAAAAAATCCCCATTAAGGGGATTTTTTTTTAATCTTCAGAATTGCTTTCCTCAGTGGGCTCTCCACCTTCATTATCGGTGGGAGCGACATTTTGTCTTACCCGCTCGGTAGGTCGGTAAGGCACAAAACCTTCACGCTTGAATTTGTATGCAGTAGTTCTGTTCCCAGAGGGGTGATTGGCCAAATCCAACATACCAAAACCTTTATGAGTAAAGGCACCTAAACCACATTTGAATACAAAATCCTGCACTTCCGGAGCAGCATACAAGGTGAATGGCAAAGTATAGCCTCTAACTTCGTATTTCACGTCCATGTCATAAACTGCATAGATTCTAGCAAATTTCTTTTGCTGCTCCTTCAATTTGTTGACATAAACCATGTCTGGAACGACCTGGAATTTGTAGAAAGATTCCATTTGTTCTGGTGTATACCAACCGGAGCGCTCCATGCGAGTCAATGTAGATTCGTACAATAGATCTGAGAATTCATCGCTGTCTGGGCTGATAAATCGTTTGCCAATTTCCTCGTTGAATGCAGGGGTGATTAGAACGAGTGGAGAAATACAAACAAATTTGTTTGAAGTTTCTAATTCTGGCTCAATTTCAATCTCAGTATATTCCGGAGAAAGGATGAGATTTCCCAACTCAATCTTTGGGGTTGCAAAAACCTGCTCTAGTAAGTAATCCATGAAATCCTCGCTTTGCGAAGAAAGGACCAGCGTTACTAGGCTAGAGTAGTAATGCAATCCACTTCTGCTGACTTTGGTTTGACCCTTCAGTCCAGAGAAGTTAAAGTAATTGTAGTTGAAGAATTCTTCACGACCTCCCTTGACGATCAATCCTTTTAGAAATTGTGCCAGGATATACTGGTGGTGAAAAGGCAAGTATGAGCCTTTGTTTTTTAGTGAAAATATTAGTCTAACTCTCACGGTTTTTTAAAAATAAAATGAGACATCAATTAAATCAAAATACGATACGTAATTTTGGGTGAATAAGCAATAGCAAAAGTACAATTATTTTTTAATAATTATCAAACATTAAACCTAAAATGCATGATATCGCCGTCTTTTACGATGTATTCTTTTCCTTCAATTGCTATTTTACCATTTTCTCTACAACCCGCTTCGGTCTTGAATTGTTGGTAATCCTGTAATTTTATGACCTCAGCTTTAATGAATCCACGTTCAAAATCGGTATGAATGACTCCTGCAGCCTGAGGAGCTTTCCAGCCTTTTTGAATGGTCCAAGCACGTACTTCCTGAACTCCAGCGGTAAAATAGGTGATCAGATCAAGTAAGGAATAAGCTCCCGCAATAAGTTTATTTAACCCACTTTCGTCTAATCCATATTCGGAAAGGAACATGGCTTTTTCTTCTGGATCGTCAAACTCGGCGATTTGACTCTCGATTGCGGCGCAAAGTACGATGACTTCTGCATTTTCTTCCGCTACTTTAGTTCGTAGGGTTTCTACATGTTGGTTGCCTGTCAAAATACTTGATTCATCTACATTGGCCACATATAGCACTGGTTTGATGGTCAAAAGATGTAGATCGCGAACTGCTTCCAAATCTTCTTTTTCCACTTCAATAGCCCGCGCATTTAGCCCGGAAGTCAACCCTGTTTTGAACTGATGTAGGATTTCTAGCTCTTTTTTAGCTTTGGCATCTCCTGACTTGGCGACTTTCTCGATTCGTTGAATTTTCTTTTCAATGGATTCCAGATCTTTTAGCTGAAGCTCGGTGTCGATCACCTCCTTGTCAAAGATAGGGTCCACTCCGCCAGCTACGTGGACAATATTATCGTCTTCAAAACATCGGATAACGTGAATTATGGCGTCAACTTCACGGATATTGGCTAAGAATTTATTCCCTAAACCTTCTCCTTTGCTGGCACCTTTGACTAAGCCTGCGATATCCACAAACTCGATTACCGTTGGCATGATTCGCTGGGGATTCACCAGATCAGCAAGGATTTTTAGGCGCTTATCGGGGACGGTTACTACTCCTACATTGGGTTCGATGGTGCAGAAAGGGAAATTTGCTGCTTCAGCCTTGGCAGATGAAAGCGCATTAAACAAGGTGGACTTGCCCACGTTGGGTAGTCCAACAATGCCACATTGTAAAGCCATTTAATTCGTTGATTTAATTTTAAAGATTCGATAGGATTTATACCCTTTGAAGAACTCCAAAATGGAGACCCTGAAAATGGTATAAACCGGTATGGCAAAGATCATCCCGATGATACCGGCGAGTTTTGCCCCGGCAAAGATAATAACAAAAATTTCAAGGGGATGCGCTTTTACTGTTTTCGAAAAAATCAAGGGTTGCAGCAGAATATTATCGGTTAACTGAACCACGCCGAATACTGCAAGAATTTTCAAGAGAAGATAGGTGATATCAGCGGATTCTAAAAAAGTCCCCGTGGAAACTCCTACAATAATCCCAAATCCAGCGCCAAGAATAGGCCCTGCATAAGGAATTAAATTGGCTACTGCAGCAAACAAAGCGATTGTCAAGGCATATTCAATTCCCATGAGGCTGAGTCCGATACTGGCCAAAGTGAATATGGCCAACATTTGAAGCAAAAGCCCGGAAAGGTAATTGGATAGGAGTTTTTCGACCTTGGTAAAGGTAGCTACAGAAAGTTCAAAATAAGGGTTTGGAATCAGATTGAGTAGATTTCTTCGAAGTATTCCGTTTTCAAACAGTAGAAAAAAAGTAATAAAAGCTATGGCCATCAGCCCTATGGCTAAGGAGCTGGTTGTATCAATGACTGTCCCAATAAAATTTCCCACATCAAAGCTTGAGATGGTGTTAATGATGTTTTTTCTAAACTCTTCGAATAAAAAGCCGGGTTGGGAATCCAGAAGTTTATACCTGATCAAGGTTTGTTCAAAATTAGAAATGGGAATTTGAATTTGTTGGTAAATGGTGTTCAAATCCAAATTGCTCAAAATCTGAATCTGATTATTAATCAAAGGAAAAAACAACAAACTCAAGGTGATCAAAAGCAAGATAATCGAAGAATAAGAAATCAATATTGCCAGCCACCGTGGAATATGCTGTCCCAACAAGTGAAAATCATTGAGCCGATTGGTCAGAGGTCGCAGCAGTGCGGCTAAAATCAAGGACAATATCAGATAGGAGGTAATGTTTGAAAAGTACCAGCCGAATAGCAGGAAAAAGAAAATGAACAGGAAAATATAAATGAAGAAACGCTGCATATCCAATAGAAAAGGAGGTCAATTGACCTCCTTCAAAATACTATATAAATCTTCTAACTTTCAAATCTAATCTTGGACTTGATCATTCCCATTTTAATTCATCCTTGTATTCATCCTCGGAATCCTCATTGTCAAATTGCTCAAAATCATAATCTGGCAATAATTCTGTCCTCACATGGTCCACCGTTTCATTAAGTGCATCTACAAACTTCAGGAAATCTTCTTTGTATAAAAAGATCTTATGTTTTTCGTAACTGAAATTATCACCGTTGATTTTACGCTTACTCTCCGTGATGGTTAAGTAATAATCATTTGAACGGGTAGTTTTAATATCAAAAAAATAAGTTCGTTTTCCTGCCTTTACTTTTTTGGAGAATATTTCATCTCTGTCATAGCCTCTTCTATCTTCCACAATGCGTATTAGTTTAGGGTTGTGCTGGGGTATTAAATTCAAACTAAGATAACATAAATCATTTCTTGTTTTCAAACCAAGTTTTGATTTTTTTCAAGAAAATGTAATAATCCAGGTATAAGTGGTTTAAAATCAGAAACGAACAATTTTCAGAAAATTGGGGAGAAGATCTTACTCCCCATGAAGAAAGGCTTTTTTTACAAGTAGTTGATCCTCGGTTTCTGGATGGTCGGGATCATCCACACAGCAGTCTACGGGACATACCGCGGCACACTGCGGTTCTTCATGAAAGCCGTTACATTCGGTACATTTTTCAGTGACGATATAATAAAATTCATCGGAAACAGGTGCTTGCTTTTCAGTTGCACTTACAACCGTTCCGTCTTCTAGGGTTACTTCTTTGAGCGAAGTTCCTCCTCCCCAAGTCCACTCTACTCCGCCTTCATAAATTGCCGTATTTGGGCATTCCGGTTCGCATGCACCACAGTTGATGCATTCGTCAGTGATCATTATTGCCATATCTCAAACTATTTGATTTCAAAAGTAAGAAGCTTCTAAGACTCTGCCAATAAAAAGTTGTCATACTAACTAATTTAAATTAATTCTTACCATTATTCACCTCATTTTAGGTTAAATTTGCCACTATTATGACAATCGAGACCAGAATTCAGGCGTTCATTCAGTTAGGCAATTTGATCCGAACCCTTGCCACAGATCAAAAAGAAGAGCTCTTTGCGCGAGCTGAAAACAGAAATAATTGGTTTACCCACAGCAATTGTCAAGATGCCCTGGAGGGAGTTTCCACACTGTTGGAAGAAGAAAAATTAAGGACTTGGCTTGCTGCCTATTCCTTAGTAGATGATCCAACTTCCAAAAAAATCGGCGTGCTCATGGCCGGAAACATTCCCTTTGTTGGATTTCATGATTTGATGACCGTCTTGATTTCTGGTCATCATGCACATGTCAAATTGAGTACAGCCGATGAGGTGTTAATGAAATGGATAATTGATCGTTTGGTTGAAATAGAACCGGAATTAAAAGATCGAATTGTCATTTCTGATATGCTCAAGGGAAGAGATGCCTACATTGCCACTGGATCGGATAATTCGGCAAGGTACTTTTCTTACTATTTTGGAAAATATCCTTCCATAATCCGTAAAAATAGGACCTCTATTGCGATTTTTGATGGGACTGAGAGCGAGGAAGAGCTTAGAAATTTCGGTACAGATGTGTTCCAATATTTTGGTTTAGGCTGCCGAAATGTTTCTAAAATATTTGTAAAAAATCAATCTCAGTTAATCAAATTGCTCGATAACTTGGAAGGGTATCAATCTATCGTCCACCACCATAAATACCGGAATAACTACGATTACAACAAGTCCATTTACTTGGTCAACGGGGAACCTCATCTGGATAATGGGTTTTTGATTTTAAGGGAAAGTGAGGAATTGGTTTCGCCAATATCTGTACTTTACCACAGTTTTTATGAGGATAAGGAATCCCTTGAAAAGGAATTGGAAATTCAAAAAAACAAGATTCAATGCATCGTGGCGAATCCGAAAGTTTGGGAAAAAGCGGTTCAGTTTGGTTCTGCTCAGCGTCCTGAGGTGTGGGATTATGCTGACGGGGTGGATACGATGGATTTCTTGATCGGCTTAAATTAGGCTGTAGGCAACACCACCGTGAAGCAAGTGCCTGATCCTTCTTCGGACTCGATTTCAAGATGCCCTTTGTTTTTTTTAAGATAATCCCTCACTAAAACCAAACCTAATCCTGTGCCGGACTCATTGTGCAGTCCCCGAGTGGTAAAGGAAACTCCTTCTCTAAGTTTATTCAGATTTTCGCTGGAAATACCGGCGCCAAAATCCCTAATTTCAATTTCTGCGGTCTGATCTTCCCTACGTTTGGCATGGATCAGGATGGTGTCTCCAGCTTTTGAATATTTGATCGCATTGCTCACTAAATTCCGTAATACCAATTCGATCATATTTCTATCGGCAGTGACCTGAATAGACTCTGATGTGGAAATCTCTATTTTGATTTTGTTTTCTTGGGCGATTCTACTTAAAAGTCTTTTTTGATTTTCCAGAAGGGGTAAAATTTGAAACTCCTGAGGTTCTATGTATTCTCCGCGTATCTGCGAGCTTGCCCAAGCCAGAAGATTTTCCAACAGAATGGAAACCTCTTCCATGTTTCGGGATACCTCAGGTAGCATTTCCATAAATTCTTCCGTGCTGATCAATCCGTTTTCTGTCATTCCGATCAATTCTTTCACCCCAAAAATGGGTCCTTTGAGATCATGAGAAATGATGCTGAAAAATTTATCCTTTAATTGATTGAGTTGTTTGAGGTCCTCGGCTTGGTCTCTGAGTTGTTGATTGATTTTAACTTCTTGGGTGATGTCATCAAAAATCAAAATCGTACCACCCAGGATAGATTTTTTATCCAAAATGGGAATGGATTCAATTTTAAAGTTGAAAATTTCTTCATTTTGCCGAGACTCGATTATGAATGTTTCTTTTGTAAATGTCTCCAGTGAATTGAGGATTTCATGGTCTTGGGCAAAAATGTCAGTAACATGAGCTCCAATTTTTATTTTTGAAGGATAGGAGCAAAACTTTTTTGAGGCGGGGTTGTATTCCAAAATTTTATTCTTTGAGTTGAAAACAATCACACCCCGGGTAATATTCTCCATTATCTTAGTATGGGCAATTGGCTTGACGCTAAAAAGGTTATACCTAAGTATAGCAAAACCCAATAAGAGATAGGTAAATAAGAAAGCAAAGGGAGTAAGGTCTAGTCCCTGATAGGGTTTGATCAATTCAAGCTGATAAAAAAGGTTGACAAGCAAAGGGAAAAGTCCGGCTCCGATGATGAGTTGTGTCTGGGTTTTGAAGAGTGGATCTGCATATTGAAATCGCTTCCAAAGGATTAGAGTGCCTGCCAAAAATGCGAGGTAAGAATAAATGGTGTGAATCAAATACCAAGGTCCAATTTCAATCCCCAGAAATGGAAATGGACCCGATTCTTCCAGCCAAGTCTGGGCATAATGGAGATGATGAAATTCATTGGTCAAAACCATTGAATAGGTAATTACGGGGATCAGAAAAGTGAATACCAAGGCCCATTTGGAATTCCAATCCCGAAACCCAGTGTATCGAAGGGTGAAAATAACCCAAACTGCAGGAGTAAATGATATGCCTAAATACTCCAGCTTGATCCAAAAAAGCATGTCCTCCAGCGTTTTACTGGACAGTTCAAGTCCATAGAAGAGCGACCAAACCGAAGCAAAAAGCATGGTAAGTGCAATCCATCGTGTTGCCTCATTCAATTTGATCGAGAGAAAAGTCGAAATTACCACCACAAGAAGGCTGGTAAAAATCAACACTGCGGATAAAAAGTTTAACTCTAATTCCATAAAAGCGGATAACTCTTAAGAAGATTTACTTGTAATGTTTAATCAAATTCGGCTTATTCGAAGGTACTAATTCTAACTGCAAGTCGAATCAAATTGGAAGCTAAAATTACAAACAGAAAGAAGGGACCTGCGTTAATTTCGCCATTCACTCTGGTTTTATTTCTGACGTTGATGTGTTTGATCTTTTCCACTTGGATTCAAAGTGAAAACGAAGAGTCTTACGGTCAGGTTTTTTTTAAGTCTTTGGTATTTTGGCAAGAAGGGTTTTTTGGGCTTTTGGATTTTACCCTCCAGATGATGATGATTTTGGTTTTTGGCTATGCTTTAGCGATTTACAAACCCATTCATTCCTTTCTCCGAAAACTTTCCTTTTTACCAAAAACCCATTTGCAAGCCCTCTTTTTATGTGCTTTAATTACAATTTTTGCCGGCCTGATCAACTGGGGCTTTGGTTTGGTGATTGGAGCCTTATTGGCCAGATTTGTTTTTTTGGCCATGAAAGAAAAAGGAATCGAGAGTGATCCTGTATTGCTAGCATCGGCCGGATATTTGGGGATGGCAGTATGGCATGGAGGCTTATCTGGATCTGCCCCTTTAAAAGTAGCCGAAGAAGGTCATTTTCTCCAAAATAAAATTGGGATAATACCTGTTTCAGAAACAATTTTTGCTTCTTTTAATATGGGGGTTACAGGAGGTTTGATAACCGTGTTTTTTTTGTCCCTTTGGGTTTTGTCTTGCAGAAAAAACACATCTGAACCTCCGGTTTATTCTCAGCCTTTAAGGCCTGTTAATCCCAGTAGAAAAAACTTTTTAGGACTGTTTTTAGGGGGATTAATGATTGTTTTGGTGATCGGAAAAATCGCTTTTCAAGCCGAATTTGATCTTGGTTTTCTCAATCTCAACATGGTCAATTTTTTGCTCTTTGGCGCCTGTTTGATGGCCTACCGAGGACTTCCTCAATTCACCGAGGCGATTATCGAAGGTCTAAAAAGCTCTGCGGATATTTTCATCCAATTCCCATTTTACGCAGGGATTCTGGGCTTGGTGACCCAGTCTGGTTTGTTGGAGTTGACAGTAGGCTATTTTCTGGAGAATTCTGACAGCAACACATTTCCCCTAGTTGCCTTGTTTTCATCGGCCTTGATCAATCTATTGGTTCCTTCGGGCGGAGGTCAATGGGCGGTTCAGGGTCCCCTTCTAATGGAAATCAGCCAGTCTTTAGGCTTATCTGCTGCCCGCATGATTATGGTTTTCTCTTACGGGGATCAGATTTCAAATTTACTGCAGCCTTTCTGGGCTTTGCCCTTGCTTTCGATTACAGGAGTGAAAGCCAAAGCTTTGCTTAAAACTGGTTTTTGGCTTTTTCTGGCAGGATTTACCTATTTGGCAGGAATACTGTATGTTTCATTTTGAGTTTTTTGAAAATAGCTAAAATGGGTTTAAATAAGGATAAAGTATTCTTTTGAGAGGTTGTTTGGTTACTAAAATTGGGACTAAGTTTCTATATTTGCACCAAAATTTTGAATCTTTTATTCACCTAAAACCAATAAAATGGCTTTTGATATAGAAATGATCAAGGAGGTCTATGCTCGCTTTCCCGAGCGCATTGCCGCAGCACGAAAAGCGGTAGGAAGACCATTGACCTTGACTGAAAAAATCCTTTATTCACATTTATCGGAGGGAGAAGTTTCTCAGGCATTCGAACGAGGAAAATCGTATGTGGATTTTCAGCCTGACCGGGTTGCAATGCAGGATGCCACCGCACAAATGGCATTGTTGCAGTTTATGCAGGCGGGAAGGGATCGAGTCGCGGTTCCTTCTACCGTTCACTGCGATCACTTGATCCAAGCTGAGGTGGGTGCAACAAAAGACCTGGACAAAGCAAAAGATAAAAACCGTGAAGTGTATGATTTTTTGGCATCCGTTTCTAACAAATATGGAATAGGTTTTTGGAAGCCAGGCGCTGGAATTATTCACCAAGTCGTATTGGAAAACTATGCTTTTCCAGGAGGAATGATGATTGGTACGGATTCGCATACGCCCAATGCCGGCGGATTGGGAATGATAGCCATAGGAGTTGGAGGAGCGGATGCCTGTGATGTAATGGCAGGATTACCTTGGGAATTAAAATTTCCTAAATTAATAGGAGTTAAGTTGACCGGTAAAATGTCCGGCTGGACTTCTGCTAAAGATGTAATTTTGAAAGTAGCCGGAATCCTGACCGTAAAAGGCGGAACTGGAGCGGTAGTTGAGTACTTTGGAGAAGGGGCGCAGTCTCTTTCTGCTACCGGAAAAGGCACCATTTGTAATATGGGCGCCGAAATCGGAGCAACTACTTCAATATTTGGATATGACCAAAAATCCGCCGCTTATTTAGAAGGTACTGGCCGTGCGGATATTGCTGCTTTAGCCAATGAAATTGCAGCACATTTGACTGGGGATTCTGAGGTTTACCAAGCCCCTGAAAAGTATTTCGATCAAGTAATTGAAATCAACCTTTCCGAGCTTGAGCCCCATGTTAATGGTCCATTCACACCAGACTTGGCTTGGCCCATTTCAAAATTTGCCGCAGCAGTAAAAGAAAACGGCTGGCCAGCAAAACTGGATGTTGGATTGATCGGTTCATGCACCAATTCATCCTATGAAGATATTTCCAGGGCCGCTTCTCTGGCTCAGCAAGCTGTAGATAAAAAACTGACTGCGAAATCAGAATATACCATCACCCCGGGTTCGGAACAGGTGCGCTTTACCGTGGACCGAGATGGATTTTTGGATACGTTTGGTAAAATGGGAGGGGTGGTATTGGCCAATGCTTGCGGGCCCTGTATTGGACAGTGGGCCCGTCATGGAGCTGATAAGCAAGAGAAAAACTCCATTATTACTTCTTTCAACCGAAACTTTGCCAAGCGTGCTGATGGAAATCCCAATACGCATGCATTTGTGGCTTCACCAGAGATTGTAACTGCTTTAGCCATTGCTGGGGATTTGACTTTCAATCCCTTGACTGATACGCTTCTCAATGAGGAAGGGCAATCCGTGAAACTGGACGAACCCAAAGGTCTTGAACTACCAACCAAGGGGTTTGCTGTTGAAGATGCTGGTTATCAAGCACCTGCGGAAGATGGTTCATTGGTGGATGTCATTGTGGACCCTAAGTCTGAACGACTACAGTTACTTGAGTCTTTCCCAGCCTGGGAAGGTGTTGACCTGAAAGGACTCAGATTATTGATTAAAGCCAAAGGAAAATGTACCACCGATCATATTTCGATGGCTGGTCCATGGTTGAGATACCGGGGCCACTTGGATAACATCTCCAACAACATGTTGATTGGAGCGGTCAATTCCTTTAATGACCAAACCAATCACGTCAAAAACCAATTGACTGGAGTGTATGGTGAGGTACCTGCTACGCAGCGTCATTATAAGCAAATGGGAATCGGTACGGTTGTAGTTGGAGATGAAAATTATGGGGAGGGTTCCTCTCGTGAACATGCCGCTATGGAACCTCGGTTCTTAGGTGTAAGAGCGATTTTAGTTAAATCTTTCGCTCGAATTCATGAAACCAATTTGAAAAAACAAGGAATGCTTGCGCTAACCTTTGATAATCCTGCTGATTATGAAAAGGTTTTGGAAGATGACTCGATTGATATTGTTGGGTTAGATTCATTTGCGCCGGGTAAATCTCTTCAAGTAATTCTGCATCATGCGGATGGTTCCTCAGATACGATTACAGTGAATCACACGTACAATGAGGGTCAAATTGAATGGTTTAAGGCAGGTTCAGCCCTGAACTTAATCAAATCTGGAATCTAAGCTTAAGATAAAAATGATAGAAAACCGTTGTCATAAAACTGGCTGCGGTTTTTTTCGTTTATTTTCCATAAAAAGATGGAATCCAGCTTGACTAAAAAAGTTTCAAACAGCAGGATAGAAATTACTTCGAGATCCCATCTGACCGATTTAAAATAAATAAATGGATGAATAATGAGGCAATTTAAGGGGGTATTGATAGGAGTTCTTGGTTCTATTCTTTTACCATTAATCTGTTTTTCTCAGGAAAATATCAAAATCGAGCGGGAGGTAGGAATCAAGGAAAGACAAGTGCCTGGAGCTGCCGTTGATTGGCTCTACGATGCCTTTGAAAAAGTCAAAAAACCAAATTGGTTTCAGGAATTTTATCAGGATGGTTTTTCCTATGAAGCCAAATTTAAAATGGGAGGCAACTATTATAGTGTAGAATTTGATTCTCTGGGGATAATTGAGGACGTGGAGGTGGAACTTGAGTTGGAAGAGTTAGACCGAATGGTTCAGGATAAGCTCAAGTCGTATTTCTCTGAAAACTATCAGGTATATAAAATCAATAAAATTCAAATTCAGTACACCGGCAAGAAGGGCGATTTAGAGGATTTTTTTGACGAAAATGAAAAGGAAGGAATCACTGTCCGTTATGAAATCGAATACCGAGGAAAAGAATCGAATAAAGTGGATGAAATCTGGGAAGGGACTTTCACTGCCGATGGGGTATTACTTACCAGACGAAAAATAGACATACGAATTACGGATAATTTGATTTTTTAGAACATGAGGCGATTACTGATTTTGGGATTGTTTTTTATGCGTGTTTTTTGCGGTTATGGACAGGATCGGCAAACCTTCTTTACTGGATTTTTCCCTGAGGTATCCTTGACCAAAAAGCTGGAAAATTCCAATAAACTTAACTTTAAAGTTGAGAATCAACACGTGATCTATGATAATCGAATTGGAGATAAACCTCAATTTGATCATTATCGAACTGACGTGATGGGATTTTACGACTGGAAGCTCACTGCATCCACAAGTGCAGCCATAGGGCTTTTTCACCGGTTTCAAGATGGTGCAGATGGAAACCGGATTATCCAACAATATGCTTTTTTGAATCGTCTTCGTGATTTTCGAATTGGACACCGGATTCGGACTGATCAAACATTTACCAGAGGACAAAAGGTGGAGTGGAGGCTTCGGTATCGGGTAGCGAGTGAATTTCCCCTCAATGGGGCTACGTTAGATCCGGGTGAATCTTATTTTATGATTTCAAATGAACCGATTTTCAGTTTAAAAGGTGGAGGATTTAATCTGGAGAACAGGCTTATTTTGACGCTTGGGAAATTATATGCCAAAAGTCAAAAACTGGAGTATTCCATTGATTACCGTACGGATGGTTTTTTCAATAATCGCTTTCGAACTCGGCTCTGGCCAAAGATTAGTTATTATTATAACTTTTGATCCATATCAAAAATTTCAACTTTGAATTTTTTCAAGATCCTTGAATTAAAGTACCCAGGTTCCTTTTCAAGGCCTTTGAATAATCATTAGGCCTGGATTTAATATTATTTTATGCATTTTTATTTATTTGAAAAGTAAAAAACTTGCTATGAAATACAAATTGCTGTATGTTTACAAAATCAAATAGTGAATAGGACAGGAATCTTCTAAAACAAAACCCAAAAAACAAAGCGCAGTTATCATTTCATGCAAGAGCGGGGTATAAATAGTACTTTTAAAAAAATTATCTACGAATCTTCGGAGATGGTTTTTCTTGCGGATGATACTTTTCCATACAACATTTTTTATGGAAATGAAGCCTTTGAAGAGCAAATCGGTCAGGGATTAAACGAGAGAACACTCCTCGGTTTAGGCTTGGATATCAATGCTTATATTTTTAAAGAAGAATTAATCTTAACCCATGCAGGCAAAGATTATGGGTTTAGATTGGAGCTTCCCACAGATCATTCTTCAAATTATTATCTCTTTTACAAAGGAAAGGAACTCCGTATGCACGGACTCCCCCCCAAAAAGGAGGTTCAGCAATTTTTTAAATCTTCCTTGGACTTAATAGCTGTTGGTCAACATGATTACCTTACCTATGTTAATCATGCTTCTCTCCCGATTTTAGGCTATGATCCGGCCTTTCTTCAAAACACTTCGCTTTGTAGTTTTATCCACGAGGATGATTTGGAGCGGATAAGGCCAATCTGGAAATCAAAAGGCGGGGCGGATCAACTTGGCTTTTTTAGAATTCGATTCATCGATAAGCAGGGTGTATACAAATTTCTGGATTGTTCGGTTCAATTTACCGAAGACCGATTTTTTATTTTGGCTCGGGATGTTTCTCAGAAAGCTAAGCATGAATTGAATCTGGAAAGGCGTAAGGAGTTGATGAAAAATGTGGGCTCTCTGGGAAAGATGGTTTCTTGGGAGTATTTTGAAGCATCGCAGGAGTTTTTGTGGGATGATTCAACGTTTGATTTTTTTGAAAAGGAAAGTCAAAAAGAGTTGGAGCGCCAAATTTTAGAAAAACTGAAAAACAAAAATCGGCAGGAACAGGATGTTGATTTGGAATTTGGTTCTGAAAGCCTAAAAGGCACTGCCCAATTAATCAGCTCTGCAGGGAACTCAGCAGTTTGGGTAGGTGTGGTCTGGGATGAGGGGCCCAGGAAAGCGCTGGAATCCAAAAGTCTGCTTCATGAAAGACTAATTTTGAATGCTCCCGAACCGATCATCATTTCTAAAGGTGACGGGCAGATTTACCTTTGTAATTCTGAATCCAAAAAACTATTTGGGCTTGGTAAAAATCAAAATTTTTCTCATTTAAAGGATATTGAGCCCTTGTTAACCTCAAATCAGGAATGGAGGTCTTGGATTCAAACAGCCATCAATGGAGAAAATATTACTCATTTTTCGAGTGAATTGCTCAGTCAGTCTGGTCAAACCCATGCGATTGAAATTGCAGCCAGTCGTTTGGTAGAGGAAGGTGAAAACTATGTATTCCTTTCTTTTAGAAATGTATCTGAAAAGGTTTCTTTAGAGAAAACGCTGGAAGAGAACAGTAATTTTCTCATGAATCTGACTGAGCAAGTTCCAGGTGGCTTGTATCAATTGGTATTGGACGGGAGTGGGAAAATGAATTTCTCATTTTTATCCAAAGGAATTGCTGCTGTTTTGGGACTAAAACAGGAAGAGCTTTCAGGTTTTTCGGATATATCGATGGCGATTTCCCGAGTGCATCCACTCGACTTGCCTCAGTTAATTATGAGTTCGGTGGCTTCAGCTAAAAAACTGGAACCTTGGCAATGTCAGTTTCGAGTGAAAAGTTCTTCGGAACCTTCCGGTTATAGATGGATTTTGGGAGCTGCCCGACCTCAAAGTCTAGACAATGGAGATATGGTTTGGTATGGGTATTTAACCGATATCAGTCAACAAAAGGAATTTGAGACAAAACTTGATGAAGCCAGAAAAACTGCTGAAAAAGCAAGTCAGATTAAGTCGGATTTCCTATCCATGATCAGTCATGAATTACGTACTCCTCTCAATGCGATTTCAGGTTCGGTTTATTCTCTTCTCCAAGAAACCCCCACTGATCAGCAGATGGGAGCTCTAAATACGATTAATTTTGCCGTAGATAATCTGATCATTATGATCAATGATCTATTGGATTTTCAAAAAATAGAGGCAGGAAAGCTAACTATCGAAAAAGCTCCGTTTAATCTCAAAGATCTCGTAGAGCAAGTTATCAAAGGTTTGTCTTTTCATGCCAAAGACAGTAAAAACAACCTGAACCTTCACCTCTTTGGTGGATTGGATGTTCAGGTGAAAGGGGATAAGACCCGTCTTTCTCAAGTGTTAAATAATTTGATCACTAATGCACTGAAGTTTACCAAAGAGGGTAATGTGGACGTTACGGCTAAACTTAAAGCACAATCTAGCGATAAAATATCCATTTACTTTGAAGTCAAGGACACTGGAATAGGGATAGCTCCTGAGCATCAAGAGCGGATTTTTAATGATTTTGACCAAGTAAAACCCACCTTCAGTGCCAAATATGGTGGGACGGGATTGGGCCTATCTATTACCAGGAAGCTGCTCAACTTGATGGGGGGAGCGATTGGACTCGAATCTGCTGAGGGAGTAGGAAGTACGTTCTATTTTGAACTGACCTTTGATTTGGTGAAAACGGCCACTACTAATGGAACGATCAAAGAGTTTTCCCATGCGATGGATTTGTCTTCGCTTCATCTTTTAATGGCTGAAGATAATGATGTAAATGCCTTGGTTTTGGGCAAAATTATTAAAAAATGGGGCTATACCTTTGAGCGTGTAATCAATGGCCAAGAGGCAGTGGAAGCGATGAAGACCAAAACATTTGATTGTGTGTTGATGGATATTCAGATGCCTGTGATGGATGGGTTTGAAGCGACCAAAGCCATTAAGAAATTTTCAAAAACTCCCGTTTTAGCATTAACAGCAGCTGCCAAATTAGAAATCATGGAGCAAATCGAGGCATGTGGGTTTGAAGGATTTGTGGCAAAACCGATTGATGCAGCTGAGCTTTTAAAGAAAATTCGTGAAGTGATCCATCAAAAAAATCAAAGAGCCTGAGCTTTTTGATAATATTCACTGACCAATTCCATGTCCGGATAATCTCGATAAAGCTCTTGTAAAAACTGTAAAGCTGAGAGTTTATCTCCAATCATTACATAATAAATCCCCTTATTTCGTTGTGCATAAAGATTGGAATCGTCCATTCTGATACTTTGATTGATGAGCTCGAGACCTTGTTCCAGATCCCCTAAGAAGAGTAAATACAATCCTTTATTATTGTAATAATAAGGCTGCCGGTTATTTAGCATTATCGCTTTTTCAACGCTGGTGAGAGCCTCTTGATACATTTTTTGTTCAAATTGAAGCATGGACCGCAGGTTGTAAATATTGGCTTCAAAAGGATTGATTTGCTCGGCAGTTTCTAAAATTTCAGCGGCCTTTTCCAGCTCTTTTTGGTAATAGTAAATTGTAGCCTGATTAACTAGCAAATCTGAGTTCTCAGGGTCTAATTCGATGGCTTTAGAGAATGCGGACAAAGAGTTTTGGAAATCTTCTAATTTCTCATAAACCAGCCCCGCCAAAAAGAAACCTTTCCAGTTTTCCGGATCATTTTCAGTCAACCAATTGGCATCCTCTCTCGCTTTGTAAAATTCGCCATTGTCCAGGTAGGCCAATCCCCTTTGAAAATAGGCCTCTCCATAAGTGGGTTGGAATCGGATGGCCTGACTAAAATCAGCAATAGCCTCCTCCAACTGATTGAGTTGAAGGTGGGCGATGGCCTTATTGTACCACGCATCGACGTATCCGGAGTCCAAATCCAAAGCCTCTAGATAGAATTCAAGGGCAGTGCGAGGATCATTTTCATCCATTTTTTCATTCCCCTTAAGTAGAAATCTTCCTTTTTTATCTTCAAGGCTGTCGCAGGAAAGTGTAGCTATAAGCAAGACGATGCCAAGCCATTTAAGGGGTTGAGTTTTTCGATTCATGGTTTTTTTCCTCATCACTAGATTCATCATTTTCTTCTCCCAACAAATGAGCGTAGGGCTTGGTTGATTCGCTGAGTTCAAATAGTTCCTTCAAAATGGCCAAAAAAGGAATGGCTAGGATCATTCCCGCTACTCCCCAAATGGTGCCCCCAATCAACAAACCAAATAAAGTCAAGAAGGCATTGAGATTAACATTTCCACCAACGATTTTTGGGGTCAATACATTTCCTTCCAGCATCTGAATGAGCTGGTATGCTCCTAAAATTGCGATGGGGTAAAATAAACTGTCCTTGGTCAGTAAAGAATAAATTAACGGTAATAACACCCCAAAGAAGGGTCCCACATAAGGGATTATGCTTAATAAAGCACCTACCACTCCAAAAAAGATGGCATGTTTAATACCCAAAACGAAATAAACGGTAATATTTAAAATCGCTAAGATTACCATTACTTTTCCAACTCCGATAATATAGCTTTGAATCACTCTTCGAAGATTTCCGATTCGCTTTTTTACCATTTCGGAATCGTAATCATGGTAGATCATGACCACCATGTGGGTCAAGTGATCTCGATAAAGCAAGAAAAAAAACATGAACACGGGGATCAAAATCAATCCTGAAAGTGAGCCGACCGTTTTCATCGCAAAGCTTGAAATACTGCCGCTATTTTCGGTTAAGATTCCTTTGATGTATTCGGTGTTGGTTTTTTTTCTCACCTCGGGATCGTATTGAAAACTGGACTGACTCCACTGGTCAAACTGTTCAGCATAGGTTGAAATTTTGCCGGAGACATCGTCGAAATCATTGGTGAATCCAACGAAATTCGTAACGATAAAGGAAAGAATTCCCCCGACAATGAGTATCATGGCCAGCAGGGAAAGTATAGTTGAAAGCACCCTTGGGATTTTCCCCTTCTCAAGCCAATTACTAATTGGTGTAAAAAGAATGGAGAAAAAGCCACCCAGAAATAGTGGAATTAAAATACCCTTTGCCACGATCAAAGTGAAAATCAGGACAATGATCAAGAGCATCACTGCTAATGCTTTCAGGTAGGCAGGTAAAATTAACTTTTCGGATTTCATAGCGGCTTGAGTTATCTGACAGGAAATAGCATTTTTTTAGTTTAGTTCACAAGTAATCCTGCTCTCCTTAATAAGGCCTCGGGTTTTGGATCCCGTCCTCTAAATCGTTTGTACAAAATACTGGGATGAACGGATCCCCCCGCCGAAAGGATATTTTTAGCAAATGAACGGGCAGTTTCAGGATCAAAAACTCCCTTTTCTTGGAATAGCTCAAAAGCATCAGCATCCAAAACTTCCGCCCATTTATAGCTGTAATAGCCTGATGCGTAACCTCCTTGGAAGATATGTGAAAATGAAGTACTCATTAGGGGCCCCGCCACCGGAGGAAGCAATTCGGTTTTCTTCATTAGCGATTGTTCAAATTCAAAAAGATCAGTAATGGATGCTGGGTTTTGACTATGATAAGCCATATCCAATAGCCCAAAACTGATTTGTCTCACTGTCTGGTATCCCTGTTGAAAATTTGATGAATTCTTAATTTTTTCAATCAATTCTGCGGGAATTTTTTCACCAGTTTGGTAATGCTTTGCAAAAAGATCCAAACATTCTTTTTCATAGCACCAGTTTTCAAAGATTTGGGAAGGTAGCTCCACAAAATCCCAATAGACACTTGTCCCGGATAAGGATGGATAAGTACTGTCGGCAAGCATACCGTGAAGCGCATGTCCAAATTCATGAAATAAGGTCGTTACCTCATTAAAAGTCAACAGGCTAGGCTTACTTTTGGTTGGTTTGGTAAAATTGCAGACTATGGAAACATGTGGGCGAAAATCCTGGTCCTCCAGTTTATATTGACTTCGATAGCTGGTCATCCATGCCCCATTTCGTTTCCCGGATCTGGGAAAAAAATCGGCGTAGAAAACCGCGATGTGTTTTCCCTTTTCATCCTTGACCTCGTAGGCTGTTACATCTTGGTGATAAACCGGGATTTCGGAATTAGGGACAAAGTTCAACCCGTATAAGTTATGCGCAGTTTGGAAGACCCCTTCGATTACGTTTTCCAATTGGAAATAAGGCCGAAGGATTTCATCATTCAATTCAAATTTCTTTTTCTTCAAGAGCTCAGAGTAATAGGCAAAATCCCATTTTTCAAGGCGGTTAAGCTGATCTAGTTTTTTGGCAAAAGCCTCCAATTCCTCCACTTCTTTTTCTGCCTTTGGTTTTGCCTTTTCAAGTAGATTTTCCAAGAAATTCATCACTGAAGTTGGGTTCTTTGCCATCCGCTCTTCGAGTACAAAATCAGCATGACTGGGGTAACCTAGGAGGGTAGCTCGCTCATTTCTCAAACGTAAAATGGCTTTGATTACTTCTTGGTTATCCAACTCATCCCCCTTGGAAGCTTTGCTGTTATAGGCTAGGAAAAGCAGTTTTCGCAAGGATCGATTTTTCAAATACGTCATTGCTGGGATATAGGAAGGATAATCAAGTGTAAAGGCCCATTGCCCAGGCTTGCCTTTTTCTTCGGCGATTTGGGCGGCGGCCTCTTTTATTCCCTCAGGCAGTCCATCGACTTGAGTTTCATCTGAAACGAAATGAACAAATCGATTGGTTTCAGCAAGAACATGTTCCCCAAATTTCAAGGATAATTGAGCTAATTCCTGATCGATTTTGCGAAGCTTCATCGCATCCTTTTCCGTTAGCATGGCTCCATTTCGAACAAATGACTTATAGGTTTTGTCCAAAAGCATCGCCTGTTCCTCATTTAGAGATAGTTCATTTTTTTGTTCATAAACCTGAGCTACCCGGGTAAATAAAACCTGATCTAAGAGAATGTCATTGGAGTATTCGGTTAAAAGCGGTGAAATTTCCCGAGCTAATTTTTGGATTTCATCATTGGTCTCAGCTGAGTTTAAATTGAAAAAAATACCTGAAGCTATAGCAAGTTCCTTCCCTGCCCGGTCCAAAGCCTCAATGGTATTTTGGAAGGTGGGAGGAGTTTGGTTTTTTATTTCTTCAATTTCCAATTTTGCCCGATGGATTAATTCGTTGATGGCAGGCAAAAAATGTTGCGTTTCAATCTGAGTAAAAGGAGGGGTTTGAAAAGGAGTATCAAAATGGGTTAAAAGCGGGTTAGTCATAGGTAATTTAAAGTTTTGATTTTTTGTCTTGCTGTAGCTTTGAAAACAGCGATAACAGGATTGGGTTCCAAAATTACTTAATTGATTTTAGAAAATCTGCTCGGCAATGATCCACAGAAATAATTGAATTTGACGCTTTAAAAAAAAAGCCGGGTAGCCCGGCTTTTAGGTAAATCAATAATCGTAATTACAACTCATGATGTCACTTCCAATCGGAGCGCCATCGGGTATCTTCAGGGATGATTGTGGGGTCAGTTCTTCAGGTAGCGTAAGGTAAGCCTGTATTTTCTCGCTCAAATAGGTGCGATGTGCTGCAAGGGGTTGTGCCGTTGGGATGGATTGGTTTTTCAATTCGTTAAGATGGAATCTTGCCAAAGCTCTTACCGTCTGGGATGCTCCAGAATCTTTGGATAGATGGATCAAACCATCCACAAATTTCGATTCGGTCATCAGCTTGATTTCCCCTTTCAGTCCATTTTCCAAATTTGTATCAAAGAGCTGATTCCTCAGTTTCTGAAGGTAATCATCCAATCCCATCAAATTGCTATTTTGCAGATTTTGTAAATAAATTCGATTAATCCGGCCCGTTTCCATCATCAGTCCTAATGTCAAATCCACCACACTTTCTGCTGGTGCCACCGGATCAAAAATAGGACCCATTCGAGAAACAAAGGTTTCTCTGTTTTTCCCATAGCCAAAAGGCCTGGGAGGAATTAATTCCAAAACGGTCGATGGGACCTCGAGCTGATCTGGAGAAATGGCAGTTAATAAGGCATTAAGTGCCTCCTGCTGATCTGAGTTAGACACCCATTCATGTCTGGGTTGATTGTCTCCCTTAATTTTGTAAGTAAAATCCAACCCACCTAGCAGCTTACTGGTTGCTTCGACCTGATAGCGATGCATCATGTATAAGGGGACTAAAACCTCTTCCATCAATGCTTCAGGAGTTCCCTCAGGAATGGAATTTAGTCCAAAGCTTTTTAACTTATTAGCTCTTAAAGCCAGCATTCTTGTTAGTTCTTTTGGTGCAGATGCTCCGTTATCCCACAGGTGTGAGCGGGGGTGGACTCCACTCCGGTCGCGCGAGTCAGAATCAGTGATGAATTCATGACCTGCTTGATAGGTTTGCTCCAGGGTTTTTTCTAGGAAAGCCTCCTCGGATTCTCCGGCATCTGGATAACCATAGCCGTACTTAATCGCCCATTTGTCCCAATCTCCAATTTTATCGTCATAAGCATTACTCAAATCTAATTTTCCATCAGTACTTTGAGTGATCACAGGGTAAGGATAATCCATTACCGAGGATCTTCCATTGGCTGAAGTTGCATAGCTGTGTGCCAGACCGAGGGTATGACCAATCTCATGGGCGGATAATTGCCTTAATCGGGCCAAAGCCAACTCCAAAAGCTTGGGATCGCCCTCTGTACCATTTTCATAAGGCTGAAGTAAACCTTGCGCAATCAAATAATCCTGTCTCACCCGAAGCGAACCTAACGAAACGTGCCCTTTGAGAATTTCACCTGTTCTTGGATCGCGCACGCTGCTTCCATAGGACCATCCACGCGTAGATCGATGAACCCACTGGATCACATTAAATCGCACATCCATCAAATCCATGCCTTCTGGTGCCAATTCCACTCGGAATGCATCTTTAAATCCTGCTGCTTCAAAAGCCTGATTCCACCAGTTTCCCCCTTCAATTAAGGCAGAAGCCACTGGCTCAGGAGTTCCTCTGTCTAGATAATATACGATTGGTTCCTCTACTTCTGATAGTGCTGCACCGGGATTTTTTTTGATTAGCCGATGTCGTGCGATGAATTTTTTGACCATGGGTTCAGAAATCGGTGTAGTAAAATCCATATAACTGATGGATCCGTAACCTGCTCGCGGATCAAATTTCCGAGGTTCGTATGTTTCATCGGGTAGTTGGATGAAAGAATGTCTCATCCTGACAGTTACTGCATCTGGACTGGGGGTGACTGAGCGAATCAGTCCTCCGCTGGCATTTCCAGTTAGCGTGATCGTGGCTTCTACTTCCGTGTTTTGGGGGAAATTTTTGGTAGTGGGTCCGTAAAGACCTGATCGAGAGGCGTCTGTCCGGTAGCTTCCTTGTCTGGCTTGACTCAAACGGTCTGCCACACCATGAGCATCCTGCATGTAAAAATTAGTCGCGTCAACCAGAAGATTTTCTCCGTCTTTTTGGACAATTTCAAAACCCCAAAGTACGGATTCTGCGAAGGCATCATGGACAGACTTTACTTCGTAGAGATTTTCTGAATAGGCACGGAAATCATAATTTTTGTGAACTAGGAAAAGCTTATTTCCGGTTTTTCGAAATTCTACAATTCGGGTGTTTCCGAGTTGTCCCCGATCTAAGCCTAAATCGTTTGAACCGACTCCTGCGGTCAGGGAATTGACGTAGAGAAATTCGTTTTCCAATTGATTGATTTCAAGGTAGATTTTTCCTTTCTCCGGATCAAGATAGAAATCAATGAAGCCTTCTTGTTTTTCCAGTTTGCTCAAATCAATAGTTTGTGCCTGAATATACAGAATGGAAAAGAAGACGAATAAAATGGTGGTGGTTGTTTTTTTCATAGGAAAATACTTTAAGGTCAAATTATTAAATAATGTCCTATATCGAATACCAATCATGGAAATTTATTACTTAAAAAGTTTCCTGATCTTACTGGGAGCTTCGGACATGGGCTTATGGGTAACCCCTTACACCGGGGCTTGGTCTATTTCTAATTGGATAGGGGGCAAACCTAAACTTTTTCAGCTCCTTTCGGCACCCTAGCACTGGAATGAATTGGGAAGCTCGAATAGGATTTTTTCCTGTTGAATGCTGTTCCCTCCAACTTATGGGTTGAGAAGAAATTTCAAATTCTAAAGGGATTGAGGCTTTTACTACCGAAGCGAATACATCAAAAAGGCGCACGGAGATTGAAGAAAAAGTTAGCTCCTCCAGCGTTATTAAACGAGTATTCAAACCGAAAAACAGAATCGTAAAGCCCTACCATGTCTATGCCTAAACCATAGCCATACAAGTACCTGTTGGTGAGCGCAAGATTTTCGGGAATGGAATTTCGGTCCTTGACGTAGCCATGATCAAAGTTGGCACTTAGGTAAAATTGAAAGGGGATGATGCTAAATTCTTCCAAAGGAATAGTTTGAGAAATATCAAATTGAAAATCAAGAAATTTCCAACGGAAGCTGTTTTTGTGCACGTAAAGCTGCTGTCCCTCTATAACATTAAGCTCGTATCCGCGAATAAAATTGGGCGAATATCCAATTCCCCTAACTAGAGTGTATGGCTGCCGGGAGCTCAAAAACCAGTTGGTGGTAAGCCCGGTAGCAAAATGAAATTTTTCACTAAACCTTAGATATTTATTTGCTGTCAGGGTGAGTTCTACCTCATCCAGGTCTTCAAGATTAAACAAACCGTATTTAGTTGCCGAGATTTGTAAAAGTTCGCCTTCAGTAGCGTAGGCGACATTATCTCTTTTGTCATGTCTAAAGGAATAGGTCAGCCAAAAGTAACTCAGTTTTGTGTCAGTATGCTGAAAGTAAGTTGGGTTTTCAACCAAAACATCCGGATCGATCCAGGTTCTATTGTAGCCGACATTGACTAAATGAAAATTATAAAAAGTCCTTCTAAACGTATAGCGTAATGCCACGGCAAGATTCTTTCGAAGAACGTCTTCAGTTTCATTGGTATAAAATACTTGACGGTTGTTGGCTGAACGGATCGGAATGGTTTTCTGATCAAAGAACGTCACCTGTGCGGCCAACCCATGTTTTTGTTTTTTATCGATATAGGGTTTGCTATAAAGCAAATCCAAGGCTTTAGTAAACCCTAATTGCCCAGCAAATTTAAGTTTTTCATTTCTTCCACCCACATTGGCATGAGAAAGCCTTAAGCCGTAATTTACCCTGGAGAAATCCCGTTGTTGATTGGTCCACCACTCAGAAAAATTCCGATCAGCCAAGGCGAAAATTATTGACGGTACCACGTACCATCGTTCTTTCACTGCGATTAACACTTCCACTTCATCTGTACCTGTGAGGAGCGGGGTGATTTCTACAGAAGTAAACAAGCGCAGGTTGTAAACTTTTTGCTGATCAGATTGGATGATTTGTAAGAATGTATCCCAATCGTAATAGAAATCTGTTGTGAAATCAAGCTCTCGGAGGATGATATCCTTTTGGGTTTTTTCATTTCCGATAATAAAAATATTATTGACCTTTACGCTATCAGGAGTATCGATTTTCATTGGGGCATAGCTGGTATCCTGTCCTTGTGCATGGGAAATTAATCCCGCCCAAAAGAGTCCAAAAATGAAAATATGTTTAATCCTGACTTTCAATTGGAATTTTGTCTCAAATCCGTTGGTTTAAATTTTGTGTCTCACTAGTCAAAAATGGTATGTTAAAATCCTTTTTTACCAAATTAGCTCTTTTTCCGATTTTGGTTTATCAATACACCATTTCTCCCCTTTTTCCCGCCACTTGTCGTTATACACCAACCTGTAGCCAATATACGAAAGAAGCTATCCAAAAGTATGGACCTTTTAGAGGAGGATGGTTAGGAATCAAACGGATCGCCAGTTGCCATCCGTGGGGGGGACAGGGGCATGACCCCGTGCCTTAGGCTTTTCGAGGAGGTTTTAGCCCAGATTTCAAGGATCTGATAACTAAAAATACCCCTCCGATAACCAAAGGAATACTCAATATTTGACCCATATTGTAGGTCATCGTCTCCTCGAATTCTACTTGATTTTCTTTGAGAAATTCCCAAATGAATCGCATTCCAAAGACGCTAATCAGAAAAAAACCCAAAAGTAAGCCTTCAGGTACACGTTCTTTATATTTAAACCAAATCCCTAACAGAATCAAGAATATTACGAAATAGGAAAGCGATTCATAAATCTGGGTGGGATATTTTGCTCGACCAAAAGTCTCGACAGTAGCAATGAATTTATCTGATTGCTCTTCCAAAATGAGCCTGAGTTCAGATTCGGGTTCTTCAGCAAAATAAGTTTTGGTTGAGTTAAACTGGGTCAAGGCGTATTTGATGTCACTTCTTAGGGTGGACTCTAAGGTTTCCTTGGCGAAATTTCCCTTTGAAATTTGCAATTCGATGTTGACAGGAACTATACCGTTTCCCTGTAATTCATCCATTCGGTCCTCAGGTTTGTAAGCTTCGATTGATTCGACCGGTACCCGGAGTGATTCGAGCACTTCTTCTGCAGAATAAGCATAAACAAATCCGGAATCCGAATAGGTGTCTTTTCCCCCAATTTCTGAATTCATCAGATTCCCAAAGCGAATCAATGCCCCTGTCAAAGCCGTGACTATCACAATTCTGTCTACCACCCACAGGTAACTCTGTCCAGGAGTTCGTTTGACATAAAGCCACAAAGCTATTAAAATCGCAATTGCGGCTCCGTGAGAGGCTAATCCACCTTCCCATACTTTAAGAATATCAATGGGGTTACTGAGGTATCGTTCCGGTTCGTAGAATAATACATGCCCCAATCGGGCTCCGATAATTGTGGATAATACCATATAAATAGTAAGCTTATCCACCAATTCTTCCTTTTGTCCTTCCTTTCGAAAAAAGTAAACCATGATTTGCTGGGAAATAATAAATCCCAATGCAAAAAGTAAACTATACCATCTCAATCGGTCAAATCCGGAAAACACTGCAGGATTTGGATCCCATACGACGTAATTCAAAAAAGAGTCAATCATTGTTTTTCTATCAAATTTTTTCTAATTCAGCCAATTCTTCTGAAAATCCCCCAGAGAGAATGGGGAACCTACACCATGTTTTCGGATCGACATTGAATTGATCCAGGTGGAAGGCCGGTGCGTAACGTTCCCGCTTCCATTGGTTTCGAGCCCAAAGTTGAAAGAATTTTTTGATATACCCTTTCAATACTTGTTTTTCTATTTCTTTCTCCTCGTTCAATATTAAAAAAATATCCAAAGGAGACCTCCTGTCCCGAATCGCAAGTTTTTCAATCTCTAAAATCAAATCATAGGGCATCAAATCTTTTTCATCGGTTTGGGATCTATCTTGAGGCCTTAACTCTGCGGATGGCTGAAGCGAATTGACCAGAGCAAGGCCGGGACGATCCAAGTTTTTTTCTGCCCATTGGAGCCAGTGTAAAATGAAAAATTTGTCAACCCCGGCAATCGGTGAAATACTGCCACTCGTGTCTCCGTCCATCGTAGCATACCCTACATCCCCTTCGCTGCGATTTGAAGTGGAAAGGAGTAAGGCATGGTGAATATTTGCCAGCATCCAAATGATGGGAGAGCGTGTCCTGGCTTGAATATTTTGAAGGGTTATGTCGTCCTTTTCCCAGGTTAACTGCCGACCCAACACGGTTTCCATTTTTTGGACATAGGATTGTACTTCCTGATCTATAGTCCAATGATGAAACGTTGCCCCTAAGCTTTCTGCCAGTAGCTTTGCACTTTCAAAAGTCTCTCTCGAAGAATTTTCTGTGCCTTGGTAGGCAGTGATTAACAGCTGACTAACAAGTGTTTTTTCATTTTGATCCTTGGGTGAAATGCTTAGTCTTTGACAGAACTCTTCCAAACCCAACTCAGCGATTCCTCTCCGGACCATTTCAGCAACCAATACCGCTATGGTGGAGGAATCAGCACCACCGGAAAGGGATAGGACAAATCCTCGACTTTTACTTTTACGAAGGTAATCGTGAAGTCCAAGGGAAGAGGCCTGAACAAATTCCCATTCTTTGGGTAGGATGGGAGAAATAGTTTGTTTAGTAGGGGAAAGTTCAAAATCAACTACTTGGAAATCTTGAAAGGCGAGCAGCTGGTTTCTGCTGAGGATTTCTCCTCGGTATGCTAAGACACATTCTCCGTCAAAGATCATCCGGCCGGCTTCATTTCCCAAAAGGTTGATGTAGCAATAAAAGCAATCAAATGTTTTGCTACTGAATTCAATCAGTTCTTGGCGTTCTTGGGTTTTACCCATGGCAAAATGGCTTGCACTTGGACAAAAGATCAAGTCTATTCCTCTTTTCTGAAGACTATAGCCAGGTCTGCTTGTTCCTCTCCAGGCATCCTCACAGATCTCAAAACCATATCGAATGCTTTTATACGTAAGAATTTGATCTCCAAATGGAATTTTTTCGCCAAAAAAATCAAAATCGATTAACCGATTAGCCTTCCAAGGAGTAAACCAGCGAAACTCATAATGAACCCCATCGATGGCCATAAATTGCTTGGGGATAAATGCCGATAGCTTGCCATCTTCAATGATGGCCATGGTGTTGTAGACTTGATTTTCGAAGCGGACTGGAAGACCAACGGCCACGGTAATGTCTTTGCAGTGCGGTATGAGGACTTTTATTTGCTCAAGAGCTCTTTTGGGAAACCAAATACTTAGAAATAAGTCCTCAGAACCATATCCCGTGATTGCCAATTCAGGAAAGCATAGAATTTCAACCTGTTGAGAACGAGCCACTTTTATGGCAGAAATAATCCGTGAAAGGTTTCCTTCCCAATCCAACGGGGTTTGGTTTACGGGTGCGCCGGCAATTTTTATAGCAGCCATCAATTTTAATCGATTAGGTCGGAATGTTTAACTGGGTGCAAGCATTACTGGAAGCTTCCTGCTCCGCTTTTTTCTTCGTTGGGCCTTTGCCTTGTGCCAGTTGTTCCCCATCTACTTGCAGTGCAACAACAAACTCTTTAAAGCGTTGGTTGCCATGAATCTGTAATACCTTGAACTCAACCTGTTTGTTTTCCCGCTGTGACCATTCTATAATTTTAGACTTATAATTGGTTGTTGCCGCTATCATTTCCTCCAAATCAAAGTGAAGAAGAATTCGCTTGAGAATGAATTTTTTGGTAAAGCCATATCCTTTATCCAAGTAAACAGCTCCGATAAAAGCCTCTAGCATGTCACCATAAAGAGATTTATGACCACTAAAATTGCGATCACCCAGAACTTGATCGAGTACATTTCGTAGCCCGATTTTAATCCCAGCTTCATTGAGACTTTCTCGGTTGACCAGTTTGGAGCGAGATTCAGTTAAAAATCCTTCATCCCGAAAAGGGTACTTTTGGAATAAATGTTCTGCAATTACAGTTCCCAAGACAGCATCCCCAAGAAATTCTAGTCGCTCGTTAGATAATTTGAATCCTTTGGAGTTTGCTTCTCCTAGTCCGGCAGGAGTGAGGGCTAGCCGATACAGGGAAAGATTAAAAGGCCTGCTACCCGTCATCATTTTGATGGAGGCGGCAAGCCTTTTATCATAACTGCTCAGGAATAAATTTTGAAATCCTAGTTTCTGAAAGAGTTTCAACCTCTGATCAGTTATATTTCTTGAAAATGAGGGAGCAGTTATGTCCACCAAATCCAAAAGTATTACTTAGCGCATAGTTGATTTCTCTCGATTGCGCTTCATTGAATGTCAAATTCAATTTAGAATCAATCGCATCATCATCGGTGATGTGATTGATAGTAGGGGGAACTAGACTGTTTTGGATTGCAAGAATGCAGGCAATTGCCTCAATTGCTCCGGTTGCTCCCAGAAGGTGTCCAGTCATAGACTTGGTACTGCTGATGTTGAGTTGGTAAGCATGATCTCCAAACACATTTTGGATCGCTTTGATCTCAGACAAATCTCCCAGCGGAGTAGAAGTCCCATGTACATTGATGTAATCAATTACCGTTGGCGAAAGTTGCGCATCATGAAGTGCTTCTTTCATCACACTGCTCGCACCAAGACCCTCGGGATGGGGAGCAGTAATGTGATTGGCATCAGCAGACATGCCACCACCTACGATTTCGGCATATATTTTAGCTCCACGAGCTAGCGCATGCTCATATTCCTCCAGGATTAAAGCACCCGCACCTTCTCCGAGTACAAATCCATCTCGATCTTTGTCAAAAGGTCGGGAGGCAGTTGACGGTGAATCATTTCGTTGAGAAAGCGCCTTCATGGCGTTGAACCCACCCACTCCAGCTTCCGTAACGGTAGCTTCTGAACCTCCGCTGATAAAGATATCAGCCTTACCTAGTCGGATGTAATTAAAGGCATCGATTAGTGCATTGGTGGCAGAAGCACAAGCAGAAACGGTGCAGAAATTTGGGCCTCTAAATCCATATTTGATAGAAATAAATCCAGCACTGATATCCGCGATCATTTTGGGGATAAAGAATGGATTGAAGCGAGGAACACCGTCACCTTTTGCGAAGTCAGTGACTTCATCCTGAAAGGTTCGTAATCCACCTATACCGGATCCCCAAATCACACCAGCACGGGCTTTGTTGATTTTTTCAAGATCCAGACCAGAATCCGACATGGCCTCATCCACAGAGATCATGGCATATTGGGTGAATGGATCCATCTTTCTAGCTTCCTTTCGATCAATAAACTGCTCGACATCAAGGTTTTTGATTTCGCAGGCAAATTGAGTCTTGAATAAAGAAGCGTCGAATTTAGTGATTGGTGCAGCACCACTTACCCCCGTAGCCAATCCTCTCCAGAATTCCTCTGCAGTATTGCCTATGGGCGTAAGGGCACCTATACCTGTTACAACAACTCTTTTTAAATTCATGGAATGAATTTAGGGGGTTATTATTTTACGTTAGCCTCAAGATAGGAAACGGCCTGTCCAACCGTACCAATTTGCTCAGCCTGATCATCTGGGATGGAGATGTTGAATTCTTTTTCGAATTCCATGATTAGTTCTACGGTATCCAGAGAATCTGCTCCCAAATCATTGGTAAAGCTTGCTTCCAAGGTTACTTCAGATTCTTCAACGCCCAGTTTGTCAACGATGATGGCTTTTACTTTTTGTGCAATTTCAGACATTTTGTGATCAGTTTAGTTAATAACACTCCGCAAAGAAATATATTTAAAAGCTAATTGACAAAGAAATGGCAGAAGTAAATTTTTGGGCGCCTGTTCTTTTCGTAGGGTTGAATTTTTATTTCTACCTTTGTTTTGCTCCATATCCGGCTCCATGAAGAAGGTAAAACTGCAAATTGATCACACATATGATTTTGAAATTTTAGGCCTAGTGTCTCCGGTAAAGGATTACAAAATGGCTTGGTTGGTTAATCGAGAACTGGAATTAGATTTAATGAAGGCCAATGATCTTGAAATCGAGTTTGTTTCTGAACCATTGATGAAAATTTCTCAATATTTCCTTTCTTTACCGCATGGATATGTCCAATTGCTAAAAAATAAGGCGATCAATTCAACCCATCAGGTCGCTTATTTGATCCCCGAACTCAAATACATGGATTATTTTCTGCTCGTTCAGGACGAAACCTTTCAAATCAATATCAATACATTTGTTTCCAAACTGGCTAAAATACCTTTTATCCAAAATGTCATGAAGCTGGATGTCACCAAACTTAAATCAAAAGAAAACCTGTTAACTTATTAATCAATGAGTCATTTTAATAAAACCAAAATACTTGCAACTATTGGACCTGCTTCCAATAATTACGAAACCATTAAGAGTCTTGCAGCTGCGGGGGCAAATGTGTTTAGATTGAATTTTTCACACGGGACCCACGACATTCATCAGGAGGTGGTTCAAATCATCCGAAGAATAAATAAAGAGTTGAATGTTAATCTTGGAATTTTACAAGACCTTCAAGGTCCAAAAATACGAGTAGGAGAGGTTGAAAACAATGGGGTAGAAATTAACCCAGGAGATCAAATCACCATCACCAATGATCCGGTGATCGGTACCAAATCATTGGTCAGCACAGTTTACCAAAATCTACCCAATGATGTAATTGAAGGGGATAGGATTTTGATTGATGATGGAAACCTTGAGTTGGTGGTTAATTCAACTGATGGTAAAAATGTTAATTGTACGGTAATTCATGGAGGGATTTTAAAGTCTCGAAAGGGGATCAATTTACCAAATACCAAAGTGTCCGCTCCTTCACTCACTGAGAAAGATTTAAAAGATTTAGAATTTGGATTGGACCAGGATGTGGATTGGATTGCACTTTCTTTCGTTCGGTCTGCAGATGATATAGAGGACCTTAGAAATCGGATCAAAGCATCTGGTAAATCCTGTAAAATTGTAGCTAAAATCGAGAAGCCGGAAGCTTTGGAAAATATTGATGCCATCATTGAAGCAACTGATGCCATCATGGTAGCTAGGGGAGATTTGGGAGTGGAAGTACCCATGGAGATTGTGCCTCTTTGGCAAAAAAGAATGGTTTCTAAATGTAAATTGGCTTGTAAACCAGTTATCATCGCCACTCAGATGATGGAAAGCATGATTATCAATCCAAGACCTACACGAGCCGAAACCAATGATGTTGGGAATGCTGTGCTGGACGGTGCGGATGCGGTGATGCTTTCTGCCGAAACTGCTTCAGGAAATTATCCCGTGCATGCGGTAAAAGCCATGAGCAGCATTATCCGATATCTGGAAGAAAATGCCGATGTCTACCATAACCTTTATAAAATCAGCGAATCTGACCCCACCTTTTTAAGTAACAATCTTATCTTAATGGCGGCGCGACTTTCCAGAAATGTGAAGGCAAGTGCAATTGTGGGAATTACTTCTTCAGGATTTACCGGGTTTAGAATTGCTTCTCACCGGCCCAAAGCAAGTATATTTTTATTCACACGAAATGAGAAATTGATCACTCAAATGTCTTTGGTTTGGGGAATCAGGGCTTATCATTACCAAAGCCAAGTTTCTACTGACGCCACTTTCGAGGATATTGAAAACACCCTGAAAAACGACGGTCATGTCAACTCAGGTGATATTATTATTAATACTGCAAGTATGCCACTGAAGGCGAAGGGGAGAACCAACATGTTAAAAATTCATATGGTGAGCTAAGGTTCTCCTGAAGTATAAAAAGGTCCTTTCGAGGGCCTTTTTTTACATTACACGCTTAATCCGTTTTTGGGGATTCCCATTTGAAATTATTTTGAAAAGGGATTAAATTATATGGAGGAGGAAAGTTAGATTTAAGTAAGACGCATCAAAGCGCAACATTTACTAGTGGGCTGGAAGATCCCTTCTGGCCTAGGGCAAGGGTAAGGAGGAAGTGGCTAAAATTTTTAAAATCCAGGTAGTCGAATGGCAGTCTATTACATTTCAGCTGTCTTTTACGACTGTTCAGCACTGATTTTCAACATTTCATCAAATTTTTCAAATCAATTTTAATCGTTTGGTAGTTAAGAAATCAAACTAACCAAAAAATCTATGACTAAAATTTTCAAGTACCTGTTGATCGGTACCTTTTTTGTCTCTTTGTTTTCTTGCGAAAACGAGGATTACCAAGGACCGATTCCTTATCCCACTTTGATGGAGGCGGCCGAAGATGCTGGCTTGACTACCTTAGTTACAGCTGTACGTTCAATTCCAGGCTTGGAAGCTACACTTCAGGATCAGAATGCAATTACTGTCTTTGCCCCCACCAATGAAGCTTTTGCAAATGCATTGACAGCTTTTGATGCAAGTGATTTGGATGAGTTGGTGGAAAATATCGGAGGACCGATGAATTTGGAAACCGTATTGGGTTTTCATGTCGTCCCTGCGGTGATTTTTTCTGAACAGCTTGACGATACCAATGTTGTGACCACTATTTCAGGTCAGCAATTAACGGTCAATCGGGCTCCTGGCGTGGTAACTGTTATTGATGCAACAGGTGCTTCGGCAACTGTTGTCCAGGCAGATGTAGAAATTGAAAACGGTGTGGTACACGTGATTGATCGGGTTTTAATTCCTTCAATCGAGCTTCCAAGTCCCAATTTGGTGGAAGCAGCCACGGAAACGGGGTTGACGACCCTACTTACTGCGGTGACAGCAGTCGACGGTTTGGCCGATAATCTTTTGGCAGCTGGAGCCATAACAGTTTTTGCTCCTACAAACGAAGCATTTGCTGCTGCATTGGAAGTTTTTGGAGCAGCCGATTTGGATGAATTGGTGTTGAAAATAGGTGGTGTTGAAAATCTGGAACGAGTGTTAGGATTCCATGTAGTTCCAGCTGTGGCGTTTTCCTCAGATTTGGAAGCAAGCAACACCTTTACCACCCTGGCTGGCCAGGATATTCTCGTTGAAGTCGCAGGTGGTGAAGTAACTGTCACTGATCAGTTAGGGAGAACTGCCCGAGTAGTTGCAGCTGATGTGGAGATTGCCAATGGTGTAGTTCATGTCATTGATGGGGTGATGTTACCAGACTTGATGCTTCCTAATGTAGTTGAAGCGGCCACTGGAGCTGGACTGACTACGTTGATTGATGCAGTAACTGCTGCGGATTTGGGTGATGCATTGTTGAATGCTGATGCTATTACTGTTTTTGCACCGACCAATGATGCATTTGGTGCCGCATTGGAAGCGTTTAATGCTGAAAATCTGAATCAATTGGTAGCTCGTATCGGAGGAGTAGAGAATCTTCAGACCGTACTTGGTTTTCATGTGGTACCAGCTGTAGCCTTCTCTTCTGACCTGCAAGCAACCAATACGTTTACCACACTTGCAGGGCAGGAAATAATTGTAGAAGCGGGAGAAAGTGGGGTGACGGTAACCGATGCTTTGGGGAATACCTCGAATGTGGTTTCTGCGGATGTAGCGATTGAAAATGGCGTTGTACATGTAATTGATGGGGTTTTACTTCCTGATTTTACGCTTCCTAATGTGGTTGAAGCTGCGACTGCAGCCAATTTGTCTGTTTTGCTTGATGCAGTTACCGCCGCCGGTCTTGGCCAAACACTCTTAGATGCTGAGGAAATCACCGTTTTCGCGCCGACAAATCAGGCATTTTTAAATTTGCTTTCAGCTTTGAATTTAAATTCACTTGAGCAATTAATTGATGCAGTAGGTGCTGATGAAGTGGTCCGAATTCTTGGATTCCACGTCGTACCTGCAACTGCTTTCTCATTTGACCTTGCGGATGGCGAGCAGACAGTACCTACCTTAGCGGGTGAGGAATTGACTGTTACCCGGTCAGGCGGATCAGTTACTGTAACTGATGCTAGAGGAAATACTTTTGAGGTGGTTGCCGCTGATGTGGCCATCCAAAACGGCGTCGTTCATGTAATTGATGGGGTTCTTCTTCCTTCAGAAGCTGAAAGTGAACTTCCAAATCTTGTTGAGGCGGCGACCTCTGCTGGACTTACGGTCCTGTTGGAAGCGGTCACTGAAGCAAATCTTGGACAGGCTTTGTTGGATGCTGAAAATATTACCGTATTTGCCCCAAGTAATCAGGCTTTTACTGATTTGCTTAATGAGTTTGAAATAGGATCATTGGATGAACTTATTGACCTAGTTGGAATTGATGGATTACAGGAAGTGTTAAGTTTCCATGTAGTTACCACTGTTGCTTTTGCTGCTGATCTTCAAGAAGGTGAGCAAGAAGTACCTACATTGGCAGGTGAGAATTTAACGGTGACCAAAACAGGTAATTCGGTGACTGTGACTGACGCAGAAGGAAATACATATAATGTGGTTACTGCTGATGTGGCCATTGCAAACGGCGTTGTTCACGTGATTGATGGAGTATTACTACCCACCTTATAAAGTAGTGGGTTAATATTTTCTCAAAAAAATTAGGGAGGGATTGTATCTCTCCCTATTTTATAATAGCGCATAAAACCCACAGGTCTGGAGGCTGTGGGATGTAAGCGACTAACCTTGAGTGAGGATATGCTGGCCAATAGTATCTGGTGAAGCCTCGCCAATAGAGCAAACGAAACACCCATCTGACCAAAAAGTACGTTCTTTCCAAAAATGTTTAACCAAGAACGACCTGTGAGATGAACGCCAAATGTGATCGGTAGATTCTTGTTTTAACTTACCGACACAAGAAGTAATTGAACGAGGTGGCATAGAATGAATAAGGAAGTGAATAGGGGCTAAATCACTACTTTAAGCTTATCAAATCCGCCAAAGTATGAGTAGAAGAGAAAATTGTTGGGACAATGCTGTGGCGGAAAGTTTTTTCAAAATCATCAAATCAGAATTGATTTATCATTTACCTGAACTAACGATCGATCATATACGAGTAGAAATCTTCGAATTCATAGAAATCTGGTACAATAAAATAAGAAAGCACTCCTTCTTGAAATCCCTTACCCCTGAACAATTCGGAAAAACAAAATCAAAAATTGCGGCATAACAGCAGTCAAACTCGAAATGATCTGGGGGATTTTTCTTTCAAAATCCACCAGGTAATTTGAGTAGCCCCGCGGCAGGCGGAAATAAATCAAATCAATTCACAACTGACCTTAAAATAGGGGCCATCTTTTTGTAGCAAATCCAGCTTTTGCCTGCAAATCCCTAGGAGGAGTTTTAACTAAAAGCAATAACAGTTACCTTAAAATTCGAGGTAACATCTGCATTGCGAAATGGAATAAGAAAAAGTTATGAATAAAAAACAGTTATCTGATTTTGGCTCAACTAAATCCAGCTGTGATTTTTAAATCCTTTTTTAGCTATGAAGAACTTGATCCAGAAATGCTAATGCTTTGATCAGGACCTAGAGGAGGTACCATTAGCACCGATTCCCGATCTACGATAACTGCGCCTGGGGCATTGCCTTTGACTTTTCGAACGTATTTGACTTCGGTATAAATCACCGGAGCCAGCCTTTCAGTTTTAAATTTAGAATAATAGGCGGCCAAAGAACCTGCCCGTTCCAACACCGGATCGGGGATTATTTGATTTCCTTTTTTACGGATGATTACATGTGAACCTGCTACCTGCCTGGCATGAAGCCAAAGGTCATCTTTATGAGTAAAATTACGGAGCATCTCATCATTATCTTTAGCTGACTTGCCAACCCAAACTAAAAATCCATCGACCTCAAATTGTCTAAACGGTAATCCCTCAGGCTTTTTTTGAAATTCTTTTTCAGATTTGTGTTCTTTTTTGAAATTTTTTAAATCCCTAAACCCCCTTAATTCTTGCAGTTCAAAAAGGATAGCTTCCAATTCCCCCAACTGGTGCTTTTTTGCAGAGATGGTATGTTCCAACTGCTGGATTTCTAATTTTCGATTTTTACTTTTTCGATACAGGTGAGCGGCAAATTCCTGGGGTTTTTGGTTGGGTTTTAAGCTTATTGAAATGGTTTGGTTACTGTAAAAATTGAATAGTTTGGTTTCGTTTTGCCCTTTTTGGAATTCGTGTAAATTGGCCATGATCACGTCAGCAACCTGAGCGGGAGGAGGGCTTTGAATCAATTCTACCCGTTTTAAGGATGACTTTTCCAGGTAGTTTTTGGTTCTTTTGATCTGGTCTTCGTAGCTTTTGATTAACTCCTTTTTCTCTTTCTCAAAATTACCAATGACCAAAGCCTTGTGAAATAATTCATTGAGTGCTTCCACGGGGTCAGCAAAAGTCATGATCACTTGCGAATCAGGTAACAGGGTAAGGTAAACCTCCGAATCTCGCTGTGCTATAGCATAGAGCGGTGTGTCCAACATATCCAGGACTTCTTGCATAAGTTGCCATTTTTTATCAAGATCTGCTGGGATGTATCCTCTTTCCTTAAGCCATTCGCGTGGAATTTTACCTAAAGTTGGAAGAAATTGGGAGGCATTTCCTTTCAGTTCAAAAAATCGGTTCTTACTCAAGTCTAGCCTCTTTTCAAGCTCTTTCCAATCCAGCTTTTTATCTTCCTGAAGCTCATTTCTAAATACATAAAGCGGAGTGGAATTTCCTTTTTGAAAAAAGACTACATTACTACGATTTCCGTGAAGTTTGACAAGTAATTGATCTCCAGAATTAAAGTAGATGAGAAATGCTCGTTCAAAACTTAGCTCTTGAACCCTGTTAATTTCTTGACCGATGAGCTCTGGAAATAAATCAACGCTGTTTTTTTTGGCACGTTGAAATTTTTTCGGAAAACTGTAATAAACTTGAGGCGCCAAAAGATGGGCTCGAAAAAATCGGCTTTCGTTTGGATTTTCCAAGCCAATGATAAGCTCATCCTTGTTTTGTGAAAAACAAGAGGTAACTGAAAACCCGGAAAGTAAATCAGTTAATCTGGGGCACAGGTAAGTCAGAAAATGATAATTGAGATGCATTAAGGTAAATCTAATTTAAGCCCATCATAGGCTAAAAAAATACCTTCAGGAAGACTCTCTTCTACTTCTTCATGTCTTCCCAATTTATGAGAAATATGAGTGAAATAGGTTTTTTTTGCACCCAATGTTTGGGCCATGTCCACCGCCTCATCCAAAGTAAAGTGAGAAATGTGAGCGGTTTTTTGAAGGGCATTTAGCACTACGATTTCCGATCCCCTTATCAACTCAATCGTCTCCTCTGGAATGTAATTGGCATCAGTGATATAACTGAAATCTCCAATTCGGAAGCCCAAAACCGGAAGCTTGTAATGTAAAACGGGAAGGGGGGTGAATTGCACACCTTGGATCGTGAAGGGTTTCTCCTCGATTTCTACAGGTTCAACTTGAGGAACACCGGGATATTTTTGGCTGGCGAAAATGTAAGAAAATTCTCGTTTGATTTGCTCGAGCACTTGGTTTCTTCCAAAAACTGGCATATCCTTTTTCTGCATGAAATTAAAAGGGCGGATATCATCCAGTCCTGCAGTGTGGTCTTTATGCTCATGGGTGAAGAGGACTGCATCGAGCTTTTTGATGGAATTCTGTAACATCTGAGCCCTGAAATCTGGACCGGTATCTATGACCACATGAAGTTCTCCGACCTGAATATAAATTGAAGTTCGAAGTCTTTTATTCCTGAAATCCAGTGATTTACAAACTTCACAATCACAGCCGATTACCGGAACGCCTTGAGAAGTGCCTGTACCGAGGAACGTGATTTTCAAAATTTAAGTTGTGTTTGTTTCAGTTCTTTTAAAAACTCTTGATCGGATTTTTTATCAAAATCCTGAGGATTAAATTGAAGCTCGCTCAAAATATCGATCAATGCGTTTATTTTTCCTTCTAAAGGAAAATACTTATTTACTATAACAATTTTGGTTTCCTTTAAAACACAATAGCCAGATTTAAAATTCCCTTTTTCATAGCGCAAAATATAGTCTGAAGCAGCGAACAGGTTTTCGAGTTTATCCAAAAAATGTTTGGTAAATCGGATGGCCATAGGATTACAAACTCAAGTGCTTTTTGACTGTGGACAGGACTTTGTCAAAGTCGAGGGGTTTTTGAATGAATTCGTCAAATCCAGCTTTTCTGAACTCATCGACAGTGTAGTTATGGATATTACCCGAAATGGCAATAATTGGAATCTTGGATTTTCGTTCATCTTTCATAGCCCTGATGGTTTTGGTACACTCGATTCCATCCAAAACTGGCATGTTGATATCCATTAGAATCAAATCAAAGTCTTCCTTTTCCATGAGTTCCAGGACTTGCTTTCCGTTCCTTGCCGCGGTCATTTTGTAATTTTCAAATGCAAGGACATTTTTAGTTAAATTGATGATGACTGAAGAATCTTCACCCACCAAAATTTTTTTAGGTTCACTCATGGTATAAAATTAATTTCTTCCTTTATATAATCTTTAAAAATCTGAATTTCATTTTCAAGATTCTCTATTTTTTTTGGCAATAAATCAACGATTTTTTCTTTGCTGAGCTTTTCTATTTCCTGTGCTTGGGAAAAGATTCGATTTGCACCCAAAGTACCGGAATTCCCTTTGATAATATGAATGGAATTGGAAAATTCGTCGAGATCTCCACTTTTTACTTGACCTTTGGCCTGGAGGATCAAAGTTTCGCATTCTGATACAAAATCGCCAAAAACAGATTTGATTATTTTGGGGCTATTGTACTTCATCAGTTGATTGACAATATTGATATCCAGTATTTTGTCTAAATTATCTTCTGGATAGGTTTTGCTGTTTTGTTCGAGCGAATCACCAGAGATCAATCGTTCCAATACCTGTAGAAATTCACGTGGTCGGATAGGTTTGGTGATAAACTCATCAAAACCCTGCTGCAAAAAGGATTCCCGGTCACCTTCATCTGCATAAGCGCTAATGGCTACTATTTGTGGGGCTTGGCCATTGAGTATCCGTATTTCTTTCATGGCGGAAATCCCATCAAGTTCAGGCATCTGAATATCCATCAAAATCAAATCATAATGGATTTCTTTTGCTTTGTTCACTGCCATCCGGCCATTGATGACACTTTCAAAGCTCCATAGTTGACCAACCAAATTCTCAAAGAGTTTTCGATTCAGATCATTGTCTTCTACGATCAAGACTCTTTTGGTTTTCATAGCTTAACTTTGGACTTTTGAATTTAGGATCAAAATCTTCATCTCTTGAAACAGACTTCATTTCTGATTTTAGTAATAGGTCCCACAGGGGTGGGAAAGACTGATTTATGCCTAAATCTAGCCAAAAAATTTGATACCGAAATTTTATCCTGTGATAGTCGGCAATTTTATCGTGAGATGGAAATTGGTACGGCCAAACCCAGCGCTGAAATTTTAAAACAGGTCCCTCACCATTTTATTAACTCGCTTTCCATTAAAGAGGATTATGATGTTAGAAAGTATGAAAAAGAGGCATTAAATGTTTTAAATCAGCTTTTTGTTCAAAAGAAAATCGTGATTATGACGGGTGGATCGGGGTTATTTGCCGATGCGATTTCTCATGGTCTGGATGAAATGCCGGAGATCCCCAAAAAATTCAGGGAGGAGGTAATCCGAGATTTTGATCAAAGAGGATTGAAGTTTTTGCAAGAGGAATTGGCCCGAATCGACCCTGATTATTTCGCTCAGGTGGATCAGAAAAATCCCCAGCGACTGATGCGAGGAATAGAGGTCGTTAGAGCAACTGGAAAACCATTTTCGAGTTTCCGAAAGAAAGTCAAGGCGACCCGGCCTTTTCAAATCATCAAGATTGGACTTTTTCGAGACAGAGAAGAACTTTATGAACGCATTGATCAGCGAATGGATGAAATGCTTCAACAAGGGCTCCTAGAAGAAGCTCAAAGGCTGTTTTCCTTGAGACATCTTAATGCGCTGCAGACGGTGGGATATCAAGAAATCTTTGGATTTCTAGAAGGAAAATATCCTTGGGATGAGGCCGTTCGTTTATTGAAGCGAAACTCAAGGCGTTATGCAAAACGCCAATTAACTTGGTTTAGAAAAGACCCTGAGGTTCATTGGTTTGTTCCCAGTGAACAGGCCAAAATTGAGGAGTTTATCTCCAGTCAAATTTTTTGAAATCCTGCTAATTTAGCTACCCAATTGTAAGGCGCTTTGGCAATCAATTGATTGTATTGCAGCCGATTGATTTGAAGCTCACGGATTACTTTCAAAGACGCCTCTTTTTGGTTTTTTTTCAGTTCTACAGCTTGGATTTTTTCCAAAATAAGCTCCGGATCTGTGATTTCCCCAGCAACTAATCCAAGTTTGGGAATGGCCAAACTCAAATTTGCGATGAGTTCCCGCTGTAAATTCTGCCTTTTTTGCAGTGAGTTTTTTACCGTAAGAAAAAATAGGAGACAAGCGCCTCCTACTGTGAGAAATAAAGGGATAAAGCCCATGTGATTAGATACTTAAAATGTCAATAAGTTTGAGATGATCTTCGATCAACGGTTTGGTTTTGCCGATGCAATCTGTAAAGGGCGTGTAAACGACGGCTTGATTCATTATCCCTGCCATGCAGGCTGTTTGACCAATAAGCAAGCCTTCTACTGCTGCCATACCACATCTACTTGCTAAAACACGATCCCGGGCAGTAGGGTTTCCTCCTCGTTGAATATGACCTAGGGTGGTGACTTTAAATTCTTTGGACTCGTCTTTTATTTTTGATTTTACCTTAGACATGATGACTTCGGCATTTCCTTCGTCGTCTCCTTCTGCCACCACGATGATACTGGATGATTTGGATTTTCGGAGGTTTTTGAGGGATTTGACTACGGCGTCTAGATCGGTTGCGGTCTCAGGAACCATCACAAATTCAGCCCCTCCGCCAATTCCTGATTCTACTGCCAAAAATCCTGCATCCCTTCCCATGACTTCGATAAAAAAGATTCGGTCATGAGCTGCTGCAGTATCTCGAATTTTATCGATCGCTTCTAGGGCGGTATTGACTGCGGTGTCGAAACCAATCGTGTAATCGGTCCCGTAAATATCGTTATCAATAGTTCCCGGACAGCCGACAACAGGTATTCCAAATTCTTCATTGAAAATTTTAGCTCCAGTGAAAGTTCCGTCTCCACCTATGGCAATCAGACCTTCAATTCCCATTGAAGTTAAATTTTCATAGGCTTTTTTTCTTCCTTCTGGGGTTTTGAATTTTTCTGAACGAGCCGATTTTAATATGGTTCCTCCGCGCTGAACAATATTACTGACAGAATAAGAATGCATTCGCTTGATTTCTCCATCAATCATTCCTTCATAGCCTCGGTAGATGCCATACACTTCCAGTCCTTTAAAAATTGCTGTTCGGACAACTGCCCGAACGCAAGCATTCATTCCTGGACTATCACCACCGGAGGTAAAAACAGCAATTTTTTTCATATCTCTAGGTTTTTAAGCACCCAAAAATAGGGATTAAACAAGGAATGCCGTAGTTTCTTGGTTGAATTAACTGTAAAATTTATGTGCCCTATAATTAATTTTAAATTTGAATTTTAAGCTATTGAGGATCAAATGAATATCATGGAGTTAACAAATGCTGGGTTTAAGGTTTCCCGAATTGGCTTAGGCTGTATGTCACTTCCAACGGAAAAATCCAAAGCGGAACGAATTATAAAGTCCGCTTTGGATGAGGGGATTACCTTTTTTGACACCGCTGATTTATATCAAAAAGGACAAAATGAATCCGTATTGGGAGAGGTGTTGAAATCGACCCGAAATGATTTGATTTTGGCTACAAAAGTGGGAAACGTATGGAGACAAGATGGTAGTGGCTGGGATTGGAATCCGAAAAAAGAATATATTCTCAAAGCCGTGGAAGAAAGTTTGACCAGGCTGAAAACCGACTACATTGATTTATACCAACTTCACGGCGGCACGATTGATGATCCCTGGGAGGAGACCTTAGAGGCATTTGAGCTTTTGAAAAGTCAGGGGAAAATTCGGGCTTTTGGAATTTCTTCCATTCGTCCCAATGTCATCCGAAAGGTTACGGCAATGTCTGTTCCTGATACAATAATGATGCAATATAGTCCGATGGACAGAAGACCTGAAGAAGTGGTATTTCCGGCATTGGAGCAGTCTGAAACACGCGTTCTTGTTCGTGGAGCTTTTGCCAAAGGCTTTTTGATTGATAAATCAGTTTCAGAATATTTGGGGTATAGTACACATCAAGTCGCTGATTTTCAAAAGGCGATTCAGGATATTGGATTAAGACCCGAGGCCGTATTAATTGCTTTTGGATTATCCCAACCTGCTGTCGCATCTTTGGTGATTGGTGCAAGTTCCCAAGAACAGGTGAAAAGAATCGGTAAAGGATGGAACGAAAGTAAAGAGGTAGGGGAGGATTTGATCCAAGGTTTAAGGAGAAAATTCCCCACTAATCACTATCATTCCCATCGTTGAATAATCTTTTGATCTCCTCAGAGATAAACAAGTATTTTTCTATTCAATCACCCAAAAGAAATTAACCCAATGAGAAAAATGAGATTCGCACTTTTGCTAATGGCATGGGGTCTATTGACTTCCGCCTGTCAACAAACAGAGTTCCAAGCTTGGGAAGAGCAGGCAAGTCAAGTAGAAATCATAAGAGATGACTTCGGGGTGCCCCATATTTACGGTAAAACAGATGCTGATGCAGTATTTGGCTTGCTTTATGCCCAATGTGAAGATGATTTTAGACGAGTAGAGCGAAACTATATATGGGCGATCGGAAGATTGGCTGAATTGGAAGGAGAGGAGGCCATTTACTCCGATTTGAGAGCTCAATTGTTTATGACAGAAGAGGAAGCTAAGCAAGCCTATGAGTCAGCACCGGATTGGCTAAAAGAACTTTGCCAGGCTTTTGCAGATGGAATAAATTATTATTTATATACCCACCCTGAAGTCAAACCGCAGGTAATTACCCGCTATGAGCCTTGGTTTCCCTTATATTTTTTTGAGGGGTCAATTGGAGGTGATATTGAGCGAATTTCCACCAAGAGAATTCAGGCTTTTTATGAAAATCAAGAAGCACTTGCTTTGAGCGAGTATGGAGATGGCCTTAATCATCCTGACCCTTACCAAGAGCCTAAAGGTTCCAATGGCATTGCGGTGTCTGGAAAATTAACTAAATCTGGAAATGCCATGTTGTTGATTAACCCACACACTTCCTTTTATTTCAGACCGGAAGTGCATGTGGTTAGCCAGGAGGGTTTGAATGCTTATGGGGCAGTGACTTGGGGTCAGTTTTTTGTTTATCAAGGATTTAATGAGAAAACTGGATGGATTCATACTTCGACCTTTGTTGATTTTATCGATGAATTTGAAGAGGAAATTGTAAATGAAGATGGCAAACTTCAGTATCGCTATGGAGACCAGATCCGCCCAGTCGACAGTGTAGTAGTCAGTTTGGATTACCTGCAAGGAGATAGTTTACGGTCCAGAGAGTTTACTTTTTACCGAACTCATCACGGACCGATTACACACAAAATCGAAGATAAGTGGGTGGCAACCAAAATCAATTGGGAACCCGTGAATGCTTTGATTCAAAGCTATACACGAACCAAGCTTTCGAATTATTCAGCGTTTAGAGAAATGATGAATATGCGGACTAATTCTTCCAACAATACGGTTTTTGCCGATTCGGATGGGAATATTGCCTATTTTCATGGCAACTTTATCCCAAAACGAGATCCAGCTTTTGATTTTTCGCGCCCTGTAGATGGATCCAACCCCAGTACAGATTGGCAGGGCTTACATCCAGTGGAGGAGAGCATTACCCTACTCAATCCAGAAAGCGGATGGATCCAAAACTGTAATTCCACCCCTTTCACCGCAGCGGGTCAGTATAGCCCAAAAAGGGAAGACTATCCAGTTTACATGGCTCCAGATCAAGAAAATTTCAGAGGGATTCATGCGGTCAGTTTATTGGAAAATGCATCGAATTTGACCTTGGAATCCTTTCGGGAGTTAGCCTATGATCCCTTTATTCCGGCTTTTGCACGCTTGATTCCCGCCTTGATCAGGGCCCATCAAAAGCAAGAAGGGAACGCGGAGGCTCAACAAGCTATCGAACTCCTCAGTAATTGGGATTTTCGTACTGGAAAAGAGTCCATTGCGATGAGTGTGGCGCATTTTTATGCTACTAATTATCAACGGGAATTCCGGGATTTAAATCAATTGACCGAAAACGAAAAGTTGGAGACTCACTCCGATCCCCAAGTTCAAAAAAAGATGGTAACCCTATTGGAAGAAACGCTCCTTCAGATGGAGGAGGATTTGGGTACCTGGAAAACGCCTTGGGGTGAAATTAACCGATTCCAGAGACTATCCGGTGATATGGATTTGCATTATGATGATGATCAACCTTACATCCCTGTTGGAATGGCCTCCGGACGCTGGGGAGCGTTGGCCTCATTTGGTGCTTCAGCTAAGGAAGGAACAAAAAGGCTTTATGGGAGCTCGGGCAATAGCTTTGTGGCTGTGGTTGAGTTTGGAAAACGGGTCAGAGCTAAAAGTATTTTGGCAGGTGGCCAAAATTCCGATCCCAATTCTCCGCATTTCTTAGATCAGGCTCAGCGCTATGCCGACGGGAATTTCAAAGAAGTCGCATTTTACCCCGAAGAGGTTGAGCAGCGAGCCAAGGAAAGGTATCATCCAGGGAAAAGATAACAGGCAGAAGTCAAAGCGGAAAAACGACAGGTTAGCCCGCTTTGATTTTTTTCATAAGGTCGGAGATGAAGAATTTTAACTTTACACCATCCTCACTACTGATTCGGTGATTTTTGAGTACCTGACTGATCATTTGGTGGAGTTCATCAAAGGGTTTTTGATCGGCAAGATGTTCATTTTTTTGCATCCATTGGTTGAGTTTAAAAACCTCGTAGGTATTAACTTCTCCACTGGCTAGGATTCCTTCAAAAAGTCCATGAAGGAAATAAAGATTAAGTTTGTTCTGGTCATGATCTCCGGTTTTTTTTAAGAAATCATTCAAGATATCTGTAAGGTCTTCGATTTCTTCATTAGTTACAATACCCGATTGAATGATGGGCTGGACCTGTTGGTGCAGTTCTTTGAACTCTTCCAATTCACACAGGGGCTCATGAGTTTCGCACCAGATTTTTAATCGGTCAAATTCATTTTTATTGACGTGACCATCTAGTGAAATCCCATAAATAAGTCCCGCTAGTTCGTAGGCAACATTTTGGATTTGAGCATTCATTTTATCAGATTAAATAATTGAAATTCAGGTAAATAGTAAGTGTAAATTACTGAAAAAGTTAGAATTTTCTTTGGGTTGTTGACTTCTTTTCAAGAATTGGCCGTTAGATTTCAAGATAGTTTTGTTCACTAGCGAACAAAACCTGTTCGTTATTTGGTAATTTATTTTGAAAAATCGCTTTAAATCTGGTTTTGGGATGGGTTTTTAGGATTGGCACACTCTGTGAATTAAGGCTAGAAAAAAAATAATGTTATGATTAATATGAAAACTACTGCCCTAATTCTCATGCTCTTCTTTATGGGTTTTACCGCTCAAGCGCAGGGGACAGAAACTAGAACTCTGCCTGGCTTCACTAAAATTGAATCCGGTGGAAGCTGGGAAGTATATGTCGAATTGGGAAATAAGGAAGAAGTTCGCATTGAATCGGGAAATATCGAATTGGATAAAGTCTTGACTGAGGTCGATGGAGAAACCTTGAAATTAAAGTTAGAGCGGGGAAATTATCGAAATGTGGACTTGAAGTTTTTCGTAACTGTCCGAAACCTGGAAGGTCTGGGCAGTTCAGGTTCAGGTGCGATTTTTCTTGATGATGACATCAAATCCGACCAATTGAGCTTGGGAGTATCTGGTTCGGGTTTAATTCGCCTCAAAAACGTATTTGCCTATAAACTCAGTGCTGCCATCAGTGGCTCTGGTGATATTGTCTTGGACGGTGGAAAAGTGGATGAATTGAAAATTTCCCAGTCTGGATCCGGAGATTTTGAAGGAATTGAGCTAGAAGCTAAAATGGTTTCAATTTCAAAAAGCGGCTCTGGTGATTCTTACATCACTGCCCAAGAAAGTTTAAAGGTTTCTTCTTCAGGTTCGGGGGATGTAATCTTCCGAGGAAATCCTGCTACCCAGGCTGTTTCAATGAGTGGTTCATCTAAGCTGATCAAAGATTAACAATCATTTCTTCACTAAAATACAAACCCGAGCCATCTGATGGACTCGGGTTTTTTTAAAGCAAAAATCCATTTTCAACCGGATAGGGAGGAGGGATGTCTTTCTCTTCGAGCATTTCCAAAAGGTCAATTTCAATTGCTCTGGAAATGGAAGAAATCGGTACGTCGTTATAGGCTGCCTCAAAGGGGTTTTCAGAATAATCCCCAATTCGATCCACCAATAAGAACACCCAAATTATAATTGCCGAAAAAGGTACCGTAAGCCAATAGTGCAGATCGGAAGTCTTTCCAAAAATATCCAGCAAACCAAATGGGATTAGCATGCAGAAAATATAAGTGATCCAGAGTCCAGTGGAGGCGTATTGCCTTGGAAAAGGAAAGTTTTTTATCCGTTCTGTTTTTCCCTGTAGCTCATAAAGTTTCCCGACCAATTGGTGCAAATACACATGTTTAAAATCTGAAAGCATTCCTTCCAAATGGATTTTTTCCAGCTCCTTTGATTGATTTTTTAAGAGTTGAGTGGGCAAATTTGTGTATTTCCAAAGTTGGTCAAGTTCGGTTGGATTGAGGTAGCGCTGAACTTCCGGGGCTAGGCCCCCCTCACATTCTTTTTGAAAATATGGCGTAAAAATCAATTTTTCGACCGGGCCATTATGTTCCCAGGACTTGCCTTTCCGCATCGCATGTTTTAAAGCTAAAACCCATGCTAAATGCCGGTGAATGAGGGACTGTTTCCTCTCTTTACTTATTCTTTGGTCTGGAATGGATAAAATAGCGGAAGCAAAAGTCCGGCTTTCATTGATGACTGCTCCCCATATTTTTCGTGCCTCCCAGGCCCGATCGTAAGAAGAATTGTTTTTGAATCCCAAAAAAAAGGCAACAGCAATACCAATAACGGATAGGGGTTGCCAAGGCAGGGAAAAAGGAATTCCCGAAAATTCATAGGTAAGAACGACAATGGCCGAATAAAGAAAACCGTAGATCAGTGATTTTCGAGACCAACGTACGGTCATCCATAAGGAATAGTGTCGTTTAACATACATGATAACATCAATTTGAATTAGGCAATTGCCTTCAATATCAGAAAAAATCCGGTTTAAACCTTATTCCACCAATCGAACCAGAAGTTTTTCGCAGACCTTCTCGCTGAGTGTTTCTGACTCCCGATTTGGATAGCTTACGAGCATACTTTGGTCATAGCTTTCTTTGGAAATGATGTTTAGCTCCATTCCTAGTTTTAATTTGCGACTGTTCAAAAATTCCAAAAAGTCGCTGGAAGAATCTGCTAAAGCAACCAATATCACCTGATTGCCTGCTTTTACCTGAGATAAATTTTTATAATGTAATTCTTGCATTCGGCCCTGTTTATCAGGAATTGGAGAACCGTGAGGATCTACGGTAGGAAAGCCCAGCATCTCATCCATACGTTCAAAAAACTTGGGTGCGTGGATATGTTCTACCTGCTCTGCGATTTGATGCACTTCTTCCCAGCCGAAACCCATTTTATTGACCAAAAACATTTCGGTTAACCGGTGCTTTCGGACGATTAGGGCTGCAGTTTTTTTTCCCTTTTCGGTTAAGGTCACCGGTTTATACTTTTCATAATGGACTAGTTCATTTTTTTGAAGGTTTTTGATCATGCTATTCACCGTGGGCATGCTCACACCCAGTTGGGTTGAAAGTTCGGAGATATTGACTTCACCTTTTTCGTGGGTGAGGTTAAAAAGGATTTTGAGGTAGTTTTCTTCTGTACTAGATGCCATGGATTTGTGATTGAAAGGTCTAATATCGAAATTATTTTTGTAAATATTATTTGTTAGAGTGATCTAACTTTATACTTTTGTTTATGTAATTAATTTATTTATAAACCAATAAGAGTAATAAATTTTCCAAATCAGATCCATGCAAAGAAAAATTAGAATCATTTTCGGTTTTCTCAGCCTCTTATTCTCTGGAAATCTATGGGGTCAGCATGTACTAAAAGGAAAAATTGAATCCCAGGGTGTTCCCGTGGAGTTTGCTGCCGTTTCGTTGATCGACTTGAATTTGGGAACGGTGAGTGATAGCTTGGGGATGTATACGCTAGAGCTTCCTAAAGCTGGGACTTATACCATTCAAATTTCCAGAATCGGATTTCGGACTATTCAGCGAGAAGTCAATACCAATAATGATTTTTTGACCATAGATCTGGAAAGGCTGGATGCGAGCTTGGATGAAGTAGTCATTAGCGGTACCCTGGAGCAAGTTTCTAGACTGTCCAGTCCAGTTTCTGTGGAGGTCTACCGTGATGGATTTTTTAAAGCAAATCCGACTCCATCCATATTCGAATCCTTGCAGACAATAAATGGTGTCCGACCCCAAATCAACTGTAACATCTGTAACACCGGAGATATCCACATCAATGGATTGGAAGGGCCATACACCATGATTTTGATTGATGGAATGCCCATAGTCAGTGGTTTGGCGACGGTTTACGGATTGACTGGTATACCCCAATCTCTTGTTGACCGGATCGAAATCGTCAAGGGCCCTGCTTCTACGCTTTATGGCTCGGAGGCGGTGGGTGGCTTAATCAATGTCATTACCAAAAATGCAGCAAAAGCACCTCGGGTCAGTTTGGATTATTTTGGCACTTCTTGGGGGGAGCATAATCTGGATTTGGGTGTGAGGTCTAGGTTGGGAAATACGATTCAGGGATTGACGGGGTTGAATTTATTTGATTACAGCAATCCAATAGATAACAATGACGACGGAATGACGGATTTGACTTTGGCTAAAAGGGCGTCTATTTTTCAAAAAATCAATTGGTTAAGAAGATCTAAAAAGGAGTTCAATCTGGCTGCTAGATATGTTTATGAAGATCGATGGGGGGGGCAGTTGAATTGGGAAAAAGCTGATCGCGGCGGTGATGAGGTATATGGGGAAAGTATTTACACCGACCGCTGGGAGCTTTTTGGAAATTACGAATTGCCTGTTAATGATCGAGTTAACTTTCAGTTTTCGGCCAATAATCACGATCAAAATTCCGCCTATGGAGACCAGTTATACTTGGCCCGACAGACTACAGCTTTTGGACAGCTGACTTGGAATTATAGGCTGAGAAATCATCAATTCCTTACTGGTTTGGCCTACCGGTATACTTTTTATGATGACAATACCCCGGCTACAAAACAGTTTGATTCCGAACAAAATGATCCTTCGCAGATTCACTTACCCGGGATTTTTGTGCAAAATGAATGGAAAGTCTCTCCGACAAGTACGATTCTGATGGGAGTCAGGTCGGATTTTAATTCCATCCATGGTGTCATCCTTTCTCCAAGATTGAATTTAAAAATTCAATCCGAGGACCAAAGTTCGGTGTTTCGATTTTCTTTGGGAAATGGTTTCCGGGTTGCTAATGTTTTTACCGAGGATCATGCGGCCTTGACTGGGGCTAGAGAGGTGGTGTTTTCTGAAAAATTGAACCCTGAGCGATCCTGGAATAGCAATGTCAATCTGATCAAAAAAATATACACCGAGGACGGCAACTTCATCAGTTTTGACGCATCAGCCTTTTATACGCACTTTTCCAATCGGATCGTGCCTGACTATGAAACCAACCCCAATCAAATTATCTATGCCAATTTAGCGGGAAAAGCAATTTCAAAGGGGGCCTCGCTAAATGCCACTTTGGCATTTCGAAACGGTTTGGAAGGGACCCTGGGGATGACACTTCAGGACGTTAAATTGGATCAAAAGGGAGAACGAGTCAGGCAACTGCTCACTGAGCATTTTTCGGCTGTTTGGAATTTAGGTTATAACGTTCAGTCTTGGAATTTAACTGTCAACTACACCGGAAATCTTTACAGTCCCATGCGACTTCCCTTATTGGGAGAGTTGGATTCAAGGGTGGAATATTCTCCTTGGTGGAGCATTCAAAATCTGCAGGTAACCAAATCGTATGGAGATCGGCTTGAAGTTTATGGTGGAGTGAAGAATTTACTCAATTTCACGCCTCCGGGTAATAGTATTGCCCGGGCTTTTGATCCATTTGACCGAGAGGTTCAATTCGGACCAAACGGATCTGTAATTCCCACCCCAACTAATCCAGAAGCTCTTACTTTTGATCCGACTTACATGTTTGCGCCGAATCAAGGTATCCGCGGGTTTTTGGGAATTAGGTATACGATCTTCTGATTCAATCCTCTTTTTTAGGCTCGGTTTCGAAATACAAATGATAGTGTTTGCTACAGCCGGGATTAAATTTGGCTTGGCAGTGTGGGCAACTGTTGTTTGAGTTCATGTATTCATTTATTCCCAACTCATTGCCGCAGACTCCACAAAGAATGGCCTTTTGATCAAACTCAGACTTTGGCCAAACCTGATGATTATGATCCGCTTCTTCTTCATGGCAGGAGAAACAGGGGTAGTACTTGTCACAACATTTAAATTTAATGGCAATGATATCAAGTTCCGAATGCCAATGGATACAGCGGGTCTGATTATCTACTGGCTTACCATAGACATTGATTCCGCGGATTTGAGATACTTTAAGGGGTTCTAAAACTGGTACTTGGGCCTGAATCAAGAAGCCGTGAAGCAAAATGAAAGAAAGCGTGAAAAGTAAGGTCTTTATCATGGTGTAGGAAGTCAGGCGAGTACAAGGCCGTACTCGCCTTACATTAAGTTTAATTGACTGTAATCGTTTCTTCAATGCTTCCACAATTGAGCATAGAACTGCCAAATAGCGGGTTCATAATTTCCTGGTTTGAACTAAGCCACATTCCACCTGTATTATTTTTATACATGGGACAATATTGATGGTAGAGTGTTCGATCAGCACCAGCGATTTTAATGAAATCCATCAAAACCACGCTAAGGGCTTGGAAATTTTCCCGCTGAATGACGATATCTTCACTTTGTAGTTTTTTTGTTAATTCAATCGCCTCAGCTTTTACTTCTTCTAAATTTTGACCATTTCCAGTCATGGATGCTGTATCAAAATCTTCCAAGGCACTAACCATTTTTTCACTAGTTGCTGATGCAGTTGCGGCATCATCTGCGACTAAGGCATCTTTGATTTCCAAATAAGAGTCTATGATAGGGGAGGTCGATGTGTTTTGAACCACCTCTAGTGAACTGGAAGGAGAAATTTCATGAGTAGTATTGGCCTCCTCTTGGCTTTCTGTGGAAGTTGATTTTTCTCCACAAGAACTAATCGCAGTTGAAATCAAGGCGAGTAATAAAAGAGATTTTTTCATAGGATTCATCTGTTGGTAAAAGGATTTTTTTCTTTGAAATTAATGATTATGAACCGACGGGGTGGACGGATTTCCACCCAGTTGCATGACGGGTTGGCCTTTTAGGTAAGTTTCCCTAATTTCTCCGCAAGTTAACATAGATGCTCCAAAATATGGATTTGTGATGTCTTTTTGCTCACTCAACCAGTATGCCCCCTCATTCCCAAAAGCCATCGGACAGTAATCTTTGTACACCACTTCCTTGTTTAACCCAAAGGTCTCTGTCATTTCTAAAATATAGAAAGAAAGCGTGGAGAAATGTTTCCGCGCTCCCTTGATTTCTGTTGATGAAATCATGCTGTTTTTGGCATTTTTCAATCCTTCAAGTATTTCCATCCATCGGTCATGAGCTTCTTCAGTGGTCAGATTCATGGTTACCCCGGCAAGCCGATCTTCCATCGAATCAAGTGATTTTTTGACTTCATCCAGATTGTCTTTAACTAATCCGTTTTTCACTTGAAAATAAGCATCAGCAACTGCGGTGATCTGCTTTATAAATTCCTCGGAAACTTCCATAGAGCTTGTTTTTGGTCGATTCATCATGCTGAAATTTCCTGAGAGCTGAGCTGCCGCATCAATGGCAAAGACACCATGGGTGACCACTTCTTCCCCAAGCAATACCCCTGATTTGATTTCTTGGTTTTCTCCCATCCGCTCTCCGAGTACAACTTCTCGCATTTGGTAGGCGGGTGGATTGGCATCGGGTACATTCACATAAACGACCGATCGTTTGCCTGACCAGAGAACAGCTGTCCTTGGTACGATAAGGGACGAGCTCCCCGAATTGCTTTTGATGGTTACCTTGGCATTTACAAACATCTCAGGTTTGAGTTTTTGCTTGGGATTAGTTACTTCTGCCCTAACTTTTGCCGATCGGGTATTGGGGTCAATTACCGGATCGATAAAGCTGATTTTTGCTTGAAAATTTTCCCCGGGAATTCCTGCTACAGAGAAATTGAGTTGATTTCCAATTTGTAAAAATGGCAAATCTGTTTCGTAAGCATCTAAGAGTACCCAGAGTTTATCCAGATTGATTACATTAAATAAGACTGATCCGGTAGCAATATAATCACCGACTGAAACATTTCGCTGAGTCACCACACCGGATTGATCGGCAAGAATATCAACTAGTTCACTAACCTGCCCAGAGGTTTCAAGATCCTTAATTTGCTGTTCAGATAGCTTCCATAGTCGTAATTTTGCTTTGGCTGCCTGGTACAGCTGGGGGTAATCCTCTTTAATTTCGGCTGCCTCTAGCAACTCTGTCTGTGCGCTCATCAATTCTGGAGAATAAAGAGTTGCAATGCGTTGACCTTGATTAACTTGCTCACCGGTAAAGGTGATAAATAGACGCTCAATCCTTCCTGGGAATTTGCTCGTGAGAGTGGCAATTTCCCGCTCGTCTCCTTGAATTTTCCCAGTCAATAAGAGTTCCCCGCCAGGACTGACATCATTGACTTTGGTAGTTTGGATTTGCGCCAAAGCTACAGCCTCTTTGGTCATTTCAAATGTCATGGGATTGCTCGAGGAGGTGGATGCCTGAGAAGCAGGAATAAGGTCCATTCCGCAAATGGGACAATCTCCCGGCTCTGTTAATTTGACCTGAGGATGCATGGAACAAGTCCATGTTGTTGTGGAGTCGGCTTGGTGCTCATGTTCTTCATGATTGGCCTCCTGTGCGGGCTTTAGGAGCCATCCTGCCGCCAATCCGAGGATCATCGCCAAGATGATTAAGGTTAGTTTGTTGTCTGTTATCTTTTTCATTTCGATTGAATTTGAAGAGAATTAGCAGCTAGCATCTCCAATTTGGAGAGACTCTGATATTGGGTATTGATCGAATTGACTCGCTTGAGCTGGTAGTCCAGCAATCGCTGTTGGGTTCGTAATACCAGGTCCAATTCTGTTGAATTTGCCGAGAAGGCTGTGAGGAGGAGTTGGATTTGTTGCTCAACTAGTTTGATTTGAGAATCATAAAGTTCCAGTTGGCGATTGGCGTTTTCCCAATCGCGGAAAGCATTGGACCACTCCATGGCTAGAAGATTCTTCGTTTCTTGCTGTCGGTAAACAGTCGATTCCTTAAGAAGTTGAGCCTCTTTGATCTTTGAGTTGATTTTTTTCCGATAGATTGGCAGTGACATGCTTACCATAGGCATGATCATATTTTGTCCACCCATCTGCATACCGTTTTCGGGTCTGGGACTAAATAGCATGTAATTGACTCCCGCCCCCAACATCGGTTTTCCTTCCAGTTTAGCCATTTTGGTTTGCTGGTCTAAGGCGGAAAGCTCCGCATCATACATGGAAATCATGGGATTGTTTTTATAAATACTATCCAGAACTTGTTTTTTATCCAATCTCAGTTCAGCTTTTTCCAATTCCTCGGGAAGGGTGATTTCCGCTTCTTTGTCTCGGTTCAACAGTTGATTGAATTTGATTTGAAGGGGCTCAAGGTCTGCGTTTAATTGTGCGATTTGATTTTCCAATTCTTTTATTTCTATCTCAATTTGGAGAATTTGATTCATGCCCTCGGTTGTGCTCATTGGAGAGGATGCCATGGTTTCAGATTGAGCCTGTGACATACCTTCAGGAGCTTTTTCTTCTGCCATAGTTTCCATAGCAGATGGGGAGGTACTTGGCCTGGCTGTGGTTTTCTTTGCCATCTGAGCGGAAGAGGACGAGTTGCTTTGACCTACTTGGAATTTTACCAAGGCCAATCGTTTGTATTTCTCCAAATAAGATAGATTTTCTTCCCAAATCGAAATTTCTTCCCGTAAACGAATCAACTCATACCAAGTAGTTTTCACTTGGAAAAACAATTGATTTTTTTGTTCCAGAAATACTTGATAGTCTACTTGAGCCATTTGGTTCATTTCCGCTTTTTGGGTGGAAATCATCCCAAACCAAGGAAACATCTGCATCACCCGCAGGTCAGCAGATTGATTTCCCATCAATCGTTCCATAGGCTTTAAGAAAATGCCGGCTTGAAGCTCTGGGTCCGGCAGACTTGCTTGATTGACACGCTCCAACCGAGCTTCATATTGGGAATAGGAAGCTTGAAGTCCGGGATTATTCTCTGCAGCTTGAATCAAATAATCCCTGAGGTCTTGGGCAAATACTTCTTTGGGAATAGAACATACTAGCCCAAGAAAACCGATGATCACCCAAAAACTAAGAGGGGGAGGCGTGGTTTTGATAGCAATTTTCCGATAGGTAGGCCTAGCTATTTTTATGGTTTTCAGTAAGTTGGTTTCCATAATATTATGCGTTTGCTTCCTTGGTAAAAACCTTGGAATTATGATTCAATTTTCGCTCAGCCCACCAGCAATACAGAGTTGGGACTATAAATACTGTGGTAATTTCTAAAATCATTCCCCCCAAAGCTGGAATTGCCATAGGAATCATGATGTCTGATCCTCGACCTGTGGATGTGAAAATCGGCAGTAAAGCCAAAAGGGTGGTTGCAGTGGTCATCATGCAGGGTAAAACTCTGCGTTGTCCAGCTTCCAAAACCGCTTCCCGGATGGTACGTTTACTGGTGGGGCGATTTTCTTTAAAGCTTTGGTCTAAGTAGGAACTCATGACCACCCCATCATCGGTAGCAATTCCAAACAAGGCGATAAAGCCTACCCATACTGCTACGCTGAGATTATAAACTTTCATCTGAAATAAATCCCGAAAATTGGTTCCAAACAGATTGAAGTCGAAAAACCAATCTTGGCCAAAGAACCAAAGCATAAGAAATCCTCCTGAAAACGCCATTGCAATTCCTGAGAAAACAAAAAGGGAAGTCGATACCGCTCTAAATTGAAAATAAAGGATCAAAAAGATCAGAATCAACGAAATAGGGACGACAATCGAAAGCCGTTTTTCTGCCCGGATTTGGTTTTCATAGGAGCCGGAAAACTGGAATCGAACCCCAGTAGGGACTGTTAATTCACCGGATTCAATTTTTTGATTGAGGTACCGTTGAGCATCCTCCACTACTGTGACTTCAGCAAATCCCGGCATTTTGTCCAGCAGGACATAACCGACAAGAAAACTATTTTCCCCTCGGATCATGTCTGGGCCAGGTCGGTAGTTGATCGATGCCAATTGCCCTAAAGGAATATAAGTGCCTTGCGGAGTGGGGATTTGGAGGTTTTCAATGGCCTGTGGATCGTCTCTGAATTCCCGTGCATATCGAACACGTATCGGGAATCGCTCCCGACCCTCCACGGTGGTGCTCACTTGCATTCCCCCTATGGCAGTTTCGATAAAATCCTGAACATCCACTACATTCATGCCGTACCGGGCGATCTGCTCTCGATTGATGTCTAATTCCAAATAGGGTTTTCCAACAATTCGATCAGCAAAGACAGCCTCTTTTTTTACCGAGGGAACCTCTTTGAGGTATTTTTCAAGTTCGAGGCCGAAGGACTCAATCGTTTTTAAATCAGGGCCATATACTTTGATTCCCATAGGTGCTCTCATGCCGGTTTGAAGCATCACCAATCGAGTTTCTATCGGCTGAAGTTTGGGAGAAGAAGTCACACCCGGGAGGTTGACTACGCTGATTATCTCGTCCCAAATATCATCCGGAGATTGGATATGAGTTCTCCATTGACGAAAATATTGGCCATTTTCATCGGGGATCAAGTTTTTGGTTTCGATTTGATCTGGATCCATGGTCTCCGGGTCATAAAAAGAACCGTCTTTTAGTTCGAATTTTCCATTCTTTACTTTGAACCGTAATCGGGTTCCGTTGAGGTCGGTTACGTATTCTGATTTGTAGTTGATGGTATTTTCAAACATCGTCATAGGGGCAGGATCAATGGCAGTTTCAGCCCGTCCAGCCTTGCCAACGACCATTTCTACTTCTGGAATAGCCGTCACTAGCATATCGAGTTTTTGTAAAACCTCTTTGTTTTCCTGGACTCCTGAATGCGGCATGGTGGTGGGCATGAGCAAAAATGAGCCTTCATTTAAGGAAGGCATAAATTCCTCACCCAAACCTGGAAAGGTGTGAGTCAATCCTGACCAAATTCCAGTAGTTCGGATATTAATACCGACTTGATCAAATGCTTTGGGAACTAGGCCGAATACGGTTCCAAACCCCAACCAAACACTGATTCCTACTAAAATAACAAGTGTGGGAAATAGAAAAAATGTCCCTTTATTTTCCAGGCACCATCGTAGGATTTTGGGGTAGACGTTAATGAAAATGGAAAAGCCTCCTAAGAAGAACGCCAAAAGAATGAGAATAAAAATAAAGTTGAGAACTGTACTGGCAGAAACTCCGAGTGGCATCCATTCCAAGGTTAACAGCATGGAAACAAACAATAAAGTAAGGCCAATGATCAGTTTATCTTTATAGATTCCAATTTTTTCAGGGTAATGAAAAGCCAAGGTATTGATCAACCCATATCCAAAAATAAGCCACCCACCCCAGCTCCAAACGGTGAAGGCTATGATGGGGCCTAGAATAATCAACCCGTAATTGATGTAAGACCCGATTTTTACTTTTAGCTTTTTGATCGAAAAAATCCAATGAGAAAATGCCGGCATGATTAAAAGGGTGAATAACACCGCCGAAATCAAGGCAAATGTTTTGGTATAGGCTAAGGGGCCAAATAATTTACCTTCTGCTGCCTCCAAAGTGAATACGGGCAAAAAGCTGATGATAGTTGTGCTGACAGCAGTGATAATTGCGCCTGAAACCTCAGCGGTGGCCAGATAAACAGTTTGGATTTTGGATTGTCCTTTTGGTGCTATTTCCAGATGACGAAGGACATTTTCATTGAGAATAATACCTAAATCGACCATGGTGCCTATGGCAATGGCTATTCCCGATAAGGCAACGATATTGGCATCCACCCCAAGGTATTTCATGAAAATAAAGCAGATCAATACCGCCATGGGTAGCAGTGCCGATATTAAAAGCGAGGCACGTAGATTAAATACCATGACCAAAATCACAATAATGGTCACCAATATCTGCAAACTGATCGCATCGTATAGTGTGCCTAGTGTTTCGAAAATCAGGCCTGTTCGATCATAAAAAGGGACCAGGGTAACTTTTGAAACCGTGCCATCTGCTAAGGTTTTAGAAGGTAGACCTTGGGAGAGTTTTTCGATTTCAGCTTTTACTCCTTCAATAACCTGAAGTGGATTGTCCCCATATCGGGCAATGACCACACCGCCTACTGCCTCCGCTCCGCTTTTATCTAGGATTCCGCCCATGTTTCTGGGTTGAGGGCCGATATTCACTCGTGCCACATCCTGGATTCGGATAGGGACATTATCGGTGACTTTTACTACGGCTTGATCCAGATCACTAAGCTCTTCTACGTAGCCTAGGCCTCGGATGAAGTAATCCACTCGATTGATTTCAATCGTGTTGGCAGATACATCCAAATTGGATTTTCGAACCGCTTCCATCACATCCATCAAGGAAACTTGATAGGTTTTCAAAGCCCCTGGATCAACATCAATTTGATATTCTTTTATGTAGCCACCTACTGAAGCTACCTCAGAGACACCTTCAACGGCAGTCAGAGAATAACGAATGTAATAATCTTGAATGGTTCGTAGTTCATGTAAATCCCAACCTCCGACTGGATTACCCTGTTCATCCCTTCCTTCCAGGGTGTACCAAAAAACCTGACCCAGTGCCGTAGCATCGGGTCCCAGCTTGGGTTGAACACCCTCCGGAAGCAAATCTGAGGGAAGCGAGTTAAGTTTTTCAAGTACTCGAGATCGACTCCAGTAAAATTCGGTATCCTCATCAAAAATGATGTAGATACTCGAGAAACCAAAAGCAGAACTGGAGCGAACGCTTTTGACTCCGGGCAGACCCAAAAGCGAAGTAGTCAAGGGATAGGTGATTTGATCCTCCACATCTTGAGGAGATCGTCCCATCCATTCGGTAAACACGATTTGTTGGTTTTCTCCAATGTCAGGTATGGCATCGACAGGAACTGGATCTCGGGGTAAAAAGTCCAAATTCCAATTAAATGGAGCGGTTACCAATCCCCAACCAATTAAAAGGAAAAGGAAAATAAGGGTAACGAGTTTATTCTCCAGAAAATACCGGATGATTTTATTGATCATTTTATTCTTAGGTTAATAGATAAACAAGTAATAGTCTGAAAATCAGCTATTAAAACCAGTTCTTGCACCTGTAGCACAAGAAAATCTATCAAATCCTAGAGTAAGAATGATTGGAAAAGAATGAAGCGTTCGGTTTTTAAAGCGGGTGGGGGAGATTCGGTGAAACGGCTTAATTCACTGAATACCTCACTAGGAAACAAATAAAAAGTAACTAAGTAAGCGGAAAGAAAGGTCGGAGAGATTAGCTTGGTTTCTGATTTTTCCAATCCAGTTTCTGCTTCGGTTTGGAAGTGCTCGTACTGGTCATCACAGCAGTCATGCAAAGGGGGATTTTCGGATTCAGTTTGATGGCAGTCAGATTTTTTCTGAAGCATTTGACAATCCAAATGAGCTTTTTCCCAACCTATTTTTACAGCAGTTTTTTCCCCCATGCAAAGGTGCACAGCCTTTGCCACTCCTACATTGGAAAGGAGAATCACCGAAGCTAGCGCTATGGAAATCAGTTTGTTCACTGCTGTAAAAATAGATTAATTTTTTAAATTATCTGGTAAGTATCCCAATTATAGTGGAAATTTAAAGGGTATACGTCGAATTTATTTTTGTGTTATAAGGGTTTGGCAATAAATCCTGCTTTCAGCACTGTCTTGAAAACTTCCTCTTCACTCATGGATTCAGATTGAACGGTCAAAATCCGATCATCACTTTGCAAATCTACAGACCAGCTTTCGATTTTTGACTCCTTATTAAGCTTGGGTTCCACCTTTGCAAGGCAGTTATGACAGTTAATGTTGGTTTTAAATTTTAAGGTTTTCATGAGTATGTGATTTTATGTTTAACGAAGTGATTTACTATTCAAGGTTTGATAAGCTGGTCATGGGTTGGTGAAGGAATTGGGCACAAGATTTTGGTTACGTTTTTTAAAGTTTTCTTGCTTTTAGTCTTAAACTATTCATCACTACCGAAACGGAGCTAAAAGCCATTGCCGCACCAGCAATCATCGGATCAAGGAGGAACCCATTGATGGGATAAAGTATTCCTGCTGCAATCGGAATCCCGATCAGGTTGTATATGAAAGCCCAGAATAGGTTTTGTTTAACACCGTTGACTGTTAGATGTGAGAGCCGAAATGCCTGGGGGATTTTTTCCAGATCAGAGGTGATCAGGGTGATTTTTGCAACATCCATGGCGATATCCGAACCTTGCCCCATAGCGATACTGACATCGGCCTGTGCCAACGCTTCTGAGTCATTGATTCCATCACCGACCATTGCAACTATTTTGCCTTTTTCTTGGAGCGATTTGACAAAGGAAGATTTGTCAGCTGGCATTACTTCAGCTTTAAATTGCTTAATTCCGACGTGATTGGCCACGACTTGGGCTGTTTGTGGATTGTCCCCGGTGAGCATGTAGACTTCCATACCGGATTTTTGAAGTTGTTGGATTGCTGGTTTAGCGCTTAATTTGATTTGGTCTTCAATTCCCAGAATCGCTAATCCTACTTTTTCTTCGGCGAACCAAATTACGGTTTGGGCTTTTTGGCTCCAAGTCTTTGCTAGTGATTGAAGTTCTTCTGAAATGGCAATACCGTTTTCTTCCATTAATTTTAGGTTTCCGACAAAATAGCTTTTTCCGTCAAAGTCCCCTTTTACCCCACGGGCGGTTATACTTTCAAAATTTTTCAATTCTAAATTTAGAATTCCTTTTTCCTTTAAAAATTTAACCACTGCATCAGCCAATGGATGTTCGGATTTGGATTCAAGTGCTGCTAATATGGGTAAGTAGTTTTGCTCCTCTTTTTTTTCAGCCCATTGTATTTGGACCACACTGGGTTTTCCCATCGTGATCGTCCCTGTTTTATCCAAAATTAGGGCATTGACCTGATGTCCGAGTTCTAAGCTTTCTGCATCGCGGATGAGAATTTGGTTTTCGGCCCCTTTGCCAACCCCAACCATGATTGCTGTCGGGGTGGCAAGCCCCAGCGCACAAGGACAAGCAATTACCAAGACGGAAACCGAAGCTAAAAGTGCCTGAGAAAAGGCGTTTTCTCCTCCAAAGATCAGCCAAATTCCAAAGGTCAACAGTGCAATTAGAATGACCACGGGAACAAATATTCCAGCAACCTTATCCACAAGTTTTTGGACGGGAGCCTTGCTTCCCTGAGCTTCTTGAACGCGGGTAATAATCTGTGAAAGCAGAGTGGAGGCACCGACTTTCTGGGCTATTATCTCCAAACTTCCTTTCTGATTGATCGTTCCGGCAAATACCTTGTCTTCTGGTTTTTTCTCCACGGCGACAGGTTCACCACTTATCATACTTTCATCGATGAAACTGCTGCCTGAAACGACAAGCCCATCAACTGGAACTTTTTCTCCGGGTTTGATCAGGATCCGATCCTGAATCTGTACCTCATTGATGTTAATTTCTAGGGGTTGGCCATTTTGGATTTTTGTCAAAGTTTTAGGTTGCAACCCGATTAGCTTTTTTAATGCCGTACCGGTTTGGGACTTGGCACGTTCTTCAAGTAATTTTCCAAAGGAGATAAATACGATGATTACGGTGGCCGCTTCATAGTATACGTGAGGATGAATCCCTCTGGTATGCCAGAAATCAGGGAAAAAAGTATTAAAAGCAGAAAATAAAAATGCAATACCGGTACTTAAAGCCACAAGTGTGTCCATGTTGGCTTTGTGCTGTCGGGCTTGTTTCCAGGCGTTGAGGTAGAAATGCTTTCCAAAATAAAATAACACAGGAATACTGAGCCAAAAACTAATCCATTTGCCAGGGTCCCAATCCATAAAAAACATCCCCAAAACAACTACCGGTAAAGTCAACAAAGCCGCTCCTAGGGTACGTTTTTTGACCTTTACATAGTGTTCCTTTTGAAAGTTTTCTTGCGCTTCTTCGGGATTGTCCTGAGTTAAAATCAGACCATATCCGACGTCCTGGAGCGCTTTGTCAAGATCCATAGGACTGAGCGTTTCATCATATTCTACCCAAACGCTGTTCGAGGCGAAATTCACAGTAGCAGACTTCACTCCCGGGGTGTAGGATAAAATAGTTTCCACGCTTGAGGCACATGCAGCGCAGGTCATTCCCGTCACCGGAAAATTTCTCTTTTGAATATTCCCATTACTCATTTCCATGCAACAAAGATGGGGGTAAGCCTCTTTTGATTTGTTATGAAATTTTGTAAAAAAGCTATAAGATTTTACAAATGAGTAGACGCTAGACTTCGTCCAAATTTTTTCGTTTACCTGCGTTTTGCTTGAATAGGGAGGGAGTCATCCCGGTTTCTTTTTTGAAAAGGGCAGAAAGATAGGCCGCTGAGTTATAACCAAGCTGGAATGCAATTTCAGCAAGTTTACGTTCATTGTACAGGATCAACTCCTTGGCTTTTTCGATTTTGAGTCGGGTAATGTATTTTTCTATGGTGACTCCTTCAACCTGAGAAAAAAGTCGGCTGAGCTGATGGTAATCTTGCTGAAGTTTTGCTTCCAAAAAGTCAGAATAATTGGTTTCCAAAACTTGTCCAGAGTGATGGATTTGGTGGATTAGCGTATTTTTAATGGATTCAATGATCGAGGAGTTTTTCGATTCTAATATGTCGAATCCTAATTCCTGTAGGCTTTTGGCCAGTTGTTTTTTTTTGTCTGAACTTAAGGGTTCATGGAGCTGAATCGAACCCAAATCCACTGATTGAAATGGAATGTTACACCGGTTTAGTACCTCTTTTACTGCCTGAATACAACGAGGACAGACCATGTTTTTAACTCGAATGGGTTGCCTATTTTCCATGCTTTAGCAAGTAAAGAAATGAGTAAATAGTTCAGTTTCATATCCACAAAAAAAATCCCGATAAGTAACTTATCAGGATTTTAATTGGGTAGTTAACTGGAGTTATTAGTTTGGTTTGATTGGCGGAGTACTCATTTTCTCCACCTTATCGCCTTCCTCCAGTTCTTTACTTACCGTGAAATAGGGCCCGGACACTACTTCTTGATCTTCGGTTAACCCTTCGAGTACTTCTATGAATTGAAAATCAGAAATCCCAGTTTTGATTTGCGTCATTTTTGCTTCCCCATTTTCTACCAAAAATACCAATTCCTGTGGACGGGTAGTTCCATCCGCCAAGGTATCCAATTTGTTTTCCCGGGTAGTTACTGCTGCTAATGGAACTGAGAGCACATTGTCTTTCTGGTTGGTGATGATTTCAACAGATGCGGTCATTCCCGGTCTAAAGGGGTATTTGTTTCCAGCATCGACCAGGTCTTGATAAGAACTGTTGAGGATTCTGATTTTTACTTTAAATTCGGTGACCGCATCAGCAGAAGCTTTGGTATTTGCCGTGTTAGCAATACTTGTGACAACCCCCTTAAAGGTTTTTCCTGAAGTGGAATAGGCGTCCACTTCGATCAAGGTGGTGTCTCCTAAAGCCAAACGAACGATATCATTTTCGTTTACATCAACTCTGACTTCCATTTTGGTTAGATCTGCAATGGTGAGCATTTCGGTACCGGCCATTTGCTGAGTTCCCACTACTCGTTCTCCTTTTTCTACCAAAAGGTTGGAAACTATCCCACTGACGGGTGAATACACATTAGTTAGGCGAAGGTTTTCGGCTGCTTCATTTACGGTGGCCTGGGAGCTTTTGACCACGAACTCAGCTGCAATTACATTTTGCTTTGCAGCTTCAAGATCTTTTTGAGCCGTGATGTAATTAGCCTCAGCCTGTTCAAAATCAGCATCGGAAATTGCCTTTTGTTCATAGAGGGTCTTTTGGCGTTTATACTCCAATTCACTACGGGTAAATTGGGCTTCGGCACGCTGTAAGCTCGCCTTGCTTTGTGCCAAATTGGCCTGTTGCTGATTGAGATTTGCGCGGCTCCGATCCAGTGCGGAAATAAAATTGTCAGGTCTAATTTTGACCAATAGTTTTCCCATTTCGACCGAATCACCTTCCTGAATATTTAACTCAATGATTTCTCCAGCTACGTCAGGACTAAGGGTGACTTCTATTTCAGGTTGGATTTCACCTGAAGCACTTACTTTTTCTATAATCGAGTTTTTACCCACTTTTACGATTTCAACTGGAGTGATTTTTTCTCCTCCTATCCACCCAAGGGCTCTTCCGATAATTGCAAAAAGGATAAGAACACCGACAATTCCGAGGAGATAATAAAGTAATTTGTTTGATTTTTTTGTGGCCATGGTTTAGTTGAGGTTGATGGGGTTGCCGAGATAGAAGTCGAGGACCTTTACTCTGAAAATGTATGTGTATTTCGCATTAATAAGATCTGCCTGGGCATTGAAGAAATTTGCTTGGGAAACTTGAAAATCTACCGAATTGATTGCTCCAAGGTCAAATCGTTGCTGTGCAATACGGAACGTTTCCTCGAGGCTTTTTACCCGTGAAAGGGATGCCTGATATGATTGCTCAGCAGCCAAGGCATTGTTATAGGCAGTTTCGATGTCCTGCCGCAATTGATTTTCTGTTTCCTGTTGAGACACCTCAGCTAGTCGCTCTTGTACTCGGGCACGCTGAAGGTTTGCTTTATTTGAAAACTGGGAGAAAACAGGAATACTCAACTGGATATTGACTGACTGGGAAAGGTTGTTTTTGATTTGGCTGGAAAGTGGGTCGGGTTCAAATCCGGGAGCGGCTCTATCTACGTAGTTTGAAAAGAGGTTCGCCCCGATCCCCAAAGTTGGATAGAATTGACCCCGAGCGATTTTGACTCCTAAACGAGCACTTTCCAAGGAAGTTTTGGCGGCTTTTATTTCCGGCATTTTGTCTACAGCTGTCGCAAAAATGGAAGACGCATCTTCTGAAATAATCAAATTTTCATTGATTTCTAGTTTGGGCTCGACGATTTCAAACCCCTCTGAATAAGGGATTTGAAGTGCTTGTGCGAGCTCAAGTTTGGACAAGTTAAGGGATTGATAGGCGTTGATCACCTCCAATTCATTCGTTGCGACCTGGGCTTCCAAGTCCAGTTGATCGGCTAAGGGAAGAGATCCTGCCTGAACCAGGCGTTTTGTCCTATCCAGTTGTTCTTTGGTTGTTTCGAGTTGCCTCTCGGCTATTTTCGCCTGCTCCCGATTGAATACAATATTGATGTACAGATTGATCACATTTAATGTGATGTTGTTTTTTGTGGCCTCGATCGTGTACTTGCCCGTTTCCAAGTCAATTTTTGCCTGATTTACCGAATTGGTGATCCGTTGTCCTGCAAAAAGTGTCGCATTGGAATTGGCCGAGACATTGATGTTTCCGATTCGCTGCGTTTCAAATAAGTTGGTCACCGGGTTAATTGATCGCCCCCATCGGTATCCTGAGCTCGCCCCGGTAGAAAATGAGGGGAGTCTGGATCCTTGAGCTTGAAGTAAGGTGGCCTCGTTGCTGAGTTGGTTTAGTTCGCTTCGCTTGAGGCTGAGGTTGTTTTCCAGTGCTATTTTCACGGCGGTCTCTAAATCAATAGGGCCGTTGCTGTTCTGGGAAAAGGCACAAAAAAAACTACTGGCACTCAAGGCAAAGCTGAGTAAAAGCTTTTTCATAAAATTAACTATAAGTCGATATCAGGAATGTAAATTAAATCGTTGATCCAGGGTAAAGATTTTAAATATTCAAGCGTGATAGGGGCAATTCCAGAATCCATTTCGATGACATGGCAGGCATTGTCGTTTTTTCCCTTTCGGGATACTGACATGGTGGCGATATTGGCTTTTTCCTGGGCGATGACCGAGGATATAAATGCAATAGCTCCTGAAATATCTTTTGCCTTGATGATTAACGTGTGGGCTTGGGCTGAGAAATTGGCAACAAACCCATCTATTTCGGCAATATTGATTAAACCACCGCCTAGGCTTTCTCCGATCACTTCCATCATTTTTCCATCTTTAACAAGTTGGAGTTTGATGGTATTGGGGTGGTGGACCGAAGAATTACCAATGGACTTGAAACGGTAATTTAGACCTTTCTCTTTTGCGATATCCAAAGCGTCTTTGATTCGCTCATCGTCAGTTTTAAAATCCATCAAGCCCCCAATTATAGCCCGATCACTTCCATGGCCCTCATAGGTTCTTGCAAAAGAATTATAAAATATGATGGAAACGCTGTCCGGTATTCCTCCCAAAAGACGGATTGCAGCACGTGCAATTCTGACCACACCAGCGGTATGAGAGGAGGAGGGACCGATCATCACTGGACCTATCATATCAAAAACACTGCTTTTCCCTGGCATTTGCTCTGTATTTCAAATTTGATGCTAAGGTAAGTTCACCTGATTATTTCTCCTAAAAATGTTTCTATTTGGATGAAATTCAACTTCTTTTTGACTTATTTCAACAATATTTAACAAATCAACACTTAGACAATCCTAAAAAATGTACGCATTCGAACGGTTATATGAGCGATTTTGAAACAGTTTACTTCTCAATGGGGAAATCAAACCAATGGAAATCAGGTTCTGCCTTTCCTATTCCCAATCGGGCGATGGCTTTTGGAGACGGCCTGTTTGAAACGATGATTTTTGACGGGGAGAAAATTCGGTTTTTTGAATTTCATGTCGATCGACTCCGCAAAGGGATGAAGCTATTACACCTCGATCTCAGCCAACTCAATCCTGATGTAATCTTATCCTTCATCAATTCTACAGAGCCGCAACGAATCAAATGGACTGTCTTTAGAGCTGGGGCGGGCAAATATTCTCCCCATACCGGCCAAATCAATCAAGTCCTACAAATCGCACCATTTAAGAAAAAATCAGAAATCAGTCTTCAGGCAGTAATTAGTAGGGAAGTGTTTTTAGTGCCTTCTATGATTTCTCAGTGCAAGACTCTTAATTCGCTCCCTTATGTGTTAGCTGCATTGGAGCGCGAAAAGCGTGGGGCAAATGAAATAATATTATTAGACCATAAGGGCAATGTCTCAGAGGCTGGAGCTTCGAATATTTTCTGGTCAATAGGGGAGGAGATTTTTACTCCCTCACTACAAGCCGGATGTATTGAGGGCGTCAGTAGGAAAGTTATCCTCCAAGAGCTAAACGATAATGGTTTTAAGGTAAAAGAAGGACTTTTTAAAGTCGACCAACTCCGTCAGGCTGATCGTGTCTGGATTTCAAATGCGACCGGGATAACGTATTTAAAATCAATCGAAGAAACAGTGTATTCAGATGATCCGGTGCCCTTGATTGAAAACCTGTTTTAATTTTTTTGGCTAAAATTAAATCGACTTTACTTCACCTTGATTCTAAAATCTTATATTTAACGGTTTGTATTTTACAAATTAGTCCTATACCAAAACGATTTGCCCAAAAACTAACCTATTATTCTATATGCTCTTAGAACCCTTGGATTTGGCAGTATTTATTGGATACTGCTTACTAATTATCGGAATGGGGCTTTTTGTCTCTCAGGAGAAAAAAGGTCATGTTAAAAACTCTTCTGATTATTTTCTAGCCTCCAAAGCGTTGCCTTGGTGGGCAGTCGGTGCCTCCCTGATCGCTTCCAATATCTCAGCCGAACAATTTATCGGAATGTCAGGATCGGGTTTTGCATTAGGTTTGGCAATCTCGACGTATGAATGGATGGCCGCAGCTACTTTGCTGGTAGTTGCGATATTTTTCTTACCGATTTATATTAAGAAAGGCATTTATACCATGCCTGGATTTCTCCTGGATCGCTATGATACTCGAGTTCGTACGACCATGGCAATCTTTTGGCTCTTACTTTATGTATTTGTCAATTTAACCTCTGTGTTGTATCTGGGGGCTTTGAGTTTGAATACCATCTTGAATGTTCCCATGGTTTATGGAATTATTGGATTGGCACTTTTTGCCATGATTTATTCAATATATGGAGGATTGAAAGCAGTTGCCTGGACCGATGTGATTCAGGTCGTATTTTTAATCGCTGGCGGATTGGCCACTACTTATATTGCTCTACAGATGGTCGGTGGCGGAGATGCCTGGGAAGGATTGGGATTACTTCGGCAAGAGGTGCCGGGTCATTTTTCCATGATTTTGTCTAAAGGGGAAATGATGATTCCCGATGGAAAAGGAGGTACATATGATGCCTATCAGGATTTGCCGGGAATATCTGTTTTAGTAGGGGGGATGTGGATTACCAATTTAAGCTATTGGGGCTTCAATCAGTACATCACTCAGCGGGCCCTGGCTGCCAAAAGTCTTGATGAGGCACAAAAAGGGATGATTTTTGCCGGATTCTTGAAATTATTAATGCCATTGATCGTAGTCATTCCAGGAATTGCCGCTTGGGTAATTGTCAAAAATGGCATCGATGTACAATTTATCGAATCAATGAAAGATCCGATAACAGGCTTGACCAAATCTGACCGTGCTTATCCGACCCTTCTTCAACTTCTTCCTGTGGGGCTCAAAGGCTTGGCTTTTGCAGCTTTGACTGCAGCAATTGTTTCTTCATTGGCTTCTATGGCTAACAGTACCTCAACAATTTTTACCATGGATATTTACAAAAAATACTTTGGTCAAAATGCTTCCGAATCCACCCAAGTTAAAGTGGGACGAATTACTGCTGGGGTTGCTTTTATCGTTGCTGCAATTGTAGCCCCTGCGCTTGGGCAGCTGGATCAGGCTTTTCAATTTATTCAGGAATACACTGGTTTTATTAGCCCGGGTGTTTTTGCGATTTTCTTCTTTGGAGTATTCTGGAAAAAGACCACTTCAAATGCGGCTCTGGTTGGAGCGGGGCTCAGTATACCGCTTTCAGTCGTGTTAAAATTGGGTTTTCCAGCTTTGCCGTTTATCGATCGAATGGGAGTGGTATTCCTGATCTTGGCCACCCTAATGATTGTAATTTCATTGATTGAAGGAAAAGGAAAGGATCATCCAAACAGTATTGCAATCAGCAGGGAGTTGTTTAAAACAAGTTCAGCCTTTAAGGTTGGTGCATTTATCATCTCGGGAATTATTGCAGCACTTTATATTGTATTCTGGTAAAGATGAGAAAGCTATTATTAGGATTGGATATCGGGAGCTCAAGTGTGAAAGCTTCCCTATTAAATGCAGATACTGGACGAGCTATCGCTGCGAAAGCGTTTCCTGAAGAGGAAATGCCCATTGATGCCCCAAAGGATGGCTTTGCCGAGCAAGATCCGGAAATGTGGTGGAAGTATGTACAGCAAGCTTCTCACCATGTGCTTTCCCAAGCTTCGGTCAAAAAAGGAGAGCTCAAAGGGATTGGTATTGCCTACCAGATGCATGGCTTGGTATTGGTGGACAAAAATCACCGAGTTCTTCGATCCTCGATCATTTGGTGTGACAGTCGCGCAGTACCTATTGGAGACCAAGCTTTTAAAAGCCTTGGGGAAGCCTATTGCTTGGAAAATCTACTGAATTCTCCAGGAAATTTCACTGCATCAAAATTAAGGTGGGTCATCGAAAATCAACCTGAAATTGCTGGGCAAATTCACAAAATGATGCTTCCCGGTGATTTTATCGCCATGAAGTTGACCGGAGAGATTAAAACCTCCGAAACGGGACTTTCCGAAGGAATTTTTTGGGATTTTAAAACCAATGGATTGAGCCAAAAAGTCTTGGATCACTACCAAATCAATCCGGATTGGATTCCAGAAATTGTTCCTTCGTATTCGGTCCAAGGTACGGTTACTTCGCAAGCCTCAAAATCAACGGGGATAGAGGCCGGAGTTCCAGTAGCATATCGGGCTGGAGATCAGCCCAATAATGCGTTCTCTCTTCAAGTGCTAAAGCCGGGGGAATTGGCGACTACGGCAGGAACATCGGGGACTGTTTATGGGGTGTGCGAAGAACCACTTTTTGATCCCTTATCACGCGTAAATACCTTTGTTCATGTAAATCATCAGGAGCAAAAGCCATCCTATGGCGTGCTTCTTTGTGTCAACGGGACAGGTATTCTCAATAGTTGGACCCGGCGATTGATGGGGGGGAATCGAATCGGTTACGATGAGATGAATAATCTGGCGTCTTCGGCAGGAATTGGATCGCAAGGTCTGACGTTTATCCCCTTTGGAAATGGCGCCGAGCGAATTATGCAAAATCGTCATGTTGGAGCACATCTTATTGGATTAGACCTGCTGAAGCATAGCAAAAATCATGTGTTGAGAGCCGCGCAAGAAGGAATTGTTTCTGCCTTGACTTTTGGGTTCCGAATCATGCAGGACATGGGGATGACTTTAACCACGGTCAAGGCCGGAAAAGCCAATATGTTTCTTAGTCCGATTTTCAGGAAAACCTTTATTCACATGAATCGAGTCAACCTAGAGCTTTACAATACCGATGGAGCTCAGGGGGCCGCAAGAGGGGCTGGAATTGGAGCCGGTGTTTTCAATGGAGAGTCAGAGGCTTTTCAAGGACTGGAGCTGTTGGAGACCTTTGAACCCAATGAAAATTTCTTTGAGCCATATGAAGAAGTTTACTCCCGCTGGAAAAATCAATTGGAGCAAATCCAAAAAATGAATCTATAATTAACACAAAAACCTTTTAAACCTAAAAAACCAAATTATGTCGAAGACTTATTTCAAAGGCATCGATAAGATACCATTCGAGGGAAAAGAAAGTGATAATCCACTTGCTTTTCGCTACTATGATGAAAATCGAATCATTGGTGGCAAAACCATGAAAGAGCATTTCAAATTTGCAATTGCCTATTGGCATTCCTTCTGTGGAACTGGAGGGGATCCTTTCGGTCCTGGAACGATTACCCATCCCTGGGATGCTGATCCTGATCCGGTACAGCGCGCAAAAGATAAAATGGATGCTGCTTTCGAGTTTATTTCAAAAATCGGAGCCCCCTATTATTGTTTTCACGATGTTGATTTGATCGATGAAGGGCCCACGCTTGCGGAGTATGAACGACGGATGCAGCTAATTTCTGATTATGCGCTTCAAAAGCAAAAAGATACAGGGATCAAACTCCTTTGGGGTACAGCCAATGTGTTTAGCAATCCACGCTATATGAATGGTGCCTCGACTAATCCTAATTTTGATGTGCTGGCCTTTGCAGGGACTCAAGTGAAAAACGCCCTGGATGCTACCATCAAATTGGGTGGAGAAAATTATGTGTTTTGGGGTGGTAGAGAAGGATACATGTCTCTGCTAAATACCGATATGAAGCGGGAAACTGAGCATTTGGCAAGATTCCTCACCATGGCAAGAGACTATGCCCGCAAGCATGGATTCAAAGGTACCTTTTTTATCGAGCCTAAGCCGATGGAGCCGACCAAACATCAATACGACTATGATTCGGCCACTGTAATTGGCTTTCTTAGACATTATGGATTGGACAAAGATTTCAAATTAAACATCGAGGTGAATCATGCCACCTTGGCAGGGCATACCTTCCAGCATGAGCTTCAGGTAGCAGCAGATGCGGGGATGCTTGGAAGTATTGATGCCAATCGTGGAGATTATCAAAATGGCTGGGATACGGATCAATTTGCCTTGAATTTGCAAGAATTGACCGAAGCGATGCTCGTGTTAATCTCATCGGGGGGCCTTCAGGGTGGAGGAGTAAATTTTGATGCTAAAATTCGGAGAAACTCCACGGATATGGATGATTTGTTTTTGGCTCACATCGGAAGTATGGATGCGTTTGCCAGGAGCATGCTGATCGCCCAGGATATTTTGGATAAATCCGATTATTTGGAACGAAGAAAGCAGCGATACTCCAGTTTTGATCAAGGGAAAGGAAAGGAGTTTGAAGAAGGAAACCTTGGCTTGGAGGATTTACGAAATTATGCCTTGCAAGTGGGTGAGCCTCAGCAAATCAGTGGGAAACAGGAATACTATGAAAATCTCCTGAATCGATTTATTTAAAATCACAGGTGAATTGATAGGGAGATGTCGGGTTTTCAATTTCCTTTCCAATGCAAAGGGAGAAGAGGAATGGGTTTCCACTTTGTTTAGCTCAAGGAATCTGGCTCTTTCAATTTAATTTAGACTTTCCTATAGTCCATGTGAAGAATTTATCGGTAAGTAGGTAGGTACTTATAGAACTCTCAGAAAAAAGTCCATGGATCATATCCAATTGGACTTTTTCTATTTCTAATTGACCTAGAATCAAGCTACAATCCTTTACTTTGTAAAAATCCCATTCTTAAGAAATAAACAATGGTGAGTAATCAAAGAATTTGTGTAATGGTGTTATTGTTGGTGTTATTCAACCAATTTTCAGAAATCGTCTTAGCACAAAATCAAAGAAATCAGCTTGTTTTTAGAAGATTGGATGAAAATCTAGGGCTGTCCAATGCCAATGTGCAAAGTATAATCAGGGATAAGCAAGGCATGGTTTGGTTTGGAACTGCTTACGGATTGTACCGCTATGACGGCACTCGGATTAAATCCTTTTTGAGTACCAAGGATTCGGCCTCATTGTCTCATAATAATATTACCAAGCTATTTATTGGACCCGACGGAATGCTTTGGGTTAAAAATGTAAACGGTTTATTTGACATATATAATCCAGAGTCTGAATTTTTTATTAAAGCTGATTTGGAGTTTTACCGTAAATATGGTTTAAAATCCGATGCGATAGGAATGTTGCTTCAGGATCGACAAGAGCGATTTTGGTTTACTCACCCAGATCAAGGCTTGAGTATTTACTTTCCGGAAGAAAAGAAGACCGAAATAATTCAAAAGAATCCTTCCAAAAGAAGCATAAGGTCAAATCAAATCAGCTCCATAGCTGAAGGAAAAGATGGAAAAATCTGGATAGTTTATCCTTCAGGTCATCTGGATTTGTTGGATCCTAATCAATTGAGCGTAATCCAATCGATTCAACTTTCCAATTCTGATTTACCTAAGTCGGCAAATTATGAAATCATGGTAGATTCCGACGGTGATGCTTGGATATTTGACCCTGATCGGGATTCTGGAATTTACTGGATTGATGGGCAAAGCTTAGAGGTGAAGGCTAATCGAAATGATAAAGGGCCTTTCCGACTTAATAACAATATGGTCAAAGCCATCACTGAGGTCGAAAAGGGTGAGATTTGGGTAGGTACTGACCATGGAGGAATTAATATTCTTGAAAAAGAAAATCAGCGCGTAATATATCTCAAAGATCAGGGGTTAGTGAATTCCAATCTTTCTCATAATGTGGTTTATTCCCTTTACAAAGATCATGAAGACATCGTTTGGATAGGAACACATAAATTGGGCGTTGCCTTTTACCATCAGGGTTTGTTGCGCTTTTCGCATGTTCAAAAAAGTCTTGGTGACGATACTTCTTTGCCGTTTAATGATGTGAATGCTTTTGTGGAGGATAGTTTAGGTAATCTCTTTATCGGTACTAACGGCGGAGGTCTTATTTACCATGATAGGATAAAGGGTACCTATACTCAATACCTAAATGACCCGGAAAATCCGAGGAGTTTGCCGGGCAATGTCATTGTAGATTTGATGATAGACCATCGAGGAATCCTTTGGATCGGGACATATCTCAATGGGTTGGGGTCTTTTGATGGGAAAAATTTTAAGAATTATACCTATGAATCCACTAATCAAAATGGAATTCCAGGTCCAAGTATTTGGAAACTTTTTGAAGATAGTAAGCGGAGAATTTGGATAGGAACACTAAAATCCGGGCTTGCAGTCTTGGATGAAAATAGGGTTACTTTTGCACCCTATCCAGCAGGAAAACCGCCTTTCTATATTCATAATCAATATATTACTAGTTTTGAAGAAGACCGGCTTGGTAATATTTGGATAGCGGGGGGGAGTGGATTAAACGTAGTCAATTACGAAAAAGGAACTAGTATTTATTTTTCTGAATCTGATCGATCCGGTCTAAAAGAAGCTTATGTGACAGAGGTTTTTCGTGATTCAGAGGATCAAATATGGCTGACTACAATTAATGGACTTCAATATTTTAAGGAAAGTGATAGCAGTTTCGTCCATTATGGGTTGGAAGAAGGTTTGCCATCTCCTTTTTTAATTGATCTTTTAGAAGATGATAATCATAATCTTTGGATAAGTTCTCATTTGGGCCTCTCGTATGCCCAAATAGATCGATCTGTGGAACCCTTTAAGATTTCTTTTCAAAACTTTGATCCAAAAGATGGGCTTCAGGCGGCCTTATTCAATAAAAATTCAGCAATCAATACTCGGGATGGTGCCTTTATCTTTGGGGGGCCCAATGGGTATAATATTTTCAAGTCTGAGAATTTTGCATTTGAGCGCAATGACCCATCGGTGGTTTTTACCGATTTACAGTTATTTAATCAAGAGGTAAAAGTAGGGCAGCAAATCAATGATCGAATATTGCTTGACAAAGCACTTAATTATACAGAAAAGTTAGTTCTTAAACATAATGAGAACATCTTCTCAATTAGTTTTAGTGCGCTCAATTTTCTTTATCCCGAGAAGAATAAATACCGATATAAATTACTGGGTTTTAACAATGAATGGATTTATTTAAATGAAAATCTTGCTAAAGTAACCTTTACTAATCTGGACCCGGGATACTATACGTTGGTCGTGCAGCCAGGGACTGTTTTGGATGGATGGAGCGAAAAGGAATATTCCTTAGATTTGGAAGTTTTAGCACCTTTTTGGAAAACCCCTCTTGCATATTTTCTTTACTTGATCGTGATTTTTGTCCTTGTACTTTATTTTCGAAATCAGTTTTTACAAAGGCAAAGAGACAAATTTGAACGAGAACAAGCCCTCTTGGAAAGCCAGCGAATCCAGGAACTTGATAAAATGAAAACTAAATTTTTTACCAATTTGAGTCATGAATTTAGAACACCACTTTCGCTGATTATGACTCCTGCTGAACATTTGATTTCAAATTCAAAGGATAAGGTTTTAACCGGGCAATATAAAATCATTCAGCGAAACGCAAGAAGATTGCTAAAACTAATCAATCAATTGATTGATGTGAAAAATATAGAAAAGGGAACCTTGGATTTTTATCCCTCCGAAGGAGATATAGTTCAGTTTTTGAAATCCGGGGTTGCTGATTTCCAAGAGCTTTCGGAGAACCAACACATTATTCTTCATTTTGAGAGCAACATTCCCGGACAGCAAGCCATTTTTGACTCGGACAAGTTAGAGAAAATACTCTTTAATTTGCTTTCCAATGCGTTCAAGTTTACTCCAGAGGGAGGAGAGATTGATGTTTCGGTTGATATCAGTCAAGAAACGGAAGAACTGGGATTTCTTCAGCTCAAAGTGAGAGATACTGGAATCGGAATAGCCAAGGAAGACCAAGTTAAAATTTTTGACCGTTACTTCACCACTGAAGGACACGGATCTCAACTTAACCAAGGAAGCGGAATTGGATTGGCTTTGGCTCAGGATTTTGCAAAAATTATGCAGGGTCAGATTCATGTCAGCAGTCAGCTTGATTATGGGTCCACGTTTACCCTTGAAATCCCCATTACTTTAATCAGTTCAGAGGATAAAGATGATGACACTGAGGAGGATTCAGAGTGGTCCAACATCGACAAAAAAGAATCCATTTTGATCGTAGAAGATCATCCTGAATTCCGGTCCTATCTTAAAGATTGCCTTCATGAAGAATATGAGGTTTTACTTGCCTCCCAGGGAATACAGGCCTGGGAAATTGCCCAAAAGCACATTCCTGACTTGATCATTTCAGATTTGATGATGCCGCAGATGGATGGAAATGAGCTTTGTCACAAAGTCAAATCGGATATTCGTACCTCACATATTCCCGTGATTTTACTAACAGCAAAAAACTCAGAGCAGACACAGATTCTTGGACTTGATAGTGGATGTAATCTTTATTTGACCAAACCTTTTAATTTGGAAGTGCTTTTATTGAGTGTAAGAAACCTTCTTAAGGAGCGGAAATTGGTTCAATCTCAAAACAGAAAGAAAATACAGATTGCCGCTTCCAAGCCACAAATCGAATCTTTAGACGATCAGTTTATCCGGAAATCCGTCGCTTTTGTGGAAAATCATCTGGAAGACCCTGGGTTGACAGTGGAATATATGAGTAAAGAGCTCGGAATGAGCCGGGTCCTTTTGTATAAAAAACTTCAATCCATCACTGGAAAAAGTCCGATAGAGTTTATCCGTTTGATCCGCTTACAACGCGCCTGTGATTTGCTGAATAAGGGTGGGTATTCTGTGGGCGAAGTAGCTTACATGGTTGGATATAATAATGCCAAATACTTTACCAAGCATTTCAAACTTGAATTTGGTCTCAATCCATCGGAATATCTCCAAAATCGCCAAATCAATCAAGCAAAGTAAATCATGTTCTTTTGCTTAATTCTATTTCCTAAAACAGCCTTGGAAAAAGGATGAGTCTGTTATCCCATTTTTTAAATCCCCCCTTGAAACGGGTTGGAGAGAGTAAAAAGTCCGTTGCTGAGCGGTAAAACTTCAAAATCTTCTTTTTCTTGTCTCAAACTTCAAATTTATATTCTATTTAGCCTAATAATAGATCGGATTTTGATCGAATACAATAAAAAAAATAGGAAAATAAAGAATAAAATTTCGTATTAACATTTGATGCCCTAATTGTTAACATTTGAATACCCTCCATAAGATTCACTCCCTTTACATTTATCACAGTCATAGCATTAAACCCAATTTCAGGATCCTTAAAATCTATATTAGATTTTTTCAACCTTATGAAAAATAATTTCAAAGGCTTTGAACTCCTTGAAATGGGTAGATGGTGATGCTCACTTAAGTCCATTTTCAAGAATCAATGTACACTTCAACTCATTTCTTTTGAAAAAATAACAGGCAAAGAGATATTCTTTTTGACTCCTTAATCCATTCTCCATTTTCCAACAATTAAACCCTATATGATGAAAAAACTATTACCACTTTGGCTCTTGCTACTGGCGGGTATGGCACATGCGCAGGTTACAGTAAAAGGAACTGTAAGCTCCAGTGGTGACAACTTGCCTTTGCCAGGAGTAACGGTTCTGGTCAAAGGGACCACAACCGGTGTCGCTACCAATGGAGACGGCACTTATTCGATCACTGTACCATCGAGCGAATCGGTCTTGGTCTACAGTTTTATTGGCTATAAACCACAAGAAGTTCTTGTGGGAAATCAAACGACCATAGACTTAACACTAGAGGAAGACATGGCTTCATTGGATGAAGTGGTCGTTGTAGGTTATGGTACCATGAAAAAAAGGGACATGTCTTCGGCCCAAGTTTCGGTTTCTTCTGAAGAAATTGAACGTACTGTCAATACTACAGTGGAACAAGCCCTACAGGGAAGAGCTGCGGGCGTTTATGTTACCCAAAACACCGGAGCTCCAGGTGGAGGTATCTCAGTGAATGTTCGAGGAGTGAGTTCGATCAGCGGAACAACAGAACCATTATATGTAATCGATGGGGTGCAGATACAGCCTTCAACTGTTTCCTATGGTGCAACCTCAGGAACTAACCCGTTGGCAAGTTTAAACCCGAGTGATATTGAGTCAATAGAAGTGCTTCAAGGACCTTCTGCTACAGCTATCTATGGGTCTAGGGGAACGAACGGTGTAGTCTTGATTACCACAAAAAGAGGAAAATCAGGAGAAATAAAAATTAGTTACAATTATTTGTACAGTTTGCAGGATAAGCCAACTCCATTGCCTACCATGTCTCTCCAGCAATATGCAACAATGATTAATGAAATCAATGAGATTACTGGAGGAACTCCTCCAGCGGCATTCCTTGATCCAAGTTTATTAGGAGAAGGAACCAACTGGCAACAAGAACTTTTCAAAACTGCCGGACTAAACAAGCATACTTTAAATCTGTCCGGTGGAAATGACATTACTCAATTTTACATTTCCGGGGAATATTTTGACCAAGAAGGGATTGCAATAGGTTCGAATTTCGAGCGATATTCCTTGAGAGTAAATATTGATAATCAAACCAGAAAATGGTTGAAATTGGGAGTGAATCTGCAGCTTTCCAACACGGATGAGCAATTGGCTACCGGAAGCACAGATGTGATTAATAATGCCATTCAAATGGCCCCAAATATCCCAGTGTATAACCCTGACGGGTCATGGGGTGGAGCCGACCCCATCAATGGATCAAGTCTTCAGTTTACACCTCCTAACCCCATTGCACTGGCTAATTTGTTGGACAGAAATTTTAAACGAAGAGGGGCACTTGGAGGATTTAACGTTGATGTAGATATTATCGAAGGGTTGAAATTCCGTTCCATGGTCAATGGTAGTATAAACTATAGCACAGGGAGATTTTGGACACCTACCTATACTCTTGGGGTAGTGACCAATGACCAAAATCAACTTAACCTTTCCACAGATAATAGCTTTTACTGGAACTGGAACCAGATGCTAACTTACAATAAGGTAATTGGAAAACATGCTTTTGATTTGATGGCCAGTCACGAAGCCCAGGGGAGTACTTACGAATCTTTAAATGCATCAAGGGTTAATTTCCCTTCCAATGACCTCCCCCAATTAGGATTAGGTTCTTCACAGGGAGCCACCAACTCCGGCAATGCAAGTCATTGGGCAATGGAGTCTTATTTTGGTAGAATCAATTATACCTATGATGAGAAGTACATTTTGCTCGGGGCATTGAGAGCTGATGGCTCAGCAAACTTTGGTCCTGAAAACCGGTGGGGCTTTTTTCCTTCGTTATCAGCGGCCTATAGAATTTCAGAAGAATCGTTTTTACAGGATGTGACTTGGATGGATGAATTAAAATTGCGTTTCGAGACTGGACTTACCGGTAATCAAGGGAGTGCAAACGCAATTTTTGCTCCACTAAGTTCTCCGTCAATTCCTACCCCTTTTGGAGGAGGGTTTTTGGTTTCTAGATTTGGTAATCCTGGTTTGCAGTGGGAAGGGACTTCAACTGTAAACGTTGGATTTAATTTGAACATGTTTAATAATAGAGTTCAAGTTGAAGCGGACTTCTATGTGAAGAAGACAGATAACTTATTGCTTCCCAATCCACTTCCTTGGTACATGGGGACTTCTGGCGAAGGAAGTATTGGTACGCCCACCGTTAATATCGGGGCTTTGGAAAACAGAGGCTACGGTATAACGATCAACACGATCAATATTGATAATAGGGCTAGTGGTTTCTCTTGGAATTCGAACTTCAATTTCTCAGGTTTTAGAACGAAGGTTACTCAGTTTTTCTCCGAAACAGCTTTCATTGACCGGACTGCTTGGTATATGAATAATTTCACCCAACGTGCAATCCCTGGACAAGCACCTTGGTTGTTTTTAGGATATGAGACTGATGGATTGTTCCAAACCCTTGAGGAGGTGGAATCCAGCGCTAGACCGGTAGATAATTCAGGAAATCCGCTACCAGTTGGAGTTGATGGTATCTATGTAGGAGATATTAAATATGTGGATCAGAACGGCGATGGAGTTATTGATGAACGAGATCAAACCTTCTTAGGAAACCCTTGGCCAAAATTCACTTTCGGAACCACTCAGCAATTTAGTTTTAAGAATTTTACGCTTGATTTATTGTTTACAGGATCTATTGGAAACAAGATTTACAACTTCAACAAATTCAATAATATCAATCCTAACAATGTGAATTTGGGAAGAAATATGCTTTTGGAAACTTTCGATTATGCAAAAATTGAACTAGACGAATCTGGAAACCCATATTTGACTAATCCTAATACAGATGTTCCTAGGATCACGGTAACTGACCTTAACGGGAATGGAACAAGAATTTCAGACAAGTTTGTAGAGGATGGTTCTTTTGTAAGGCTTAAGAATGTACAGCTGGCCTATTCAATTCCTTCTACTCTTTTGGGTAACCAAAATGTGGTAAGAGGGGGGAGAATTTCATTCGGAATTCAAAATGCGCTCACCTTTACAAGGTATTCTGGATTTGATCCTGAAGTAGGTGCTTATGTAGGAAATAATGTATCCGCAGCTGATCAGCTCATTGGTGTAGATTATGGTAGATACCCATTGACAAGAATGTACACATTCAGTTTAGCCCTTGATTTCTAACCACAGAAAATTTAAAACATGAAGACAAATATAAAAACCCGAAATTTCATTGTAATCGGAGCTCTTTTATTAGGAGGCTGTTTGGCTGGTTGTTCGGACGAATTTTTAGATAGGCCACCCTTAGACGCCATTGTGGATGCCAATTTCTATCAAAATGATGACCAAATTTTGTCTGCATCCGCGCCTTTGTACAATATCGTTTGGTTTGCCTATAACGATAAAGCCAGTCATGGAATAGGGGATGCAAGAGGCGGGATTCTTACCTCTGGTTCCTATCAGTTAGAGAATGTCCGATTCAATACTACCGGCGAAACGCCCGAAAATGGGGCTGCGTGGAGAGCATTCTTCAACGTAGTGGCACAGTCCAATTCCTTGATCAACAACATCCAGACTTTTGCTGGTCCTGAGGTTACTGATCGGATTAAGAATCATGGATTGGCTGAAGGTCGGTTTATGCGTGGATTGGCTTATTCCTATTTGGTCCAAAATTGGGGTCCGGTTCCGATTATAACTAATAATACAACCTTGCTTCAAGATACGACCTTGGCTAGAAATACAGAGGAATCCGTTTGGCAATTCATCATCAAAGACTTCAGATTTGCAGCAGAGAATCTTCCGGAAACTGCCGTTCAGCCAGGTCGGTTGACCAAATGGGGAGCCGAAGGTGTGCTGGCAAAAATGTACCTTACCAAAGCGGGGGTCTCAGGTACAAGAAATCAATCAGATCTTGATTCTGCGGCATATTTTGCCAAGCGTGTGATAGATAATAGCGGAGCGGCTTTAATGGAGAATTATGAGGATTTATTCAAAACTCAAAATAACAACAACGAAGAGACCCTAGCGGCATTGCAGTGGACTTACAACGCAGGTCAAGCTGGCCAATGGGGAGCTCAAAACACGGTGCAGTCTTTTCTTGCTTTTGGTTCTGAAATTACTGGTTTTGGTGATGGTTGGGGTGGAGATATTGGCGCTTCTAAGTGGATGCTTGATCTCTACGATGACTTGATCTTCGATGAGCGAAGGAAAGCTTCATTTATGTTTCCAGGTGATCACTATCCGTATATCACCCAAGTTCCTCCAGGTGGGTCTGCACAGGAACTTCGGGTTCCGGCCAGAAATACAGATGGGAGTAGAGAATATAATACTCGAGCGTGGGTAAAAAAATATGTTGTCGGCAGACCGGAAGATAACGATGGAAAAGTAGTTCAGCAAGGGACCGAGATCAATACTTATATCCTTAGACTAGCGGACGTTTACCTGACTTACGCGGAGGCGATAGTGGAGACAAATCCTCAAGAGGCATTAACCTATGTCAATTTGGTCAGAGAACGAGCCGGGGTTAATGCCAAGACTTCTGTGAATTGGCAGGATATATTTGAGGAACGGATTCGGGAGTTTGCCATGGAGGGACAGGCATGGTATGAGTTTACTAAATTGGAATATTATAATCCGGAGTTGGCCTATGAAATTTTATCTAATCAGGATAGGGGTACTTTTAGAATTTATGCAGATCGATTGCCCGATCCCACCCTTTGGGAAATCGAAATTCCTGAAGATGATGAGTCGCCTCGGTATTTTCAGGTAAACGAATCCAACTTTAAGATACCTATTCCTTCAGCTGAATTATCCAGAGCTCCAAATTTGAGAAAACCGGCAGTTCCTTATGATTTTTCTGCCGACAATTAAAATATCAAACTGCATAGAAAATGAAAATATTAAATAAAAAATTCACGCTACCAACCTCTTTTTACCCTGCGATCTTGCTAATGGGAGTAATGGCTCTTGGAGCCTGCCAAGATGAAGAGGGGATGGGAATGGGAATGCCTGTAATAGAGAGGGTGCGGAACACGGATCCCAGTACGGCTGACAGTTCCTTTACCTCAGCTAGCTTAGGCAGCACGTTGGCAATTATTGGAACCAATTTAAAAGGGACCGAGCAGGTATTTCTTAATGATTATCCATTAGGAATCAATCCTACCTATGTGACCAATACTTCGGTGATTGTGACAGTTAGTGATTCAGTACCCACTGTCGCCACGAACCCGGATGTTCCTAATACTTTAAGACTAGTGACCGGTAGCGGAGAAGCAATTTATGAATTCCAAACCTTGCCTCCTGCCCCACAGGTGCAACAAGTGAAAAATCAATATGTAAGATCAGGGGAGGAATTGACTCTTTATGGGCGGTATTTTTACTTCGTTGATACGGTATATTTCCCAGGGCAAGACGCTTTTGTAACTTCTGGCTTTGAAACAAACAGTACGGGGACTCGGCTCACCGTTACTGTACCCGAAAACCTGGATTTTTCAGAGACTCAAATGGTCTCTGTAGTTACCCGGAGTGGCGCTTCATCGACCAATAGGAATACACAAATCTACGCAGGGAAAGGTATGATAGCTGATTTTGACACCAATGGAGTACTTGAATGGCCATGGAATTGGGGTTGGGGGATCTCCGGGGAAATGATCAAGCCCAGTCAACCGGGCATTGAGTCCTTGGAGGGTAACTTTGGAGGAATGAATCAGGCTTTTCCGGCCAATTATGGCTGGAACAATGATAAGGTAATCAACCTTGCTGCCTGGAGTGGTGGTCAACCTTTTCCAACTAGCCCCGAAGCTGAATATGATCCGACAAGTCCGGCAGCAAACTTTGATATTCGCTTTGAGCTGGCAATTAACACCGAAGAGTCCATCGAAGGGTTGATTGTACAAATTTGGTATCCTTCAGCAAACGGTGAACTAAGTTATGATATCCCATTGACTGAGGTGATTAAGGCTACTGATGGTAGCTGGCATACCTTTTCTACAAACCTGACTCGTCTTACCAATGGCTCTTCGCGGTTTGAAACATATGCTGATTTTTTAGCTGGAGGTGCAGATGGGGTCAAGCAGCTTAGGATATTAATTATTAACAGCTCATCATCAGATATTTCTGCAGTAGTAGGTGTGGACAATATCAGGGTAGTAAGAGCAGTTAATTAACTTCTTTTCAAGCTAGTGTTTGTTAACTCCGAGACATGCTCCTTTGTCTCGGAGTTTTTCTAATTTCTTGTTTTGGATAAAGCATAAACCTAATGTTTCTATTTTGAATTCAGATTTGCGTGTGAGCTCATTATCAAAAATCTTCCTGATTTTATGTTTTGGGATGGTTTGTTCTTGTTTTCAAAAATCCAAAACCGAGAATTTTAAACTATTTGAAGAAATTCCTTCGGATTCTACAGGTCTCAAGTTCACAAATCAAATCCAAGAAACATCTCTCTCGAATATTCTTACCTACCAATATTTTTATAATGGAGGTGGAATAGCAGTCGGAGATATCAATAATGACGGCTTTGAGGATCTTTACTTTACAGCCAACCAAGATCAAAACAAGCTTTTTTTGAATCTGGGCAATCTAAAGTTTAAAGATATTACCCTAGCCACTGGTACCGGAGGAAGGATAAATTCCTGGGCTACAGGAGCAGTGATGGTGGATATTAATACAGATGGTTTACAGGATATTTACCTATGTTATTCTGGAGATGTGTCCGATGATCAAAGAAGAAATCAACTTTTCGTGAACCAGGGGCTTGATCCCGAGGGCATACCCTATTACAAAGAAATGGCTAAGGAGTATGGATTAGACGATTCAGCTTACAGCACAGCCGCATATTTTTCAGACCTGGAGGGAGATGGGGATTTGGATTTATTGTTGTTAAACCATAATCCAAGGCTTTTCAACAATCTCAATATTCAAGCATTTGAAAGCATGCTCGGAAATTCTGATTCATTGAGCAGCAGTAAAATTTATAGAAATGATCGAGATTACTTTGTGGATATTACCGAAGGTTCTGGTTTGACCCAGACTGGATTGAGTTATGGTTTAGGAGCTTCGATTTCGGATTTTAACGGAGATGGATTACCGGATATTTATCTTGGTAATGATTATTCCGCACCGGATTATTTGTATATCAATCAAGGAAATGGCAAGTTCAAAAATGAATTGCCAAGACGGATAGGTCATACCAGCCTGTATACCATGGGAGTGGATGCTGCCGATATCAATAGGGATGGAGCTTTAGATTTGATTACATTGGATATGCTTCCAAGAGACAATAAAAGGCAAAAATTACTTTTTAATCCTGAAAATTATGAGCATTACAATCTTTTCCTGAAAGCCGGTTTACACCATCAATTGATGCGGAATATGTTTCAACTCAATCAAGGAGATGGTACATTTTCAGAGATAGGACAATTATCCGGAATATCAGCTACTGATTGGAGTTGGGCTCCACTTTTAGCAGATTTTGATAATGATGGCTTTACGGATTTAATTGTTACTAATGGGTTTTTGAAAGATTTTACCAACCTTGATTTTATCAATTACCGCAATGAATATTTGCAGAATGGGAAAGTATCTGGCCCAGGGATCGAAAAATTGATTCAAGAAATGCCAGCTACCAAAATCGGAAATTATGCATTTAAAAATGTTGATGGTATTCAATTCGAAAATGTATCGGATAGCTGGGGCTTAGACAAGCCTGGAAATTCCAATGGAGCAACTTACGCTGACTTGGATAACGACGGGGATTTGGATCTAGTTGTCAATAATTTAAATGAACCAGCGCAGCTATTCGAAAATCAAGCTTCTCTAAATGATTCCAATCAATATTTGCAGCTTGTTTTGGAAGGAAATTCTAAAAATCCATTTGGAATAGGTACGAAAGTCACGCTCTATCACGAAGGGAAAATCAATTATCAAGAGCAACAGTACTACAAAGGTTTTCAGGGAAATGTGAGCCCAATTATGCACTTCGGTTTGGGTAAAGCCAGGCTTGACTCTTTGGTCATATTTTGGCCTAATGGACACGCTCAAACAATAGTACATCCCGAAATAAATCTCCGTCAAACAATTTCGATAAAGGATGCCAAGCCAGTTGGGCAAAAAAGTGATATTAAATCTTCAATTTTTACCCCTCTAGGGGAGTCCTTTTCAGCAGAGGGATTGGATGTGTACTACGATTTTAAAAGGCAAAGTCAATTGCTTTATGCTTTTTCCCAGCCCAAAACCAGTATGGTAAAGTTTGATACTATGGAAGGTTCAAAATTAAGCCAAGTGTTAATTTCTGACGGAAGAAGGATTTATCTGGAAAGTGAATCGGGCAAAATAGCAACCAAATTAATTTATGAAGCAGAGGAAAAATCGATTCATTCTCTCGCTGTGGGCGATATTAATGGAGATGGATTGAGGGATGTTTATGTGGCAAAAAGCGGGTACGGGAATTATTATGCTGGAAATAAAGCATTGAAAGACGTAGTCTTAATTCAGCTTCCTGATGGAAATTTTGAGGAATCTGCCTGGGACTACGGGAAGTACCCAACCTGGTCTGTAACATTCTGGGATGCCAATGGAGACGGGGTGGAGGATATATTCCTAGGCTCAGGGTATGTTCCAGGAAGATGGCCTGAGTCTTTCTCCAGTCAGCTCTTGATTAGAAGTGCCAATGGCTTTCAAATGGTAGCATTGGAGAATCTGCAGCGGATTACAGCTGCAAAAACCTCAGATCTGGACCAAGACGGTATGGATGAAATTGTTATTGCTTCCGAGTTTGACCAGTTACGTGTTTTGGGGTGGCAAGGAGGAGCTGTGATAGATAGAACAGAGGAGTTTTTCCCGGGAGGCAAATCGGGGATTTGGTCTTCTTTGCATTTAGAGGATTTAGACCAAGATGGTTTGCCAGAGCTTTTTGCTGGAAATTGGGGGTTGAACTCTAAACTCCAAACCACCGCTGAAATTCCGTTAAAAGTTTATTTTGAGGATTTTGACGGAAATGGGTCTGTGGACCCTCTGATGAGTATTCCAATAAAGGGAAAGGAATATCCTTTTTTTAGCAGAGATGAATTAGTCAGCCAAATGTACCGAAAAAAGGCTCTTTTTCCCACGTATGAGTCTTTTTCAGAATCTTCCATGGCTGATATTTTAACCGAAGAAGAATTGGAAATATCAAACACTCTGAAAGCAGAGATCCTGGAATCTGTTTTTTATACGCTTCGCAATGGTGTATTTGAATTAATTAAATTACCAAGAATGGTCCAGGCTTCTCCGATCTATTCGGTTTCTTCTATAACAAAACAGGCCGATGGTAAAAAATCTCTCTTACTTTTTGGAAATCAATCTGCCAGCAGGTTAAAAATTGGAAAATTAGATGCCAATCCCGGATTACTGCTTCATAAAAATAAGCATCAGGAATGGGAAGTTGTATCCCTGCATGAAATGGGGTTAAAACTGCAAGAGGATGTCAGGTCGAGTTTAGTATTCGACAGTACTTTATGGGTAGGATTAAGTCCGCCAAGAATAGAGAAGTTTAAAATCAATCAAAACTTATTAATTTATTGAGAATCATATTATTAAATATTATGAAAGTCATTTTATTTTATCTTTGGTTGCTAGGTTTGAGTACCTGCCAATTCCCAAGAGTTGAACAAAATTTACCGATTATAGAATCCATCCGTCTCAATCAGTGGGGATTTTATCCCGATCAACCCAAACGGGCTGTAGTGATTGACGAGCAAGGTTCAAGTGACTTTATGATATGGGATCATTTGAACGAGAGGGTGGTTTTTAGAGGCGAGGTGGTTCTTGTCAAGGAGAAGACGCTTTCAGGTAAATCTGTTGGGCTAATTGATTTTTCAAATTTTACTTCCAGTGGTGAATTTCAGGTTATTCTTCCAGGAAAAGGTAAATCCCATAAATTTAAAATTGAGAAAAAGGTGAATCAGGATTTGGCAATTGCTTCCCTAAAGGCCTATTATTTTCAACGTGCCTCTACTTCTATATCGGAACCATACGGGGGGATTTGGGCAAGGCCTGCCGGTCATCCGGATGATCAGGTGGAGGTTCATGCCTCTGCCGCTAGTCAAGAAAGACCTGAAGGAACTGTTGTTTCGGCTCCTTATGGCTGGTATGATGCAGGAGATTATAATAAATACATCGTAAATAGTGGTATCACCATGGGGACATTGCTGTCTCTCTTTGAAGATTTCCCTACCTATTTCCAAAATCAAAATCTAAAAATACCTGAATCCTCAAATCTTCTTCCTGATATTTTGGATGAAATCAAATGGAATTTGGATTGGATGTTAGCTATGCAGGATCCATTGGATGGAGGAGTTTACCATAAATTGACCACAGTGAAATTTGAAGGCATGGTCATGCCTGAGGAAGCTAAGGCACAGCGATTTTTGGTTTTTAAAAGTACAGCTGCGGCCTTGGATTTTGCAGCAGTGATGGCTCAGGCCTCACGGGTTTATCGTGACTTTACTCCTGAGGATGCTTTAGTTTACCTCAAAGCTGCCGAAAAGGCATGGGCATGGGCAAAACGTAATCCAGATCAATATTATCAGCAAGATGAATTGAATAATACCTTTAAACCGGAAGTGTTTACAGGCGCCTATGGAGATCAAAATTTAACTGATGAGTGGATTTGGGCAGCTTCAGAATTATACATAACCACACACAATTTGAGGTATTGGGAAGCTTTGAAAAAGTCTGATCAAGCTTTCAAATTGCCTGCCTGGCCCACTGTCTCCTGGCTTGGGTATTATTCGCTGATCAGACATGCAGGCCAATTGAATCATTTACCAGAAGAATGGTTGTCGGTTTTGAAAATCAACTTGTTGGATGAGGCACGTGAGTTAGTGAAAATGGCAAATCAAGTAGCATATAAAATGCCTATGGGGATCAAGGAGCGTGATTTTGGCTGGGGAGGTAATTCAGTTGCTGCAAATCAAGGCATATTACTACTCTATGCGTATCAGTTGACTGGAGAGGAGATATTTAAAACCAATGCACAAGATAACCTAGATTATCTTTTGGGGAGAAATGCCACTGGATACTCTTTCGTAACCGGTTTTGGCAGCAGAACCCCAATGAACCCCCATCATCGTTTGGCAGCTGCAAGACCTGATTTGCCTCCGATACCTGGGTTTCTGGTGGGAGGCCCTAATCCTGGTCAGCAGGATGACTGTGATTACCCTTCAGATGTAGCAGATGAATCCTACGTAGATGACTATTGTAGCTATGCGTCAAACGAAATAGCAATTAATTGGAATGCTCCTTTTGCCTATTTGACTAATGCCTTAGAAGCCCTTAATGAAAAATGAAGGAAAGGCATTGTATTGCAGAATAAGTAGGTTGAACCGACAAGGATGAGGTAGACTTCAAAAAAATAAGGTATTTTACTAAATCCGTAAGGGGACTTCCTTTATTTTAAGGATAGCAATTAAAATCTGAATTTGATTTGTAGGAGTGGTCCCTCTTTCCTAATCTTTAATCTTAACAGAGAAAGGGGGATATTTTAAAAAAAAACAATGTTAGAAGAATTCTTAGGATGCAAAATTTCGATTAGCCAAAGTTTCTGATGCTTCGAATAATTAATCAAAGAAAAACAATAGGGTAAATTCACTTTTTTTCGACAATTTTCAGTATCAAAAAATCCTAGCTATGAGAATTCCTTGGAAATGGTCTTTATTCTACTTGCTGCTAGCTTGCCAATCCAATAAATTTGAGTCGGAAGTAATCCTACCCCGTCTCATCTCCGAAGGGATGGTTTTGCAGCGTGATCAACCGGTTAAAATTTGGGGTAAAGGCATGCCTGGAAAAAACGTGAGAGTGAGTGTGGCAGGCTCAATCTCGAGTTCCAAGGTGGAAAATGACAGCACCTGGGCCGTTACTTTGCCTTCCAATCCTGCTGGTGGACCTCATCTATTAACGATCAATAAGGAAGTGGTGGAAGAGGTGTATTTTGGGGATGTATGGGTGGCGGGTGGACAGTCTAATATGGGATGGCAGATGAAATCTGGAGTGATTGGGGCGGAGGCTGAAATTAAGTCTGCCGATTTTGATCAGATCCGTTTTTTTAAAGTGCCTAATTCCTATTCTGCAGTTAAGCAAAATGACATTTCAGCAGGAGAATGGGTAAAGGCTGACAGTATGAGTATAGGCGATTTTTCTGCAATTGCCTGGTTTTTTGCCAAGCAAAATCACTTGGAAAAAGATGTTCCTGTTGGAATCATTGAATCCAATTGGGGAGGAACGCCGGCAGAGGGGTGGACACCTGCCCAGATTTTGGCAGGAATGGAAGATCAAAGCTTTTCTGAGGAAGCTCAAGAGATTTTGAAGCAGCCCGAAAAATGGGAGCGAGAAAACCTGGCAAATGAAAAACGTCGGCAAATGCGGGATTTGTTGGCACACCATCCCGACTCCTTGACAGCTGCCGAGGTTTCATCAGTGGGCTATAATGATTCCCAATGGCGAAAAATTCAACTGCCTCAAAATAACCCCCTGGAGCATATTGCTTGGATTCGGAAAGATTTTAACCTCACTCAAGTAACTGAGCTGAGTCTTTTTCTTCCAGATATCGATCAAATGGCCTTTATCTATGTCAATGGCGTACAAATTCACCACAAAGATTGGGGGGAAAGTATGCCCGAAGTGAAGGTAGATCCGGGGCTTTTGTTTTCAGGACAAAATACCCTAAGCATCCGAGTGGTTAATACCTGGAATAATCAGCCTAGAGTAGGTTCAGTTGGGGCCATGTATTTTTCTCAAAAGGGTAAAAAAATCAATTTGGAAGGTAGCTGGAGCTATTCGAATGATCTGATCGAACCTCAACTCCCTAAGGTTGATCGCCTCAACTGGAAGCCTGGTATGATGTACAATGCCATGATTCATCCCCTTATCCAGTATGGCATCAGGGGAGTCATTTGGTATCAGGGGGAGAGTAATACCGGAAAAGCAGATGAATATAAGGAGTTGTTTACAGCTTTGATACAGAGTTGGAGACAGGCATGGGATCAAGAGGACTTTCCATTCTTATTTGTTCAGTTAGCTAATTTTATGGAGCCGAAAGAACTTCAGCCTGAAAGTAATTGGGCCGCATTAAGAGAAGCTCAACGGCAGGCATTGGTTTTGCCTAATACCGGTATGGCTGTGGCAATTGACCTAGGTGAAGCCAATGATATTCATCCAAGAAATAAACGGGATGTAGGAAATCGACTTTGGCGATTGGCAAAGAAAGTTTCTTTTTTGGACAGCTTAGTAAGCCAAGGCCCGATCATCGATTCCGTTGGCAAATCCGGATCCGAATTGCATTTATATTACACTTCAGTGGGAGAAGGCTTAGAGCTGAGCAATGGAGAAGATGTTTTTGGTTTTTCCCTTCAAAACGAACAAGAACAATGGCGACTTTACACCGGGAAAATCATGGGTAAAGGTGAAATCAAAATCAGTTTAGATCCTGATTTTAATCCGGTTGAACTCCGGTATGCATGGGCTGATAATCCTAAGGTCAATCTCTATAATTCTGAAGGTTTGCCAGCGGTACCACTTCGACTTAAAATCCGGTAGAGCCTATTGGGAAACGCCAAGAAGGCTCAAATGTTACCGGGATGCCGGATGACACTTCGGATCCAGGGCTATTTCAGGACGCCTTGAATAAGCTGTATCCCAGTTGTCTTCCTGAATTTAGGGTAAAGATTAGTTTTTATTGCGGTCCAAGACTTCTTTACCTTCCAACATCTCCTCAATCATTTCTTCATATTCTGGTCTGGGTGGGACTTGGGCTATCTTTTCAAGGAAATTTATCGTTTCAAACAATACCCCTTCCCAATCCTCTGAAGTAATGGAACTGGCGATGACATGATCTCCAGTATTGGGAAAAGCTTTCTCTTGCTTTAGATGGGCAGGAGTACTGACTTGTTGATACATTTCAAGCATTCTGGGAACCGAAACCACAAAGTCCTGTTCTTCCTCATTTTTATAATAATATCCCAAAAATAGCGGTTGCTTTATTTTTTTGAAGGTCTCTTCGTTCATTTCACTGTAGAGCAAGACCGCTAAACTTTCATAGCCATTTATGTGATAATCCTCAGACCAATATGCCGCTTTTTCACCTTCCCGCTTTTGATGAATGACTTTATTTTCCATGCTTGTTTTTTCCATCAGGTATTTCATCCAAGGTTGAAACAATGCGCTGAGTCGCTCTCCGTTTTCGCGGATGGCGGGGGAATAAAGTACGGTCGCTTTGATGTCAGGTTGCTGACTAGCCAATAATAGAGTTAAAGCCCCTCCCATGGAGGTTCCTATCACGATTACCTCATCTCCGAGACTTTTTCCGATTTGATAAGCCTCACCTGCGGCATTGGCTAATTTTTGGGCACTGAGATATTCCAGTCCATTGTCTCGTTTGATTCCGTGCTCAGGCAGCCGGGTGACAAATAAATTGGCTCCAAAGTGGGCAGCTAAAAAGCGATGAACCGGATCTCCCTCCATAGGGCTGGCCCCAAAGCCATGGATGTAAACAATCGAGTAGGGGGTTTTACGCTTGTTGGTTGAATCAGCCCAGACAATGTATGCTTCATTTCCCGGTTTCAATCCCATGACACTATCTTCCCTTGATTGGATATAGGCTTCAAGCTCCGAAATACGGGTAGGGACCTCTGGATAATTTATGGTCAATTCTTGTTTTTTAACCTTTGGGCCCACTAGATAAGCGAGGGCTAAGACTATTGCCAAAGCAAAAATGACTAAGAATATTTTTCTAAGCATAAATATTAGTTGGTTTGAAGGATAGGGCTACTACTTTCTAGCTGAATAGACGTGCCGTCTTTGAGAAATATAAAAGTACGCGTTTTTAATTGGGAATAGTTTTCTGGAATAGTTTTTAGATATAAGCCTAAAAACGGGTCCAGACCATCAAAATCCCTAAATTCCGCCAGGCGTTCTTTTTGATGGGTTTCTAAGAGATAGGATATGTCCGAACCGATCGGCAGCCCATTAAAAGGAGCGGCAAGAATTACGGCGATGTTCGAAATGTTTTTAAAATTGTATTGGGGAAGACAGGAGAGTGCAAAGGAATGCCAAGGGAGCTGAAATATCGGGCTATCTGCTTTGGTCAATTGTTCTGGAACCCATTCCAATACGATAAAATAGTCTTTTAGTGCCACAGTGTCTTCTGGCAAAGCATACTTGTTATTGGTATAAGGGCCATGGTGAATTTTTGCATCAATTAAATTCGCCTTGATCGGGTCAGGGCATTCGGCATACAAATCAGGAAGCTGCTCTTGTACACAAGCAGCCGTTACCATGATTCCCAAATAGGAAATGCTAATCAAACAGGTAAGCTGAATTTTCCGAAGCATTTTTTCTGCCTTTCTGGATTAAATGTACGGATTCTCGAATAGTTTTTCCACCCCCTCTTTTCTTCGTTAAAATAAATTAAGAAATCTACTAAAAAACGTATCGTTTTAACTTTTATTCACGTATTAACTAACAAAAATAGTTTATGAAAAAATTTTTACTAGCCGCGTTTTTTTGCTTTACTAGCCTTCAAATATTGGCTCAAGTGGAATCCCCCTCAAGATCAGTTTTTCTCGAAGTCGGTGGTCCAGGGATGCCATACAGCTTTAATTATGATTTTAGATTTGATTCCAATAATATGAATTCCTGGGGCATGCGAATAGGGGCTGGCGGATATACTGTCTCAGAAGGGGAGTCCTTTTTCTCCTTGCCCATTATGGCAAATAAGTTTTATGGCAAGGGCCCTCATTATTTTGAATTTGGGGTGGGGATGACCTTTTTTGCCTTCAACGAGGATCAGAATCAATATTGTCTTTCTGGCTATTATGATCAGAACTCTGGACAGTATATATGTACCACCTATGAACCATACCCGTTTAATTTCATTCTGGATGTAGATGGCTCACCGAGTGTGATGGGGATGTTGAATTTTGGCTATCGTAAGGTCCCTGTGGATGGTGGCTTTACTTGGAAAGTGAATATCAATCCGCTTTTTAATAACAATGGATTTTGGCCTTTATTTGCTGGGGTCGGATTTGGGTATGCATTTTAAATTCAATTCCATGAAATCGAGCATGACGTACTCGTCACACACGGGGATGATTAGAATTGCGAGATTCCATATGACCGCTAAAAAGCAAATTATAAACAGATGAAATCGAGCATGACTAAAGCCGCACACAGAGGGATGGTTATATTCAATGCGAAGATTCCATATGACCTCTGAGAAACAAATTATAAACAGATGAAAAATTTTATTTTTTTCACAATACTATTTCTAAGTTTCCCCACACTTCAAGCTCAAGATACAGAGCCCAGAATCCAAGGAAAAGCGTTTTATTTGGAGCTTTTTGGAAACGGTTTGACCTACTCGTTAAATTACGATCAGCGATTTGAAAAGCGTTTGGATGGCTTGGGTTTTAAGGCTGGGGCGTCTTTTTTATCTCTAGGCGGATCTTCGGTAGGGACCGTTCCTGTGGGACTTAATTACCTCTTGGGTCAGGAAGGTAAATTTTTTGAAATGGGCATGGGAAGCACCTTAATTTTTGGAGGAGGTAATACTGACTTTGCCGTGGGAGATGGGGAGCCTTTGGATACCTATTTTTTAGGGACGATGACCTTTGGGTACCGTAATGAACCTACCCAGGGGGGATTTTTATTTCGAGCCAATGTGACCCCGATTTTTGGAGGTTTTGGCTTTTTCCCTTTTTACGGAGGAATAAGCATAGGCTACGCATTTTAGGTATTCTCAGACCCAAATCCGTATTCCCGCTCCACTCGGCAGATTCTGGTTTTAAAGGATTGGTACCATTGCTCTCTTCCTAGTTTTTGGGCCAGAAGATGCTCGGATTGATGTTTCCATTGGTTTATTGCTTCAACATCGCGCCAATAGCTGACGGTAATTCCTAGTCCATCCCGGGCGCTTTCATGTCCTAAATATCCATCCTGGTCCTTAACGAGATTTTCCATCAGTTTGGCCATCTCTTGGTATGCCTTGCTGGGTTCTGATAGGACATTGGTGAAGATCACCGCATAATAAGGGGGGGCTGGTGTCTGAGCGATCATGTTTTTTTCTCAAATTTAGTGTATTCCATGTATTCAGCCACAGCCTGTGCCTGCTTTAGACTCCATGTTTTTCCAATTAAATGTAAGGCTAAATCAATACCGGCAGACACACCTGCCGAGCTGAAAAGTGAAATACCTGATTCGGTGAATCGTTTTTCGGTTAAAGGAATTCCATTTTTGATCAAATTGGCCAAATCTGGATAAACCTCATGATGTGTACAGTATGGTTTGTTATCCAGTAACCCTAATTTGGCCGGAATTCTAGCTCCAGAGCAAACGGACATCGTCCATTTTGCCTTTTCAATTAATTGGCCTAACTGTTCAAGGGTCGCTTGATTTTCAATGACTAGTTTGGTCCCGTTTCCACCAGGGAGTACCAAATAATCGATTACAGGGAGTTCATTAAAACTCCGTGAAGGAATCACTTTTAAATTTCCGATGGTCTGAATAGGTAAGATGGATTCAGAAAAAGTGAAGACTCGGAGGTTTTCTGCGGGGAATAAGTCCGTAAAAGTGGTGAAAACTTCAAAAGGACCGACAAAATCCAGCGGTTCGACTTGATCGAAAATGTAAATGCCGAGGTTTTTCATAAGTGGAAGGATTTGACTTAAATCAATAAATTCAATACAAAATATCAGAATAAAGATTATCTGCGTAATTTTGTTTTAAATACTAGTTGTTAAATACTTCTATTCGAAATAAGATTTGGCTAGTCGTGCGAAAGGGCTGGATTAAAAGGTTAAGGTTAAGTTTAGTTTTAGGGTTTTTATGGTTGATTAATTCCTTTCCCGGCTAGCCAAGAAATTTAAGGAGGAGATTAGAGGGTTGCTTACATCACCGAAAGCCCGGTTATACGCCGGGCTTTTTTATTCATAGGGAAGACTTTCCAAAACGAGCTGTACTAGCTTGGCTTTTTGATTGTTTGGAATCCATCGTGCAACAATCACCAAATCATTTTCTTGGTCTACATAGATCATGTTGGTGCCGGCACCGATATGGACGAATGCTGATTTTGGTGCGCCTGGAACCTGCTCCTCCTCATAATTGAGAAAGTAATTCATAAATCCATATCCTGGATTGGCCGGAGTGGGTGTTCGGGATTTGTCCATCCACTCTTTGGGAATCAGTTGGTTTCCTTTCCAATTTCCATTGTGGAGCGTCAAATACCCAAATCGCGCTTGATCCCATGCTGAAAGCATCATGCCGCCACCCCAATGAGAACCGCCAGAAACAGATTGGACGATTTCCCCATCCAAAATAACAAAGGAGTTTTCATACCCGGTCCATCTCCAGGTATCACTTGCTCCAATGGGGTCCATGATTTTTTCTTTCAATACTTTTGGAAGCGGTTTTCGCCAGACATTTAGCAAGGCCAAGGCCAGGACATTTACTCGGGTGTCATTATATTCATAAACCGAACCGGGTTCATTTTGAGGCCGGGCACGCTTCTGTGCTACTCCTTCGGAAGGGCGATCTCCCCAATCGGGTTTGCCCCAAAGTGTACCTTCCCAATCCGATGTTTGACGTAAGAGATGATCCCAAGTGATTTTTCGATTGTGTTCAGTATCAAATAAATCAAAAACATCATCATCCATTAAATGATCAGATTTGTTCATGGACCTGATAAAGGGTTCATAGGGGTAAATGGGAGCCATGTAGGGATAAACTAAGTCGTTTTCCGATTTAATCAACCCTTCTTTGACTGCAAGACCGGCTGTGGTGGAAAGGAAACTTTTTGCTACCGAAAAGGTAAGATCGACCGCTGCTGGATCACCCCATTGTCCGACTACATATCCTTTGTAAATAATCAATCCCGTAGCGGGACCGCGAGTTTTCATGGGTCCAATCGGATATCCAAACGGTTCCCGACCAAAAGAGGATTCATAGTGAGCAATTTTCAAATTGGGGTTTTGAGAGCTTTCTGTGGTTTGACCAAAAGCAATGGCTTCCTTAATTTTTTCAGATTTTAGTCCCAATTCTGAGGGGCTTTTTCTCTCCCAATTTCCTTTTTCGGGGAAATAGCTTTGGCCCCAACTGACTGTGGATAGAAGACTGGCAATTACTAAGGAGACGATTTTATTCATTAGTACCTGATTTTTATTGGCTTAAAAGGGTTATGATATACTTTTGATTTAATTTCTGAATTGATAGGTAAGCCACCTTGGAGTTAACTCTGAACTGAATTTATGGAATTTGAGTTGGATGAGATTTCCTGACAGATTTTAGCTTAATTTAAACGGGGGATTGCTAATATTGAACTAAGGAGTAGTTTTTTTTTGTAGTTTTCCGTCAAACCCTTTCAAGCTTTGACGGTTGGTACTGTAAAGTCTGTTCAAATCTAAGGGCTTTGAAAGATTTCTTTGTCTTACCCAGCAAACAGTTTTATGAAAGAGGAAAAAATTTACATTGTAGGAGCAGGAATTTCTGGATTGATTGCTGCTCTTGAGCTTGAAAAAGCAGGGTTTTCTCCCGTTATATTAGAGGCATCTGATCGAGTGGGGGGAAGAATGAAAACCGATAGGCAAGATGGCTTTTTACTGGATCATGGTTTTCAGGTACTCAATACGGCCTATCCGGAAGCGAAGCGGTATTTGGATTTTCAGCTTTTGAGACTTAAAACATTTGATCCGGGAGCCGTGATTTTTGAAGGAAAGGAATCCTATTTGATTTCTGACCCCATGCGTAATCCCTTGAATATCGTGGGTATGGCATTTTCTAAAGTGGGCAGTTTTCTGGATAAGGTAAAAATGTTTAGCCTGACTCAAGAGTTGAAAAAGAAAACCAATGAGGAAATATTCAACAGTCCCTCATTACCCACCCTCCAATATCTCAAAGAATACGGGTTTTCGCAGGCGATCATTGAGAATTTCTTTAAACCTTTTTTTCGGGGGATTTTCTTAGAGAAACATCTCAATACCAGTAGCAGGATGTTTGAATTTGTATTCAAAATGTTTGCGATTGGTCAAGCAGCCATTCCAGAAAACGGAATGGAAGAAATCCCCAAAATGCTTCGAAAGCAACTGGGCCAAACTCAACTATTTTTTCAAACTCCGGTAAAAGAAATACAGGGAAATTCCATTCACTTGGAAAATGGTGAAGTTTTACTTGCAGACCGGATCATCGTAGCCGTGCAGCCTGACCGGGTAATGAAGCAACTTCAGGGGCAGTTTGCGATGCCTCGCAAAGTAATCAATCTTTATTTTTCACTTCAAAAATCTTTCCTTGCCCGCCCGATGATTGGCTTGGTCAAAGGGGAGAAGTTGATCAATAATTTGGTATTTATGGATGACGTTTCTGCTGCTTATGCACCAAAAGATCGATCGTTGCTTTCGGTTTCAATTTTGGATTCAGATTTGGATGAAAAGGAATTAGTTAAAGCTGTTCAACATGAGTTATTTGAGATTTCAGGGATCAAAGCCGATTATTTTAAATACCTTAAAGGATATTGGATTGACTATGCCCTTCCTCATTTGGATGACCTGAAGTATCAGGTTCCGTTTACTGAATGTAAAATCACCGATCATGTATTTTTGGCAGGGGATTACTTACTTAATGGTTCTATTAATGCAGCCATGACTTCTGGGCGGACTGCTGCCGAAGCGGTGACTCATTCCTTTATGCCCACCCATTGATGGGTTGATAAAGAAGATAATAGATCTAAATCTTGTTCTTAGTAGCAAAAAAAAGGCGGTATCAAAACTTAGATACCGCTTTGGTTAAGTTATCTGGCAAATAGATTTTAAACTAAACTTTTTCTACAAAACTCCAGACATTTTTGGACTTCTTGGATGGGATCGGAATTTTCCGGGAGGTTATATTCGAGTTCGATCGTAGCTGGAAAAGTATAGTTATTTTTTTGCATCAGTTGAAGGATCTCTCCAATTGGCGTATCTCCATTCCCCCATACGACATTTCCTTTTCCGTTTTCCGGAGTTTGTCGGTCCTTGGTATGCATGCTGAGAATGTTTTTTTGTTGTTTTTCGATCAGGGGAATCAGATCCGAATGACCTGCGGCTATGTAATGTCCCATATCCAAATTCAATGCATTCCGCTTACTTTGAGTCAATGCAGTGTCCCAAAAGTCAAAGGTCTGCTGTTCATGTCCATGGTAGGCGACGCTCATTTTATGTTTTTCTCCGAGTTTACCTAGTCTAAGTGTATGTGCATCATCTGCGGGATGCTCCAATGTCACGTGGGTAGCTCCTAAAGCTTTAGCTGCACGCATGCCATAACTGATTTCAGCATCACTGTTATGTTGACCGAACGCTGCCGGTTTAAATGCATATATTTTGACGCCTTGATCTGCGTACATTTTTCGGATTTTTTCAAAAGGTTTCATATCCGCTTTGGCCCTCCACTCGGCAACAACTTGTGCATAAGCATGGGCTTCCTTCTGAAGTTCGGCAAGTTCTAGCTTTTCCTCTGCGCTGAGCGTTTCACCGCGGCGGGACTTTCCTCCCAGTTGCCACATCCGCGTACGATTAATCGGTGAGGCGGGTATTCCCGCAAAACTTTCCGCGGGATCTCCCATCAGCTCAATAGCAGAAATTCCACACTCTTTGACGTAATTTAGGGTAGCTTCCGCACTTTGGTCGGGAAGACTTCGAAAGGAATAAGTGATGCAGCCTATTTGGACTCCATTGATAAGTGAGTTAGGTTTGTTGAGAGTTTTGATGAGACTAGGTGCTCCTTGAAGCCAAGTGGGGGCAAGAGCCAAGGCGGTGGCGCCCAAGGTTGATTTGATGAGGAATTCTCTTCTGTTTTTCATGCTGGAATAGGGATAGGTCTATTGTTTCAGTTAAACAAATTAGCGATTTCTTACTTAAAAGTTTGGATGATTGATCAGTTTGGTAAAAAATTTTTCCAAAGGCAGGGAAAAAGGAAGGGTTTTTAGCTAAAAAGTGTTTGTGATTTAAAGTAAAAAATGATGAGTAGTCTTGAGAGACGAATAGCAGGAGGAGAATTTTTAAAGGAATTGAGCTTTCAGACGGCCAGAAGTGGGGGAGCTGGAGGCCAGCATGTCAATAAAGTAGAAACTAAGGTTCAATTGTTTTTTGACATTAAAAACTCTGGGATTCTGAGCGATGCTGAAAAGGCGATTCTTTTGGAGAAATTGAAAAACCGGATTGACCAAAACGGTGTATTAAATCTGCAGAGTCAGGAGAAACGCTCCCAAATTCAAAACAAGGAGGTTGTGATCAAAAAATTTTATGAGGAAATCCGGACCGCATTTAAGAAGAGAAAAATTCGAAAGGCAACTAAACCTAGCAAATCAGCTATTGAAAAAAGGCTCAAGGAAAAAAAAGCTCAATCAGAGAAAAAGTCTAATCGAGGTAGGTTTGGATTCTGAGTGCTTTCCTATTCCATAAACCGGTTAACCACTTTGAATTCATTCATCACCCGGTAGGCAGCCCGGGTGATATCAGACTGAAAGCTGGGCGATTTAAAATCAAAATGAGCTGCGGTGTATCCCTGCCAGATCGTGGATCCCCTTTTGGAATCGATCACATAAATCACCAGCATCCCGTTATTTTCCCGGTATTTTACCTGATTGTAAGTTTCATCCTTTTCAAGCTCCTTATCCTTGGTTTCTTCATTCTCGGCCTGAATGATTTCCACTCCCCGTCGCTTTAACCAATAGTCAAATTCAGGCTGAACATAACCTCTGTATTTAACCGAATCAGTAAAAATTTTATAGCTCACTAACATATCGGGCTCTTCATTCTTCTCTCGAAACCCCTGAGAACCCAATCTAGCCCCAATTGTGGCTGTTAATACCGGTGCCAAAATGGTGGTGTCTGAATCTGAAGGTTGAACAAATGCGAACGTTTTATACCGTTTGAATGAGCCTTGATAATTGTAATCGTATTCTGCGATGTAATCTTTTTGAGTAAAGCAAGCGGTCGTAAAGATGGCGACGATAAAAATTGTCATGATTGAACTTTTCATAACTCGATAGTTTGGTTGATGCAGTATAGATTCTTTTTTCTAACCAGTCAAGGCTTTGCTTTGTTTTTCAAAACATTGACTGACAGGATTTTCTCATCTTTTTCACCAAAATATACGAATAATCTACCCTGATTAGATCATCAAATTAAAATTTTTACCGAATAATCTCCGAAGCTATTTTTTGGAGTAAAGTTGTTGAAAAAGAGAAAATTGTAATTGAAGTTTACTGCTCTATTTGGAGGATTGGTCAAGTAGACCTGCTTGGAGAGCTAATTTGGGATTAAATCGGTATTCCCGTCCTGTTTATAATCTGTTTTGCTCGAAAAACTCAACTTCATCCTCCCACTTTTCTCCATTGACAAAAAGCTTATCATATACTTGAAGGTACCAGCTTCCTGCTTCGTTTAGTTCTTTTTGATTGAGTGGCCTATTTACAAAAACTGCCTAACGATGTTGGTTTGGAAAAGACTGTTTTCCTCCCAGCGCTGTTCCTATCGATAGCGGTGCATCCAGACTGCCCAACCTATTTTATGCCGAAATAGTACTTCCTGATAGATTCTGCTCTCATGAAATCCGTTGTTGACTTCTCTCGGCGTTTGGATGGTGATGGATCCATATCCGGCTAGCAAAATTTGCTGCACCACTTTGAAGGTTATATTACCATCCTGTCCGAAGCAGTACCTGTTCTAAATCTCCGATATGAGCATGGTTGCGATACTGAGCTTCTCCATGAATCGCCCAGGGGGAATTTTGAAAGCGGTAATTGCCAAATTACCTGTACCAAGCACCTAAATCCGGGTTGGATTGGGCAAAGGCCCAAAAGGGAAAATTAGGGAATATAGCAGAATTTGACGCTTCTCAATCCAGGCCCTTTTAACTTAGGATTTTGCTTTACGTGTAAAACAATGGAAATTGGATCAAAACCCTAATTTTAATCATGGAAGAGGGTCAATCTTTACTAGCAGCGGTTAAGGACTGTAAATTATGCGAACCATTTTTGCCCTTGGGGCCAAGGCCAGTTGTAGCTGTTTCTGGTGAAAGTCGAATCCTACTGATCGGTCAAGCCCCTGGTACTCGAGTTCATGAAACAGGGATTCCCTGGAATGATCGGAGTGGAGAGGAACTTAGGCGATGGCTGGATGTGGATCCAGATACGTTTTATGACCGGAAGATTTTTGGGATAATGCCCATGGGTTTTTGTTATCCGGGTAGGGGAAAAGGAGGGGATCTCCCACCCAGGCCAGAATGTGCGCCACTTTGGCATTCCAAATTGATCAAATCCATGCCAAAAGTGAAACTGACACTTCTTATCGGCGATCATGCTCAGCGCTATTATTTGGGGAGGAAACGAAAGCGGAATTTGACCGAGACGGTTCGCTGCTTTGAAAATTATTTGCCTGACTTTTTCCCCCTTGTTCATCCCTCTCCAAGAAATCGGCTTTGGATGAGAAATAATGATTGGTTTGAGTCAGAGGTAATTCCAGTTTTACGAGAAAAAGTTCTTCAATTAATCACTAATTGATTGCATCAGGCAGTTTTCCCCCGGAAGTTCCCACTCAATCGTATAGTGACTAAATGGATACTCGTTGATTAGTTGTTGAATGGATTCTTTGGTCAACCTGAGTTCGTTTAAATCCGAAATATCCTGTAGGCAAATATGTGCGGTAAACACATGGTTTGAGCCATCTAATGACCAAACATGGAAGTGATGAAGTGATTTTACTTTTGGGTGAATCGAGACTCTTTTTTCGATTTGTTCAAGTGAAATTCCCGAAGGGGTACCTTGGAAAAAAATCAGCATGGTTTCTTTGAGACTTTTGAAGACATTCCAAAGAATAAAAAGCGTGATGGCGATCGAAAGGGCAGGGTCCAACCAAGCAACGTAATGAAAATATAAGATGATCGCTCCGATCAACACTACAGCCCAGCCCAAAACATCTTCAAAAAGATGCCAGCTGATAACCTTTTCATTTTGGCTTTTTCCATGGCTAACTTTCCATGCTGCAAAGCCATTGATCAAGACGCCGAATAAGGCAAAAAGAATCATCCCAGTTGCATGGCTAGGTTCGGGGTTAACGAGTCGTTCTATCGCTTCGGATAAAACAAAAAATGATCCGATGATCAGAATTTGAGCATTAATCAATGCTCCTAAAAGTGAAAATCGACCATAACCGAAGGTGTAAATTTTATTGGCCCTTTGATGGGATTTATGGTTTAAATACCAAGCTAATCCCAGGGAAACACTATCCCCCAAATCATGAATGGCATCGGAAAGAATCGCTACTGAATTAACCCAGACCCCTCCGACGAATTCGATTACCGTAAATCCTAAATTTAGGAAAAAGGCAAGTTTTAGGTTTCCACTCGAATGATGATGATTGGACATCAGCGCTTTTATTTTTGGAAAAATGATCTGGTGAGCGAATTAACACTTTTCATGGAAAGGTAAGAAATCAGCGCCTTCTTCTGAAAACCGATAGACTTAAATCGAGAGTTTTTTGGTTTTTGTGGCCAGAGTAAGCAGAGCAACCGTTCCCAAGATCATGAATGTACCAAGCCAATCCAATCCCGTAAAACTTACGCCAAGCCAAATGACCGCCATAAAGGCTGCAGATAATGGTTCCACACTACAAACCAGGGAGGCAGTTTGTGAACCAATCAATGGGATAGCTTTCATGAAAAATAAAAAGGAGAGGATACTTCCAAAAATAATAATGAAAGAAAATGCAGCCCCTGTTTCTAAATCCCACTGTCCTTGAAGGTTCCAAGGTTCGGATTCAATGGAAAAAACCAAACCTCCCAGAAACATGGCCCATCCAGTTACTCGTACAGAAGAGTGCCTGCTCAATAATTCCACTGGATAAATGCTGTAAAAAGCAAAAGTCAGTGCCGATAAGAGCCCCCAGAGGATTGCCTTTTTTGAAATGACAAGAGTATCGATTGTTCCGTGGGTGACTAAAAGAAAAGTCCCGCCAAGAGCTAAACTCAAGGATAAAAACTCGATAGCAAGTGGCCACTTTCTATGCTTAAGGGCAAAAAAAGCGACAATAAATACAGGTCCCAGATATTGGATTACCGTTGCGGTGGCTGCATTGGAAAGCTGAATGGAGTAAAAATAAGTGTATTGGACTGCCAGCATCCCCAGTATTCCAAAAATTAGAATTGACCAAGCGTCCTGTTTATTTTTCCAGATGTTGAAGACCTTTAAACCGTGATTTTTGGCATCAATCAATAAGAGAATAAATCCAGCGAGCAGCAATCTCCAGGTAACCAACCAAGCTGGATCAAATTGTTTCTCCTCAAAAAGGAATTGGGCACAGTTTCCTGCCACTCCCCAAAAAATAGCCGCCAACAAGGCTAAAATAAATCCTTTGTTTTGCTGGGATAGGGGAGTCTTTCTCTTGTTCATTTTCTATCCGCAAATAAAAGGAAAAGTACTTGATTTTGGATTTGGAGGGAAAGAAAAATGGGATGGACTTCTCCAAATAATCTACCAATAAACAAGACCCTCACGCTTCTCTAAAACCCTATCCACTTTTGAATTTTGAGCAAATAATCTGGATCAGTTTGAGGTTTGATTGAGACCCCGGCTCACGTCGGGGATATTTTTTTTGCCATTTTGCTACCAATTCTGCTACCGAAACATAAAAAAACCCCATTTACAAGCTGTAAACAGGGTTTTAGTGGGCCCAGCTGGGCTCGAACCAGCGACCTCCTGATTATGAGTCAGAAGCTCTAACCAACTGAGCTATAGGCCCAAATTAACTGAAGTTTATCCTACTGGCAAGCTCCCGATCTGATCCAATAAGAGACAAAGAAAGTAGTTTATTTTGAATTTTTTAACTCGTCTTCTTTCAATTAAATTGAAGAGATTTGATGAGCTATTTGATTCATATCTTGGTTTTGGGACTGCAATGTTACATATTTGACCTGATATTCACAACCCATGTTTTCAATGAAAAAAACACCGGATGCAGATTTTTTAATCTTTGATTTAGGCAATGTCATCATCGACATCGATTACCAAAAGGCCATTCGCTTGATTAAGAACGAATTGCCAGAGTCTCATCATGATAAAGTGGATCAATTGTATCAAACTCCCTTTCATTTAGATTATGAACGGGGCTGGATTGATTCGATGACTTTTCGCCAAGCAGTAAGAGAATATTTCGAGCAAAACTGGACAGACGATAAGGTCGATGAACTTTGGAATAATCTTTTGGGAAAAATCCCAGCCCCTCGATTAGAGTTGATCAAGAAGCTTCGGCAGTACTATCAAGTAGGTGTGCTTAGTAATACAAATTTGATTCACATTCATGCCGTAAATGATATTTTGGAGCGGGATCACGGGTTGAAAAACTTTGATCCGGTCTTTGACTGGGTGTTTTTTAGTCATGAAATGGGATTGGCTAAACCACAACCAGAAATTTATGAGAAAATGTTAACCGATCTGGGCACCTCATCGGACCGGGTTGTTTTCTTCGATGATTTGCAGGCAAATGTTCAAGGAGCTTCAGCCCTTGGAATTCATGCTGTTCATGTCCATGGACCAGAAGTAATTTTTGATTTTTTTAAGGATGTATAAGCCAAAAGAATACCTCATTCATGGGCTGTTTTTTATCCTGACACTCCTCACCACTACCTTAGCTGGAAGTGAGTGGGTATATTTAAAATCCGTATATGGAGAAGGCGAGCATGCGCTTACCTGGGAATTTTTCCTTAAGTCCACTGCCTATTCGGTCCCCTTCATTGGAATCCTGTTGGTGCATGAGTTGGGGCACTTGTTCACCTCTTTTTATCATAAAGTCAAGTGTTCACTTCCCTTGTTTATTCCGGGTTGGTTGGGCTTTTTGGGTGGAGCTCCTTCTATCGGAACTTTTGGGGCGGTGATTCGAATGAAAAGCTTTGTCAATTCCCGAATTAAGTTTTTTGACATTGGTGTGGCAGGACCTCTTGCGGGTTTTGTTGTCGCGATCATGGTGTTGGCTTATGGTTTTTTGACTCTGCCTCCGGCTGAATACATTTACGAAATTCACCCGGAATATGCCGATCCTAATTTTGAAGTAAATACGGAGGAAACCTTGAATTTCAGGCTGGGAAACAACTTGCTATTTTCGTTGATGGGGGATTTGCTGGCTAATCCAGAGCGAATCCCTGAGATGTCAGAGGTGATTCATTACCCCTATTTATTTGCGGGGTATTTGGCCTTGTTTTTTACCGCGCTTAACTTATTACCCATCGGTCAATTGGATGGAGGGCATGTTGTTTTTGGACTGTTTCCAAAGCGGCACAGTGAGATTTCATTAGTGGTATTTACTCTTTTTTTAGGCTATGCGGGATTAGGTATGATTAGTCCCTACATGCCATTCGAAGAGCTGATCATCTGGATACCTTTTTACCTTGTCTTTTTGTTTTTTTGCTATCAGCGGTCCGGTTTGGATTTACAAACCAGGCTGACGATTATTCTTTCCATGGCCGCAATCCAATATGGAATTGCCTTTTTTAAGCCCGGATGGGAAGGCTACCAAGGATGGTTGTTATATGGGTTTTTATTGGGAAGAGTAATGGGAGTGAGGCATCCTGAGGTGAGTGGATTTCGGGAACTGGATACCAAGCGAAAAGTGATTGGTTGGTTGGCAATCTTAATTTTTGCCCTCTGTTTTTCGCCAAGACCATTCATTTTTGAATAAAAAAAGCGAGTCATCAGACTCGCTCAATTTAATTTAACTTAAATAATTACTTAATCAGGAATCAAAGATCACGGTAGGCCATGATCCCACCGAGTACATTTCTAACTTTGGAGAATCCTTTTGATTCCAAAAATTTCTTGGCATTTCCACTTCGTGCACCACTTCGGCAGTGGATGATAATTTCATCATTTTTATGCTGTTCTAGTTCGTCCAACTGATGGGGTAAATCGCCTAGCGGAATATTTTTAGCTCCTAGGTTATCATCGTCGTATTCCCATTCTTCTCGAACGTCTAAAAAAACGAATTTATCTTTTTTTTCAAGCCGCTCTTTCAGCTCGTTTACAGTGATATCTTCCATAATTAGTTTACCAAAATTCTTTTTGTTTTCAAACCAGTCGGGGTCATGATATGCAATACATAAATTCCCGATTTCTGTCCTGTAAAATTAATGATTTCTCCAGATGATGTTTCCTCACGCGGAGCTAAAATTTCACGACCCAAAGAATCATAAATTTTGGTGTAAAGAATTTCGGCTTCCACCGTTAATCGGTTGGTGACAGGATTGGGATAGGTAGAGACCTCCGAATCTGGGTTTTCTGCATCTTCAAAGGGGGAATCCGGACTCAAATGAGGTCGGATCATCAGGGCCCCTGGAACCTCCTCATTTTGAGCCCAAGCTCCACTGATATTGTAAAAGATCTCCTGTCTTTGATCGTTACTTTTGTCCAATCCAATGTGAATGAACTCATTGGTAAATTGGGCGAATCCAACGTAAAATTCCCCATTTACGCCGATGGCCGTATCAAGCGGGAAATAAGAAAGTGAATCTGAACTAGAAAGGTTGGGGATCAACTCTTCTTTCCGATAGAGGGGGGCTGATTCCAAGTCCTGATAGATCAAAATATCTATGGGAAGATTGGATTGGTTGGTATTGGTGAATTTTATTGAAATTCCAGAAATATAAGCCTGAGTTTCGATCCTATACCGCAACACTAGTTCACCTGAGCGTTGATTAATTCCGGCTGCATAATCCGGCCTTCCTGTGTCATATGCTAGGTAATCACGAAGGGGAAAAAAGCTTCTCACCGTGTCGTTGATTCTGAAATCAATCTGTGAATAAAAAGTGGTGTCTGTTCCATCTCGGGTAAAAAATTCCCGATCTCCGGTTGTCAAATACGATAAAATTTCCACTTCACCTTCTTGTTCTAGGGAGGGAATTTCTCCCAATTCCTGACTGGAAAATGACCGTCTTTCCCTTGCATTGGGTACAGGGTTAAAAGGAGTGTTTTGATTGATCGGAATTAGATTTTGCTTTTGACCAAAAAATATGGAATATTCCATCGCCCGGAAGCGATTTTCTAGGTTATTGAATTCATTGCTGACTAAAGGGAGATTCTCAGCAGAATAGGAGGCTACCATGAAAAAGGGAACAGCTCCGTAGGGCCCAATCAAAAAGTCATTAGGTTGGGTCAAGGATCGATCAGAAACTGAAAACTCGGCTGATCCAGATTCTGGGGCCAATAGGATGTAATCAATCAGCCAGGTATCGAATGGTCCGGAAAGCCTTGCTTCGTTAAAAAAGCGAAACTGGAAATTCTCGTGTAGAAAATTGGATTCGATGTTGATTTTTTCACTGGTAAACTGATTTGCATCTTGTTCACTTCCACCATTCACCGACCAAACGGTAGTCCAAAGGCTATCGGGATCCAAAAACTGTAAAATCAATCGATCGTTTGAGTCTGGAAGTTCTGCTTTGCCTCCAGCTTGCCAAAAGAAACTTAGTTCTGCTTGATTCTCCTCAAAATTTGACAAGTCAAAGATTCCGGAGGTGAGCACGTCTGCGATTCCTTGGTCCCGAACTTCTCTCGAGTAGGGAGTTCCGTTTTCATCGCTTCCATCCAGAGCAATGACTCCCAGGGAAGGAGCATTATTTCCCATGGTTTCCGAAAACTGAACCCCTTCAAAATCCCATGCGGTGGTATCCAGACCTAGGCTGAAATCATCCCAAAAAGGAAAAAGATTTTGATTTTTAATTCTCAGATTGCCCGGTTCAAGGGTTTGATGCTTGTATTTGTTTTGGGGTATAGCTTTAAATTCTACAAATTGGGCAATGGCCGCTTGGGTTCCGGTTAGGAATAAAAGAAAAGCGCCAATATGGAAAAGCGTTTTGTTCAACGTTTAGTTATCTGAATTTTTAGAGATCCACAAATCCACCAATTCTCCGGTTTTTACCTGGGATCTATCTTTTGGGTTTTGCCTAAAAACGTATCCGGCAGGAATAGTGTCATTTTGTTCATAATATTTTTGACCGATTCGCAATCCTGAGCCCAGGATCAAAAACTCAGCTTCTTCTTCTTCCATTCCCACAAAATCAGGAACACTTAGAATTTGATTCCCCAGTCCATCGCCTACGACTAGATCTATTTTAGCTCCTTTTGGTACTTCAAAACCCTCTGCTACCGTTACCCCTCTATATTTTTGTTCCAAAACGGCATTAATGGCAATATCGGGTACATAGACTAGTTCCCCTCTTTGTAATCCAATATTTGCCAGTATTTCCTGTGCATTTTTGAGTTGGAGATTGACCAGGTTTGGCATTTTGATCAGGGGAGCATTCCGAGCATTTAGGGTAAGATAGATTTTTCGGCCATATTTGACTTGTTCTTCTGGCGGTGGGATTTGTTTGAGAACTGCAAGTGGCTCTTCATCCGTACTAAATGCTGAGTCTGGTGAAACTTCAAAATTCAACCCATTGGTTTCTAGGATTTCTATACTTTGCTCAAATGTATATCCTTCAAGATTAGGTACAGAGACAGTTTCGCCGTGGTTTGTATACATCGGCAGGTATATTTTCAAAAACAAAAATCCCAACAACAAAGAAAATAAAATGATAATCGAAAGATTGATGAGAATTTTTTTCAAGGAGTAATTTAGTGGGCTCATGAATATAAATACAATAAGTAAAGATAATCGGAAATCGGAAGTCCCCAAACGGGAAAATTAAATCATTTCTTGGCAAAAAATAAGCCGAAGTTTTTTGCTCCGGCTTAAATTTTTTATCGCAGAATAACCCGATGGGTTTCGGCAAGCGTGAGACTGGTGATTTTGACGATATAAAGTCCGGGTTTGAAAATATCTCGGCTAAAGGTATAGGTCTGATTTAGCGTAGCGGGATAGCTTACTTCATGGACAACTGTACCCGTGCTCGATATGATTTCAAGGGTCACATTTTGATAGCTGGGTAAATTAAATGCTACGTTAAAATAGTCTGTGGCGGGATTTGGATAAATCAGCGCCATACCTTCTTGTGGAATCACTGGATCGGGGTCGGCACTTAAGAAGAGCTCTAAATTATCCAGGTAGATCGGATCGTTAGCTTCATCTGCCTGGTCAATCACCAAAGCCAACCTCACTTCCGAAAATCCATTTCCGGTGAAATTAGTGAGGTTGATGTAATTTCGAATAAAGTCATCCGGACGGTTTGGATTAGCTGCTCCGGAGGAGACAGTACTGATTTCCTCCCCGGAAATTTGGAAGATTTCTTGGTAGGTGTCACCTGCGTCTGAACTGGCGAGAACTCGCATTCTGGTATCCGAACTGACCTGTCCTGCTGCCAAATCAAAGAAAAGACTGGCTTGGATCGCTTTACTTAAATCAAAAACAGGTGAACCCAACCAATAGGACTCTCCTGGCTGCATTTGTCTGAGTTCAAGAGCATTATTTGGGGAAGAAGACCCGCTGAGTGAGGTTACTTCCCAAGCACGACTGTCCGATTCAGGGTTTAAACTGGTCCAGGGCCCTAAACTGGCGGTAGGATTAAAGTTTTGGCGCCAAGGAGTGGCTACCTGCTCCTCATTTTCGATAATAAAACGGGTTAAATTACTTTCACTACCGGGATTTTGGTCAAAGTTTGGTAGAATGCTGCTGTAGTCAATTCTGTTTTTTCCTTCTCTAGTGGAGTTTGTTCCATTTAATGTGAATGTTTCGCCGGGAAGGACAGCACCTCCCGTTGCTAAGAAACTGGCTTCGTTTCCATTGTTGGTGATTTTGGATAAAACTAAACTTGTGATGGGGAGATTTCCGGTGTTGGTCACTAAAAGGGATTCATTGGTATATCGACCGTCAGAAATGGGGCTTGGGACAACAAGCTCTTCCAAAGTTAGTTGATAATTGAACTCCTCTTGATCCAAAATTCGAATGTTTTTTAGGAAGATATTATTTCCGTAAGAATTTTGGGTAATGATTGAAATCCGGACTTTTCCCAGGGAAGCAAAGTCAGAGAGATTGACCAGTTCGGTTCTAAATTGAGCATTGTCTGTAGGAAAAAACTCTTCCAAACTTGGAGAAACAGTCGTTAGCGACTGCCCACTTTTTTGGTAACGGGCTGTAGGAAGGTCAAAACTATTTCCGCAATCATCAGAAATAGAAACGAACAAGGCATCTTGAAATCCAGCTTGGTTATAGGTCGAATGCGCCATTTCAAACACCAATTGTGCATTGGGGTATTTTGCCAAATCAATGACCGGACTAATTAAAAAGTCAAGCTCACCCTGTGCTTCATATTCAAAATGTCGAATATAAAATAAGTCTTGCGATTCTCCGGAAACGGTTCGAGTAATAGGTTCCCAGCCAAAAGCTCCATCAGGATTTTCGTTAATCCAATTCTCAGGAAGTGTATTTCCAGAAATACTAAAGGGAAGATTGATTTCCTGCTGAAGTTTGGGATTGGATTCCAAACTATTGTTGTCAGGATTTTGGTCTGAGCGATTATTGACTGAAATTAAGCGGAATTCTACCTGGTTTTCGCTTTCTAGCAATTCAAAGTTTTGGAATTCGAGTACCTCACTTTGGCCGGTTTCTAACGCGAATGAAAAGCTTTTAGACTCTAGAACAGTATTGTTTCTTCTCAATTCAATCTGAGCGGAGGTGAGTGTTTCTAGTCCAGCATTTGTTACTTCAATCGCTGGCATAACCGTAGAATTGCAAGCAAAATCTCCGGGTGAAATTAATCGGGTCAGTGAAAGGTCAAAGTCCACTAGTTCCGGCTCAATTGTCGCAAAATTATTAACCAAGTTGACCCGTCTAGGGCTATTTTCCAATACGACATTAAAACGCTCCACCTGACCTAAAGTAAATAGATTCATACAGGCATCAGGGGTATAATCCATGTAGTTTTGAATCATATCTTCCGAACCGCAGCTGAACCGCGACCCTCCGGCCGTGCAGGTGTTATTAGAATTATCCTGCCGGGGAGTATCTTCGACAAAATCATCTACATCACAACCCCCATCGCCCCAAATATGTCTCAACCCTAAAAAGTGCCCCACTTCATGGGTGGCTGTTCTTCCTCGGGAGGCACTGATGGCACTTCCCCCTGTCCCAAAAAAGCGATAATCTATGGTTACTCCGTCAGCTGTAGCAGAGGTTGGTGAAAAATTTAGGCCTGGTAAATCCGATACCGGGAAGGAAGCGTAACCAATGAAAGGTTGCTCCAAGGGTACCACCCAAATATTCATGTAGGTTTCCGGATCCCATTGGGAGGTCTGTCCGATTAAAATTGCATCATCGGGACTATAGGTATTTTGAGGACCCTGGGTTCTGGTGATCCCATCAGTGGGAATCCCATTGGAGTCTCTTGTAGCTAGGACAAATTCTATGTGAGCGTCGGCTGCTACAGGTTGGAAAATGGAAGGGGTTTGAGAAGCGTCGGGATTTTGTCTCCGAAAGTCCTCATTTAAAATACGGATTTGAGCTTCGATTTGAGCAAGTGGAATATTAGTACCCTGCCCGATTTCTTCTCCTCGATGGATAACATGAACCACTACGGGTATTTTTCTGACTTCATTTTGGATTCTGGAAAGGATCTGTGGCTGAGATCGTCGTTTTTCAATTTCTCCTTCCATCCAGTTTTCCAAAAAATCCCGGGTTCCAAAATAACCCAGGTCTTTTTCAATCATTTTTTCAATGATGTCGTGTCCACACTTTTCATGATGCGTATGAGCCAGTTTTTTATTTCCGTATCCTGAAAATTCATTCAGAGGTTTTAATTCAAAAGTTTGCGAAAAGCTAAGGGTAGATGCAAAAAAAGCTCCAAAGAGGAGCAAAATAGCTTTTTGAAAAAAGCAGTAAAATCTGGTCATAAAAGAAAAAGTTAAACAATAGTTAAATTTACAGCCTCTACTCGGGTGATTTCGGGTATGGCTCTCTTGATGGCTTCCTCTACACCAGCTTTCAGAGTCATCGAAGACATGGGGCAAGAGCCACAATTCCCAAGCATTTCTATTTTCAGGACTTTATCCTCAGTCAGTTCAACGATGCGCACATTTCCACCATCAGCTTCCAGATACGGCCTGATCGTATCTAAAGCAAATTCAATTTGTTCTCTTAATTCAGTCTGCATTAGTTTATAATGATATTATGCTTTAATTTCTACTTTTTCTGTCTTTTTTACCGATGCATTTCTTATTGCGATTTGCCGGGCTACCGATTCTGCCAATTCCATGTAGGCTGTTTGAGTAATTCCATTTTTCAATACTGCTGGAAAACCGGTGTCACCACTTTCTCGGATACCTTGTACGATGGGAACTTCACCCAAGAATGGAACTTGGTACTTCTCTGCTAATTTTCGCCCCCCTTCTTTTCCAAATAAATAATATTTGTGGTCAGGGAGTTCCTCAGGTGTAAAGTAAGCCATATTTTCTACAACACCTAAAACGGGAACATTAATTTGTGGTTGTTTAAACATCGAAAGTCCTTTGCTCGCATCTGCCAAAGCTACTTTTTGTGGGGTAGTGACAATGACTGCTCCAGTTACAGGGACCGTTTGAACCATAGTTAGATGAATATCTGAAGTGCCCGGAGGTAAATCAATGAAAAGGTAATCAAGCTCTCCCCAATCCACGTCAGAAATAAATTGACGAAGGGCAGAACTGGCCATAGGACCGCGCCAAACCACTGCTGAGTCTGTAGGAGTGAGAAAACCAATAGACATCAACTTAACCCCGTATTGGGTGATGGGAATGATTACATTTTTATCGCCAACTTTCTTAACGGCAGGTTGCTCTCCTTCCACGTTGAACATAGTCGGAATAGAAGGGCCAGAAATATCTGCATCGATTAGGCCTACTTTTGCCCCGGTTTCTGCCAAGGAAACAGCCAAGTTAACCGCCGTGGTAGATTTTCCAACTCCGCCTTTTCCAGAAGCAATTGCGATGATATTTTTAACATGAGGTAAAATCGGAGTGGCATCTCTGACCGTGGTGACTTGGGAAGTCATGGTGATTTCTACCTCGATTTCTTTACCAAAATCTTGCTCCAAAGCTTCCAAGCAATTGTTTTTGATTACCTCCTTCAGGGGACAAGCTGGTGTGGTCAGTACCACTTTAAATTGAATTTTGTTTCCAGAAATGTCAATTCCTTGGATCATTCCCAGACTCACTAAATCTCTTTTGAGATCAGGATCTTCTACTCTGGAGAGGGATTTCAACAAGGACTCTTTGGTGATTTGCATGTGATCGCTTCTAATTTTTTTGCAAGTTAGTGCTTAGACTTTGTTTTGAGAAACTTTGACAGATATCTGACTCCTTGTATAAACCTCCCATTGGACCAAATAGTTCTTGATTTTGGTAGGCTATTTGGGAGCGTAAGTTAACTTTGCCGTAATTGTGTAGCCATGAATATAAGTAAATTCACCTCAGACAAAGTAAAAGAACGGATGGACATCGAGGAGGTGGTTGCAGACTATGTGCCCCTGAAAAAAAAGGGCCAAAACCTCTGGGCCTGTTGTCCGTTCCATGGGGAGAAAACACCCTCTTTTTCCATTTCTCCTGCTAAACAGATTTACAAATGTTTCGGATGCGGAAAGGCCGGTGATCCGATTCAATTTATCATGGATATCGAGGGAATCGGCTTTCAGGAGGCCATTCGGCATCTAGCCGGAAAATATGGTATCGAGGTAGAAGAGGAGCAAGAACGTACCCCAGAGCAGGAGCAGGCTCAAAGTGAGCGGGAAAGTTTATTGATTGCATTGGGTTTTGCCCGTGATTTTTTTGTCAAAAATTTAAGTACCCCAGAGGGAAAATCCATTGGACTGAGTTACTTTAAAGAGCGAGGTTTTTCTCCTTCCATTATTGAGAAGTTTGATTTGGGCTTTGCTTTGGACGGCTGGGATAATTTGCTCAATGCGGCCAGAAAAGCAGGGTTTTCAGAGGAGATTTTGCTTAAGGCAGGACTTGTTTTGCAAAAAGAAGGTGACCCTAAAAGAATTTATGATCGGTTTCGTAATCGGGCGATTTTTACCATTCACAATATTAGTGGAAAACCCATCGCATTTGGTGCGCGGATTCTCACCAAGGACAAAAACCAACCCAAATACATCAATTCTCCAGAAACCCCTGTTTATCATAAAAGTGATGTGCTCTACGGGATGTTTCAGGCGAAAAAAGCCATTCGGGATCGGGACAACTGTTACCTGGTAGAGGGATACACTGATGTTATTTCCATGCATTTGTCTGGAATTGAAAACGTGGTGGCATCTTCGGGAACCTCATTGACAGAAGGTCAAATCAAACTAATCAAGCGATTTACAGATCAGGTTACCGTCCTTTACGATGGCGATGCGGCAGGGATCAAAGCTTCCCTTCGCGGAATCGATTTGTTGCTTGAAGGGGGGCTCAATGTCAAAGCTGTGGTCTTTCCCGAGGGTGAGGATCCGGATAGTTATTCTCGAAAGGTGGGGTCTGAAGCATTTGAGAGCTATTTAAAGGAGCAGAGTAAGGATTTTATTGGATTCAAGATTGGCCTTTTCAAAGATGAATTTGCACGAGATCCGATTCGCAAGGCCGAAGTGATCCGTGAGGTAATTCTAAGTATAGGGAAAATTCCCGATCCGATAGTTCGGTCTGTGTATGCCAAAGAAGCAGGAGTGTTGCTTGACGTGGACGAAGAAATTATCCATGCAGAGCTTAATAAATTACTACTCAAATCTCAAAAAGATCACTATTCTAAACAAAAAGAGGAGCAAGAATCAGTCCAGCCCTTTGAACAATTCATTTCGAGCAAAGCGGAAATCTCCATCAATGAACTCCTCAAAATTCAAGAGCGGGAGATGATCCGAATGTTGGTTAATTATGGTTGGGAAAAACTCGAGGGGCAAGAAATGCACCTGAGCCAATACCTGCTTCAGGAGACTGAAGAATTGGAGTTTGAGACACCTATTTATGCTAAGATTTTAAAAATGTACCGGTATAAACTGGCTCAAAATGAGATTCCCGACAAGGATTTTTTTAAGACGGTGGAAGATATGGAAATCAAAAAGGAAATCATCAATCTGATCACTCCCCGGTATGAAATCTCCACCCATTGGGAAGCTACCCATCAGATTTTGGTAAATAGAGAAGAGGATGACCTGTCACTGACCGGATTCCGGACGATTCTTCGTCTTAAACGAAAGTTTGTCCGCAAAATGTTGGAAGAGGCTAAAGCGAAAATTAAAAATGCGGAATCAGAAAGACTAGGAGATGATCAAGTGATTGAATTTCAAGAACTCTATTTAGCCCTTAAAAAAGTACAGATAGAGATTGATAAGGAATTGGGGATTGTCGTAGGATGATGGCCAAACTTTCTTTGGTCACTCACTGTTTTAGAATCGAAAGCATTTAAATTTGTGCCGTAAAATTACATCAATTTTAACCCTAATCGAGTGGAAAATTACCAATTGGATTCGATAGAATCTGCTATCGAAGCAATCAAAAATGGAGAAGTAATCATCGTAGTTGATGACGAGGATCGTGAAAACGAAGGGGATTTTGTCTGTGCTGCTGAAAAAGTTACTCCTGAAATCATCAATTTTATGGCCACTCACGGACGGGGATTGATCTGCGCACCACTAATTGAAGACCGATGTGAAAAATTAGGGCTGGAATTGATGGTGGGGCAAAATACAGCTGCCTTCGAAACGCCTTTTACAGTTTCTGTGGATTTGATCGGACATGGTTGTACTACCGGAATATCAGCTTCTGATCGAGCCAAAACGATCAAAGCTTTGGTGGACGACTCCATCGATCCATCCGAATTAGGAAAACCGGGACACATTTTTCCCTTGAAAGCCAAAAGAGGTGGAGTGTTGAGAAGGGCGGGTCATACCGAGGCTGCCATAGATTTTTCTCGGTTGGCTGGTCTTTCGCCCGCTGGTGTTTTGGTGGAAATCATGAATGAAGATGGGACCATGGCTCGACTTCCTGACTTGATAGAAGTCGCTAAAAAATTTAAGTTGAAGCTTGTTTCTATTAAAGACCTTATTGCCTATCGCTTAAAAAATGAGTCCTTAATCAAACGCGAAATCGGTGTTGAACTTCCTACCAGCTGGGGCGATTTTGATTTGATTGCTTTCCGTCAAACCAATACCGATGAACTTCACTTGGCTTTAATCAAAGGAACTTGGGAAAAAGATGAGCCTATTTTAGTTCGAGTACATTCCTCTTGCATGACCGGGGATATTTTCGGGAGCTGCCGATGCGATTGCGGACCGCAGCTTCACGCTGCCATGGAAATGGTAGAGAAAGAGGGGAAGGGATTGGTGTTATACATGAATCAAGAAGGTAGAGGAATAGGCTTGATTAATAAACTGAAAGCTTACAAATTGCAGGAAGAAGGAATGGATACGGTTCAGGCCAATCTAGCTTTGGGGCTTCCTATGGATAGCAGAGATTATGGGGTAGGCGCTCAGATTTTGAGGGATTTAGGTGTAGGTAAAATCCGGCTTATTTCCAATAATCCTCAAAAGCGGGTAGGGCTCATCGGGTACGGGTTAGAAATTGTAGATCAAGTACCAATCGAAATTGCGCCCAATCCGCACAATGAAAAATATCTAAAGACCAAACGGGACAAAATGGGACATACCATCCTCAAATAGGGAGAACTCAGATTTCTATTGGGAGTGACCTAAGTCCTCAACCCGAATTGAAAAAATGCGTAAAATGTGTTATGAAAAACATACTAAATCATACCCTTTTATTCCTTGGTATACTGCTTTGGACGGGCACAGTTGCTTTGGGACAAAACCAATTTCCTTCTCAAATTTGGCATAAAGGGAACATTTACGGATCTGAAGGTCAAAATTATACTGGTCTGGTAAAGTATGACTTGGATAATAATTTAGTCCAACTTCAAACAGACCGAATCGAGACATTTACCGCTTCCAATGTGGTTTATTTTGAGATTTTTGATGAAGTCTATGGAGGAGTGAGAAAATTTTACAGTTTACCCTATTCGCTCAATGGAGATTACGAGACTCCCATATTCTTTGAAGTATTGACCGAAGGAGAAAATGTAGCCCTACTGTGCCGGGAATACATTGCAACCGATTCGAGAAATATGGGAGCTTGGGGTCCGATGAGCATGAATCCACTTTGGGGTCCTCAAGTTATGAACGGTTATCGGCTTGCCTTCAATTATTACTTCTTTAAGGATAATCAGATTCAACGGTATAGCCTGAAAAAGAAAGATCTCTTTTCACTTCTATCAGGATATGAAGATGAAATCAATCTTTTCATGCGAAAGAATCGACTGGAGCATGACAAGCGAGGAGATTTGCTTCGAATTACCGCCTATTACAACGAATTGAATACCAACTAATGTCAAAACCCCTAATTCTCGTCTCCAATGACGATGGGATTACCTCTAAGGGAATCCGAGTGCTTGTATCTATTATGAAAAAACTGGGGGATGTCGTGGTTGTTGCCCCAGATAGTCCGCAATCCGGGATGGGACACGCCATTACCATTGGAGAGACCTTAAGACTGTATGAAGAAGAGATTTTTGATGGGGTAGTGGCCTACAAATCAAGTGGTACTCCGGCTGATTGTGTAAAGCTGGCTAAGCATTATGTGCTTAAGGACCGTACTCCGGATCTGGTTGTGAGTGGAATTAATCATGGTTCCAATACTTCCATATCAGTGCTTTATTCAGGTACGATGTCGGCAGCAATCGAAGGAGCACTGGAGGGCTTGCCTTCAATTGGATTCAGTCTTTGTGATTTTTCTTCCAAAGCTGACTTTTCCCATGTTGAGATTTGGGTGGAAAAAATCGCTCAGCAAGTTTTAGAGAATGGAATTCCCAAAGGAATTGCCTTAAATGTTAATTTTCCTCCCAAGCAAAAAGAAAATATCAGAGGAATTAAAGTTTGCCGTCAGGCTGATGCCAAATGGCAAGAAGAATTTGCAGAGCGATTTGATCCCAATGGAAGAAAATATTTTTGGATGGCGGGCAATTTTGTGAATTTTGACAAAGGAGAAGATAATGACGAGTGGGCTATTGCCAACAATTATGTATCCATCGTCCCTTGTCAATACGATTTAACTGCTCATCATGCGATCAAGCAAATGAACAAGGATTGGGATTGGGAAAGCCTAAAGCAATGAAAAAATATGGAATAAAAAGACTTTTGGTTGGATATTTTTATGACACATTTCACTGATTCTGTTTACTTTGCAATACCAAACAGGATACATTAGGTGAAACTCCCAGTACGTAGACTAATTCTATTGTTTTTATTCTTTATACTAGCTTTTTCGGTTCAATCTCAACAACCGGATCTGGATAGTCTTAAAGAGATCTTGCCAGGTGCGAAAGGGCAAGATAGGGTAGATGTACTCAATGAAATCGCTACTCAACTGCGGGAGGTTTCTTCTCAGGAAGCGATGGATTTGTCCTTGGAGGCAGAAGAGCTTTCTCAAAAGATCTCTTATACCTATGGAAATGCAAAAGCCAAGGAAAATATCGGATGGATTTATTACCGCAAAGGCAAGTGGAAACTGGCATTTCAATATTCGGAAGAAGCCTATCAACTTTCCTCAGCTATTGAAGATTCCAATCTTGCGGCCCGCATTTTGAACAATATGGGTGCGCTATATTACGAGCAGCAAAATTATCAAAAGGCTATCGAACAATTCAAAAAGGCCTTTGAGCTCGCCGCAGATTCTAAGGACTTGTATACTCAGATTCGGAGTTTGAATAATGTGGCTTATAATTTTAGCCAGTTGGAGCAATTTGATTCTTCGGTTTTTTATGCCAAAAAGGCCATCCATGTCAATGAATCTTCTGGGTCGCCGTACCTGACTTCCTTTTCTAATCGGGTTCTTGGAGATGTTTATTTGTATCGTGGCCAATTCGATAGCGCTGTGGCCATCTTTGAAAAATCGATGGATATGGCAAGAAAGCAGGGGATTACTACTTTTCAGGCCAGTGTTATGCATCGTTTAGGCAATGCTTATTTGCAAATAGGGGACTTGGATAAAGCAAAAGAAATTCTCCGGGAAGGAATTGAAGTTTCCAAAGCGAATAATTATCGAGATGAATTGGCCAAATCCCATAAATATTTGTCAAAGGTCTATCAGGAGGAGGGAAATATTGAACAGGCATTTCAGCACTTGGAGTCTTACACCCTGATCAATGATTCGTTAGTAGATCAGTCCAATCGAGATAGAATTGCCTTGATGCAGGGGATATTTGAACAAAACTTGGAAAAGTCAGAGTTGGAATTGCTCAAAGCCCAAAACAATAATCAATCAGACCGATTGCTGTTTATAAATCGAATAGTTTGGTTGATTGGATTGGGAGCGCTTATCGTGTTGATTCTGGTATTGAGGCTATTTAAGCTGAATAAAAATGTAAAAAAATACAATCAACATTTGATTCTTCAAAAGCAAATGATTGCTGATCAAAATTCGGACTTAGAGCATAAATCTCTTCAATTGGAAAAGATCAACGAGACTAAAAATAAGCTTTTTTCGATTTTGGGACATGACCTCCGTGGACCGATTGGGTCAGTAAAAAGTCTCATTGACCTTACCTTAGATGAGGTGATTTCGCGGGAAGAATTTTTTCGAATTCTCAAAACCTTGAAAAAGGATGTCGATTCCGTTCATTTTACCCTAACCAATACACTAAAATGGTCACTTTCACAAATGGAAGGATTTAAAGTGAATCCAACATGGGTGAAAATGCACGAAATGGTTCAGGGAATTATTCAGCTT